>CALIXC010000027.1 GCA_938046755.1 uncultured Lautropia sp. | reverse complement strand
AGGACGAGGCCGGCCTCAATGAAGCGCTGCAGGCCTTCGAGTTCGTGGCGGAAGTATTCCTGCGGGTCGATGAGGAAGCGGTCGCCGATGGACTGGAAGTCGAGCTGGCCCTGGCACATGAGTTCCATGATGACGGCACGCTGCAGGGTGTCGTCGCCACGAAGCTCGATGCCGCGGGCGGTGGGCAGCCGCCCGGCTTCGATGGCCTGGCGCCAGGGCTTGAGCTCCCGGTGGTTCTGCGAGTAGCTGGGGCCGATGGCGCTGATGGCCGAGACGCCCAGGCCGATGAGGTCGTCACCGGGCATGGCGGTGTAGCCCATGAAGTTGCGGCGCAGGGTGCCACGCTCTAGGGCGATGGCAAGATCGTCGTCGGGTAGGGCGAAGTGGTCCATGCCGATGTAGCGGTAACCGGCCTGGTTGAGCTTCTGGATGGCCAGCTGCACCATGGCCATGCGCATGGCCTGATCGGGCAGGTCTTCGCGGTGGATGAGGCGCTGGGCCTTGAAGCGCTCGGGCAGGTGGGCGTAGCCATAGATGGCCATGCGGCCTGGGCGCAGGGCGGCAATGCGGTCCAGGGTATGGACCAGCGTTTCCAGTGTCTGCTTGGGCAGGCCGTAGACGAGGTCGATGTTGATGGACTTGAAGTCGAGCGTACGGGCGTGTTCCATCAGGCCCACAAGCATCTCTTCGGGCTGGATGCGGTGGATGGCGACCTGGACCTTGGGGTTGAGATCCTGCACGCCCAGGCTGATGCGATCGAACCCCATGCGCCGGATATTAGTGAGCCGGGTATTGTCCACCGTGCGGGGGTCGATCTCGATGGAACATTCGGCCTGGGGCTGAAGGCCGATCTCGGCGTCGAGCGTGTTCAGGAGTTCAGCCAGCTCGTCATCACTGAAGAAGGTGGGGGTGCCACCGCCCAGATGAAGTTGCGAAATCCTGACATCCCGATGCAGGTGCGCCGCATAAAGGCGAATTTCCTGTTTTAGGGTTTGCAGATAGGCCGCGGCTCTGGCATGGTCTCGGGTACCGATGCGGTTGCACGCGCAATAATGGCAGATGGATTCGCAGAAGGGGATGTGGACGTAGACGGTAACAGGCTGTCCTGGCTGGCGCAAGGTACGATTGTCCAGCCACCAAGCCTGTTTCTCGGCGTCGAAGGCCTCGGCGAAATGATCCGCCGTGGGGTAGGAGGTGTACCTGGGCCCCGGTTGGTCGAAAATGCGAATCAGTTCGAGTGTCGGCATGCTGTCCATACAAAAAGCATGAATGAACGTGACTTGGTGGTTTTGATCCTGGTCAACGGACACTTATAATCCGTGGGGCGCGGCTCTTGGGGTGGTGTCGTTGCCTGTCATATGTTGTCATCCGACGATAGCCGCGCAGCCTGACTCGATGGGTGGGCTGGACGCGTCGGGAGAGTATTTTTTCGGTTACCTGTCTGTTTTTCCCTTCCTGCACGCTGCATGGAGCGTGCATGCTCGTTGCCTGACCAGAGGTCCTTCCCTTGAAGAACGTTCCTACGGCTGAATCCATCGTGCCTGCCCAGGCAGCATCCGGGCAGGCCTCCTGCATGACATGCAGCATGCATGACCTGTGTCTGGTGGAGGGGCTGAGTGCTGCCGACATGGAGCAGCTCGCGGGTATGGTCAAGACGCGGCGTCGGGTGCGACGAGGTTCCTATCTGTACAAGGCGGGCGATCCCTTCGACGCCATCTATCCCATCCGCGCGGGTTTCTTCAAGTCGCGGGTACTGTCGCCCGACGGGCGCGAGCAGATTATCGGCTTTCCCATGCCGGGCGACGTGCTGGGCTTTGACGCCATCAGCAGGGGCTCGTTCCACAGCGACGCGGTGGCGCTGGAAGACGCGGATGTCTGTGTGGTGCCGTTCTCGGAGCTGGAATCCATCGGCCGGCGCTTCCCGCCCTTGCAGCAGCGGCTGCATCGCATCATCTCGCGCGAGATCGTGCGTGACCAGGGGCTGATGATGCTGCTGGGCACCATGCGGGCCGAGGAGCGCATCGGCGCCTTCCTGCTGGAGCTGTCGCGGCGCTTCATGCGGCGCGGTTTTTCATCCAGCCAGTTCATCCTGCGGATGACCCGCGAGGAGATCGGCAACTATCTGGGGCTCAAGCTGGAAACGGTCAGCCGCACGCTGTCGCGCCTGCAGGAGCAGGGCGTCATCTCGGTGGAGCAGCGCAAGATGCAGATCATCTCGCATGATCGGCTGCGCGTGCTTTCCGGCGTGCCCGAGTCGGGTCTGGCGACCGACATGTCGCCCGAGAACGCACGGCGCATGGCGCTGATGCGCATCCACCAGCCGTGGTCGGAGTCGCAGAGCTCGCAGTAAGCGTCGTCAGCAGTACGGATGGGCGTGCCCGGCCAGGGCCGCGGCCAGACCTGCCGCTGACAGCATGATCAGCAAGATGCCATTCAGGCGATAGGCCACCTGCGGGGCGCGGTTGCCCAGCAGGTTGCGCGCGCCTGCCTCCACCAGGAAAAGGCCTAGGTTAGTGCCCAGCGCGAAGGCGGCCATCACGGCGGCCGCGCCCAGCGGGGTGGCGGCGAGGATGGCCGTACCCAGCGCGGTGTACAGCAGCCCACAGGGCAGCAGCGCCCACAGCATGCCGCGCAGCCATTCGGTGCGACGGCCTGGGGCCAGTGGAGTGCGTGCCGCCAGGCGGCTACCCAGCGCGCTGAGCCACAGGGGCTCGCGTCCCAGCACCAGCAGGCTCAAGCCCAGCAGGACCAACAGGGCGTTCAGGCCGGCCCAGACTGATTCGAAGATCGGCTGCCAGTACGCGGCGGCCAGGACCTGCTGGCCAATGGCGCCGGCCGCCAGTCCCAGGAGGCTGTAGCCCAGCAAGCGACCTGCCTGAAAGCGCCACCAGCGGGCGTCGGGCAGCTTGAGGGCAAGGCGTCGCGCCAGCGAAGAGCTGGTGAGGGCTGCGGTGCTGCCGTTGTCCGGCGTGATGGCGGGTGCTGCCGTGGCCTTGAGTGCGTCCGGGGCACTGGCGGCTGCACGAGGGTGGGGTGCGTCTTCCGCCGTCCGGGACGTGGCAGTGTCTCCCTTCACGGTGATGACCGGGATGCCACGCAGGGTCATGCGCTGCAGGCCGGCACACATGGTCAGGCAGTGCAGGCTGCCACCTGCGCCCATCAACAGGGCGGCCGAGACCAGGGGCCAGGCGCTGTTCATTGCTTCGGCCGGAAGTCGGCGGGCAGGGTTCGCGGCGCCTGCAGGACCGGGGCGGTGGCCTTGTTGGCGTCGAAGGGCTGGGCACGCAGGCTTTCGAGGGTCTGAAGACCGGCGATGGGCAGGCGCCAGTCCTCGCCTTCTAGGGCGATGTGCCAGCGGGTGCCGGCGGCCCAGGTGATGGGCTGCCGGGCGTGCCAGTGGCCATCGCCGGCAGGCAGCATGTGGATGGCAAGGTCGTTGTTCGGGTCGGAGGGGTGCAGAAGACGCAGGCGCTTGGGCTTGATGTCTGCTCCGTTGGGGGCGAGGGTGAGCTCCACGAGCAGCATGTTGCCCTGGGTGGTGTGCATGGCCAGGGTGCCGGCCACGCCCAGTTCACGGGCACGATCCTCACGGCGGGTGTCGGGTGCGACGCTGAGTCCCTGCTTCACGTAGTCGCTGCCCACCGGAGTATCGGCGCCGTGAATGGCAATCCAGAGGGTGACGAGGCCGGCCACCACGGTGGCAGCGGGGATGCCGACCACCAGCCACATCAGCGGCTGCGAGAAGGCCTTGACGGGCCGGGCAGGCTGCGAGGGCAGGGTGGTGGGCTGTTTGGTTCTGCTCATGATAATCGAGGTGGGGCAGGGGACGATGCGTACCTGGGGTACATGGATCGAGGATCTGCCGTGGCCGTAGCTTGGGGCAGGTAGCGCTGCACTTGAGGGCCGTTGGTTGAGAAGGGCGGCCGATAGGGGAGTGGCCGCCCTGGCGGGATGTTAATTCCGGCAGGATTCACAGTGCAGGGTGCAACCGTGAATCTATGTGAAGCCGGAGATCAGCGGGGCACCATGAAGATGCTGTCTTCGTTGCGTGCTGAAGCGCTGGGGCCATCCTCCTGATCCGGAGGGTTCACCGGGGTGACCTCGATCTTGATGGGATGCGAGCCGGGGCGCTGGTCGGTGTCGGCCGGCAGCTGCAGGGCGATGGGCACCAGACGGTTGGAGGCCGCAGGCACCTCGATGCGGTTCTGGCCGGCGATGCGTAGGCCGGGCAGGCCGCTTGCGCTCAGCTCCAACACCAGGGGACGCTCACTGGCGTTCATCAGCTGCAGGGTATAGGTGTTCTCGATATCACCGTTGTCGGCAAAGCGCGCCAGCGAGGCACGGTCGCGGATCACGTCGACACGCAGCGGGTTGCGGGTGGCCAGCGAGCCGACCAGGAAGCCGGCCAGTGCCAGCAGCAGGGCCGCGTAGGCGAGCACGCGCGGGCGCAGCACCCGCTTGGCGGTGGCCTTGGTGTCGAGGTGGTTGGCGAGGGCGTTCTCGGTGGTGTAGCGGATGAGACCTCGCGGGTAGGACATCTTGTCCATGACGTCGTTGCACACGTCCACACAGGCAGCGCAGCTGATGCACTGGTACTGCAGGCCGTCACGGATGTCGATGCCGGTGGGGCAGACCTCGACGCACAGGCCGCAGTCGATGCAGCTGCCCAGCCCCAGGGCACTGGGATCGGCCTTCTTGGAACGTGAGCCGCGCGGATCACCCCGTTCCTTGTCGTAGGTGATGATCATCGTGTCCTTGTCGAACATCGCACCCTGGAAACGGGCGTATGGACACATGTAGGTGCAGACCTGCTCGCGCAGGAAGCCGGCATTGCCCCACAGGGCAAAGGAATAGAAGAGGAACCAGAACCACTGCCACGGGCCCAGCTCCATGCCGATGATCTGGGCAGGCAGCTCGCGGATGGGGGCGAAGTAGCCGATGAGGGTGAAGCCGGTGAAGAGCGACACCAGCACCCACAGCAGGTGCTTGGTACCGCGCACGCGGAACTTGTACCAGGACATCGGGGCGGCATCAAGCTTGCGACGCTTGGCGCGGTCACCCTCCAGCTTGGCCTCGATCCACATGAAGATCTCGGTGTAGACCGTCTGCGGACAGGAGTAGCCGCACCAGACCCGCCCGGCCACGGCGGTGACGAAGAAGAGGGTGAGGGCACAGAAGACCAGCAGGCCCGCCAGATAGACGAAGTCCTGCGGCCAGAGCACGGTACCGAAGAGGTGGAACTTGCGGGCGTCCAGGTCGAAGAGGACGGCCTGACGGCCGTTCCACTGCAGCCAGGGCAGCCCGTAGAAGACCAGCTGGGTGATGATCACGGCGGCAATCCGGAGATTGTCGTAGCGACCACGCACCGAGCGGGGCTGGATCTTGACCCGCGCCGAGTAGCTGGAGAACAGCCCCCCTTCCTTGCCAGCCTCGTTGGCTGCAGCCTGTGCAGCCGCTGTCTTGGCTTTGCCTGTGCCGGTCGTCGAGCGGTTGCGGTGGACTTGGATGACGCGGGTTTCGGGTTCCACGGGATCAGTTCTTCTTCGGGTTGGACAGCGACATCACGTAAGCAGCCAGCACATCGATCTGTTCCTTGGTGAACAGGTCCTTGTGAGCCGGCATCTGGCTGTCAAAGCCATTGTTGATGGCGTGCATGACACCCTTCAGACCGCCACCGTGCAGCCAGATGCGGTCGGTGAGGTTGGGGGCACCCACGTCCTGGTTGCCCTTGCCGTCGGGACCATGGCAGGCAGCGCAGGTCTGGAAGCCTTTCTTGCCTTTCTGGGCCTTGATGGGGTCGGTGGCCGAGCCGGACAGCGACAGCACGTACTGCGCAGTGTTCTCGATGTCGGCCGGGCTGTCGAAGGCGGCGGCCTGCGGCGGCATGATGCCGTGACGGCCTTCCGTGATGGTCTCGACGATCGTCTCGGCATCACCACCGTGCAGCCAATCGCCATCGGTCAGGTTCGGGAAGTGGCGGCTGCCCCGGGCATCTGCACCGTGGCACTGGGCGCAGTTGTTCAGGAAGAGACGCTGGCCGATGGCGAGCGCGTCGGGGTTGGTCTTGAGCTGATCGGGCGTCTGGCCGGCGAACTTGGCGTAGATGGGGCCGAGCGTGGCTTCCACCTGGGCGCGCTCTTTGTGGTACTGGCCGATCGAGGTCCAGCCGCCGGCGCCCTTGAAATCACCCATGCCAGGGTAGTAGATCAGGTAGCCGATGGCGAAGAAGGTGCAGATGAGGTAGAGGCCCATCCACCAGCGGGGCAGGGGGTTGTTGGCCTCACGGATGTCACCGTCCCAGACGTGGCCGGTGGTGTTGTCCGGCGTGGGGGCGGGCCTGCGGCTGTTTGCGATCAGAACGAACAGACAGAACAGCAGGCTGAGAATGGTCAGTACGATGACGTAGTATGACCAGAAGTCGGATACGAAATCAGCCATTTTTTCTCTCGTTGGGTTCGTTCAGGGGAAGCATGGCGGCTTCGTCGAAGCGGGCCTTGTTTTTCTTGGACCAGGCGTAGACGATGACGCCCAGGAAGAAGATGAGGAACAGCAGGGTGAGGACACCCCGAATCACGTTGAAGTCCAAGACTGTCCCTCCGTTCACTGGTTCTGCGGACGGACGCGGCCCAGACCTTGCAGGAAGGCGATCAGGGCATCCTGTTCGGTCTTGCCCTCGAGCTCCTCGACCGCACCATTGATGGATTCGTCGCTGAAGGGGACGCCGACGCTACGCAGCGCTTTCATGTGACGGACGATGCTGCTCTGGTCCACCGGGGTTTCTTCCAGCCAGGGGTAGGCGGGCATGTTGGACTCGGGCACCACGTCACGCGGGTTGTGCAGGTGGGCACGGTGCCAGTCGTCGCTGTAGCGGCCGCCGACACGGGCTAGGTCCGGACCGGTGCGCTTGCTGCCCCACTGGAAGGGGTGATCCCAGACGGACTCGCCAGCCACCGAGTAGGGGCCGTAGCGCAGCGTTTCGGCACGGAACGGACGGACCATCTGCGAGTGGCAGTTGTAGCAGCCCTCGCGCACGAAGATGTCGCGGCCAGCCACCTGCAGGGCGCTGGGCGGGGTCATGCCCGGCAGCGGCTCGGTGGTGGAACGCTGGAAGAAGAGCGGCACGATCTGAACCAGGCCACCGACCGACACCACCAGCACGATCAGGACGATCATCAGCCAGGGGTTGGTTTCAATTTGTTCGTGTGAGAGTTTCATCGAAGCTTCCTCGAAGGGGCTTTATGCGCGCAGCTGCCCTGTGTGCCGGTCCGGAGACCAGCACACGGAAGGTTCTGCGGGGCAGGGCGCCTGCCGGTTCAGTGGCTCTGGCTGGCGGTGTTCAGTTGGGGAGCAGCGGGGGTGACCGGGGTGCTGGTCTCGACCGTAGCGGGCAGCGCGGAGGCCTTGGTGTCGCCACGCACGGTACGCCAGACGTTGTAGGCCATGACGATCATGCCGCTCAGGTAGAGCACGCCACCGATCAGGCGAACCACGTAGTACGGGAAGCTGGCCTTGACCGACTCGGCGAAGGTGTAGGTCAGCGTGCCGTCCGGCTCCAGGGCGCGCCACATCAGACCCTGGGTGATGCCGGCCACCCACAGGGCGATGGCATACAGGGCGATGCCGATGGTGGCCAGCCAGAAGTGCAGCTCGATCAGGTTGGTGCTGTACATCCGGTCACGGCCCCAGAGGCGCGGGATCAGGTAGTAGAGGCTGCCCATGGTGATGAGACCGACCCAGCCCAGCGCGCCGGAGTGAACGTGACCGATGGTCCAGTCCGTGTAGTGCGACAGCGCGTTGACGGTCTTGATGGCCATCATCGGGCCTTCGAAGGTGGACATGCCGTAGAAGGACAGGGCCACAATCAGGAAGCGCAGGATGGGATCTTCACGCAGACGGTGCCATGCACCCGACAGGGTCATGATGCCGTTGATCATGCCGCCCCAGGACGGTGCGAACAGGATGAGCGAAAAGACCATGCCCAGCGACTGGGTCCAGTCGGGCAGGGCGGTGTAGTGCAGGTGGTGCGGACCCGCCCACATGTAGGTGAAGATCAGCGCCCAGAAGTGGACGATGGACAGGCGGTACGAGTAGATGGGGCGACCGATCTGCTTGGGCACGAAGTAGTACATCATGCCCAGGAAGCCGGCGGTCAGGAAGAAGCCCACCGCATTGTGGCCATACCACCATTGCACCATGGCGTCCTGCACGCCACCGTAGACCGGATAGGACTTCATGAGGCCGGCTGGGATGGAGACGTTGTTGACGATGTGCAGGAGCGCCACGGCCAGGATGAAGCCGCCGTAGAACCAGTTGGCGACGTAGATGTGCTTGACCTTGCGCTTGACGATAGTGCCGAAGAAGACGATGGCGAAGGCCACCCAGACGGCAGCGATCAGCAGGTCAAGAGGCCATTCCATCTCGGCGTACTCCTTGGACTGGGTGTAGCCCAGGGGCAGGGAGATGATGGCGCCGATGATGACGGCCTGCCAGCCCCAGAAGGAGAACGCGGCCAGCTTGGGCGCGAACAGCGGCACCTGTGAGGTGCGCTGCACGGTGTGATAGGCGGTGGCCATGAGGCCGCAGCCCCCGAAGGCGAAGATGACTGCATTGGTATGCAGCGGGCGCAGCCGGCCGAAGCTCAGCCAAGGGATTCCCATGTTGAGCGCCGGGAAGGCGAGCTCGGCAGCGATGTAGACGCCCAGCGTCATGCCCACCACGCCCCAGACGATGGTCATGATGGAAAACTGGCGGACGACGCGGTCGTTCCACGCGATGGGGGGTGATGTAGTCATGTCGTAATAAGCCGGCGAAGGCGCGCCAGAGGCGCGATGAGTGTTGCGGACGGCGATGAAAAAAGGAGGCCTGGACAGACCGCTTGCCCTCGATAGGTGAGAGCGGCGCCTGTCCAGGCCACCTCATGGGCCTGTCGGTGATGTCCGGAGAAATGCGGGCAGCGGCTGGAGCGTCTCCACGCTGGAGCGGATGTCTCGTGACGAGAGAATGCGCAAGCCGGGGCGAATTTGCTCAGAAAATCCCTTGTTGGCTATGATGGTTTATATCTGAAAGATCGCCTTGATATAAGTCAAGTGTGACACCCCCGAGGGCGCGGTGCGCGTGTGAAGCCGCTGGACGGCTGGAAGCCGTTGCCGGGCGCGATGTGAAAGGACGTGAAAGACGTATTGTCCGTGCGACAGTGTAGGGGTGGTGACTGACAAGGTGGTCCGGATGGAGGCTTGTCGGGGTGTCTGGTCGGGTGTCCGAGTGGATCTTCGCCAGGTCGGCAGGCATGCTCTGGCGGCAGGGAGGAGGGCCGTAACGGGTCGGATTAGTGCCCGGCAGCAGGTGGCGCGGCCGGCTGAGGAGCGGCCTTCGGCATGGCCGTGGTGGGGGCAGGCGCTTCGGCCGATGGCGCCGCGGACGGCCGGTCGTCATCCAGCAGGATCCGTTCAGCCTCGGCGTCCAGGTCCTCGAACTGGCCGGCATGCACGGCCCAGGCCAGGGCGGCCAGGATGGCAAACACCAGGACGACGGACAGGGGAATGAGGGTGTAGAGGATGTCCATGATGAGGGTCAGCGGGCGGCGCGTAGCGCGTTGAGCACCACCACCAGTGAGCTGCTGGCCATGCCCAGGCCCGCCAACCAGGGCGGTACCAGGCCGACGGCGGCCAGCGGGATGGCCAGGACATTGTAGAGGCAGGAGAAGATCAGGTTCTGGTGGACGATGCGAAGGGCACGACGGGCGGCATCGCGGGCCGCCAGCAGGCCGTCCAGGCGTTCGGACAGCAGCAGGATGTCGGCATGGTGCTGGGCCAGCGGGGCGGCGCTGGCCAGCGAGACCGAGACATCGGCTCGGCTGAGCACCGGGGCGTCGTTGACGCCGTCGCCCACCATGGTGACGCGCCGGCCCTGCTGCTGGAAATCGTGCATGAGGTCGAGCTTGTCTTCCGGGCGGGCGCCGGCGCGCTGCTCGCCCGGAGCAAGGCCCAGTTGCCGTGCGATATCGGTCACACGCTCGGGATGGTCGCCCGAGACGATGCGGCACTGCATGCCGTCGGCCCGCAGTCGGGCGAGTGTCTCGGCCGCACCGGGGCGCAGGGTTTCGGTCAGGCGGAAGCGGGCGTGCAGGGGGGCGGCGGAAGTGGCGGCAGTGCCCACAGTGGTTGGCGCAGCAGGGGGGGGAGAGGTTGCGGCGGTGTGTCTGGGGGCCGCGGCGGTGTATCGTGTGGCATCCGCTTCCGGCCATGGTGCGCGCGCGTTTTCATCCAGTTCGTGATTCTGCGATGATGGCTGAAGTTGAAGGATGATGAGCGTGTGAACCGGGGCGATGCGGGCGTCCCAGGAAGCATGGTCGATCTCTAGCCGCGCCTGAAGGCCGCCGGCAGGCAGGTTGGTGACCTCCCGTACCTGGGCCCGGGCGGCCAGTGAGGGGGGCTCGCGCGGTGTTGCACCATCGGCCCAGGGGGCTGCCGGTGGCGAGGCAGCCGTGCGCGCTGCTTCTGCAAAA
>CALIXC010000026.1 GCA_938046755.1 uncultured Lautropia sp. | reverse complement strand
AAGGCGCTGTGGCAGCACCTGTTCGGCTGACGGGCCTGCCCGCCACGGGGCGTGTGCGCAACGATGGCCCACTGCTAGGCTAGAATGGTTGTCCCCTATTGTTCAATGAACGCGCAGTGCGAAGGGAGCAGAAGGGAGCATCCGGACCACCTGGCCGATGGAGGGGGTTGCCCATGGGGCAGCCCGGCCAGCCACCGTCCCGTGCCGGCACCTTGCCCGCCCCGCCCTGTCCTGGAGATAAACAATCATGTCAATGTCGGATCGTGATGGGAAGATCTGGTTCGATGGCCAGCTCATCGACTGGCGGGATGCGAAGATCCACGTGCTCAGCCACAGCCTGCACTACGGGCTGAGCGTCTTCGAGGGCGTGCGCGCCTACGATACCGAGCTGGGCACCGCCATCTTCCGCCTGCCCGAGCACACCCGGCGCCTGCTCAACTCCGCCAAGATCTTCCAGATGAAGGTGCCTTTCGACGCCGCCACGCTGGAAGAGGCCCAGAAGGCCGTCGTGCGTGCAAACGGCCTCAAGAGCTGCTACCTGCGCCCGCTCATCTGGCTGGGTGACGACAAGCTGGGCGTCTCTCCGCGCGGCGTGAAGGTGCACGTCATGATCGCCGCCTGGCCGTGGGGCGCCTACCTGGGCGAGGACGGCATCAACAAGGGCATCCGCGTCAAGACCTCGTCCTACACCCGCCATCACGTCAACGTCTCGATGGTGCGTGCCAAGGCCGGCGGCCACTACATCAACTCCATCCTGGCCAACAACGAGGCCACGGCCGACGGCTACGACGAGGCCATGCTGCTGGACACCGAAGGCTACGTCTCGGAAGGCTCGGGCGAGAACCTGTTCATCGTGAAGCAGGGCAAACTCTACACGCCTGACCTGGCCTCCTGCCTGGACGGCATCACCCGCGACTCCATCCTCACCATTGCCCGCAACCTGGGCATCGAGGCCCGCGAGAAACGCATCACCCGCGACGAGGTGTACTGCGCCGACGAAGCCTTCTTCACCGGCACCGCGGCCGAGGTCACGCCGATCCGCGAGCTGGACAACCGCGTCATCGGTGACGGCACGCGCGGCCCCATCACCACGAAGCTGCAGACCGCTTTCTTCGATGTCGTCAAGGGCAAGGATTCGGCCTATCGTCACTGGCTGCAGCCGGTGAATGCCTGAGCCCGCCTCCGAAGAAAGCTGCGCCCTCCGCCACCGGACGGCGTAGCATGAGGGAGGCGCTGCGCCCTGCCATGCAGGGCGTGGCCAACTACACCGTCGGCCTCTTCGCCCCCTGACATGCCCGCACTCTGCGGTGCGGGCATGTCAGGGGGCAGGATGTGCCTGCTTCGGTGTGGCCAGCCTTGCGATCCCTCCCTTTCGTTCCCTTCGTCGACCCCACCTTCCGTTTCGGTGCCCCCATGAGCCAGTCGCCTTCCCAGAACACGGCCGTCGAGCTGGACGCCTCCGACCTGCCGGTCTTCTGCCCCAATCCCAAGATGACACTGTGGAGCCAGCATCCGCGTGTCTACCTGGACGTGACCCATGAGGGTCAGGCCCGATGTCCGTACTGCAGCACGCTGTACCGGCTCAAGCCAGGCGTGAAGCTGCCCCACGGACACTGAACGGCCACCCTCGCCCGACACGCCGCGCCGTCTCTCTTTCCTCCTTTCCTGACCCATGACCCCAGACGCCATCCTTCACCAAAGCGCCACCCACGCCCAGGAGACCTATTACCAGGCCCTGGTCGATGCCGATCTGGACGCGCTGATGGCGATCTGGGTCGATGACGATTCAGTGCTGTGCATCCTGCCCTCCGGCGAGCGGCTCTCCGGACTGGACGCCATCCGTGACACGCACGAGGAAGTCTTTGCGCAGGGCGGTGTGCGCGTGACCTGCCACGAACTGCAGTCCTTCGAGACGGCCACTGTCTCGGTGCATCACGTCATCGAGCAGTTCGACTTCACCCCGCCCGACGAAGCGCCACAGCGCTTCCTGGCCTACGCCACCAACGTGTTCCTGCGCACCCCGCACGGCTGGCAGCTGATGCTGCACCACGCCTCGCAGGCCGGCGACGAAATCGAACTCAGCACCCCTGCCCCGACGCAGCTGCACTGACCCTCTCTTCTTGGGATGACGCCATGCCCAGCCTGATCCTGACCGATACCGTCGCCAGCCTTGCCGAGCTGAAAGAGGCCCCTCTGGAAACTTTCAGCGCTGCTGATGGACACGCCATCGCCATCCTAGACAAGGACAAACCGGCCTTCTATTGCGTATCGCCCGAGCTCTATGAGTACTTCATGGAGCTGGCCGAAGATGCCGAGCTGACCAGAATCGTGGAAGAGCGCCAGCACGAGGAGCCCATTCCCGTGGAGCTGGAGTCGCTGCGTCGATGAAGTATCAGCTCACCTTCAACCCCCAAGCCCTAAAGGAGTTCAGGAAACTGGGGGCAAACATCGCCAATCAGTTTCTCGACAAACTTGAGGAGCGACTGCAAAACCCGAAGGTGCCCAGCGCCCGCCTTATCGGCATGGCCGACTGCTACAAGATCAAGCTTCGCAGCAGTGGCTATCGTCTGGTCTATCAGGTACAAGACGAGAAGATCATCGTCCAGGTCATCGCCGTGGGAAAGCGTGAGCGCATGGAGGTCTATCAGAAAGCGGCACGACGCCTGTAGAGCCCACTAAACACGTTTTCGGGCACTCCTGCCTGCTCCCACGGTTGCCATGTTCCGGGCTATGATCGCCAGTGATGTCCATCATCCGTGCGAATGACCATGACCCGACGTTTCACCCACACGCTGCTGGCCGGCGCTCTTCTTGCCACCTGTGCCGGCTTCGCCCAGGCCGAAACCACCCTCACCATTGCATGTGGCTCCGTCGGGCAGGACTATGACTCCTGCAAGCACGCGTCCGACGAATGGGCGCGCAAGACCGGCAACCAGGTCAAGCTGCTGTCCGTCCCCGTATCCAGCACCGAGACCCTGGGCCTTTACCAGAAGATGTTCGCGGCCGGCTCATCCGACGTGGACGTGGTGATGGTGGACGTGGTCTGGACCGGCATGCTCGGCCAGCATCTGCTGGACCTCACGCCTTATGCCAAGGACGAGGTGAAGAAGCATTTTCCTGCCATCATCGCCAACAACACCGTGCAAGGCCGCCTGGTGGCCATGCCCTGGTTCACCGCAGTCGGGCTGCTCTACTACCGCAAGGACCTGCTGGAAAAATACGAACTGTCCACCCCCACCACCTGGGATGAGTTCGCCAAGGCAGCTGCCACCATTCAGGAAGGTGAGCGCAAGGCTGGCCGGGAGGATTTTCAGGGGTTCGCCTGGCAGGGCCGCCCCGATGAAGGCCTGACCTGCGACGCGCTGGAATGGGTGCACAGCCAGGGGGGCGGCACCATCGTCAACGAAGCCGGCGAGATCACCATCGACAACGAGAACGCCGCCCGTGCCCTGGACCGGGCCGCAGGCTGGGTCGGCACCCTCTCGCCCCAGGGCGTGCTTGGCCATGCCGAAGAAGATGCACGCAACCTCTTCCAGAACGGCAAGGCCGCCTTCATGCGCAACTGGCCCTATGCCTGGGCGCTGGTGCAGGGCGCCAACAGCCGCGTGAAGGACAAGGTGGGTGTGGCCCCCCTGCCCGCCGGCGAGAACGGCAGCACCGCCACCCTGGGTGGCTGGCAGCTGGCCGTGTCCAAATACACGAAGCACCCTGAAGAAGCCGCCGATCTGGTGATGTACCTGACCAGCGAGAAGGTGCAGAAGCGTCGTGCCATCGAGGGGGCCTACAACCCCACCTACCCTGCCCTATACAAGGACAAGGAAGTGCTGGCCGCCAACCCGTTCTTCGGCACACTGTACGACGTGCTCCCCAATGCCGTATCCCGACCATCCAGCATCACCGGCCCCAAGTATGACGCCGTCAGCCAGGCCTTCTGGAGCGCCGTGCATGATGGGCTGGACGGCCGAGCCAAGGGTGCCGAGGCCGTGAAGAAGCTGCAGGAACGGCTGGGAGAGGTGAAGCAGGACCAGTGGTGATGCGTTAGGCAGAGACCAATGCACCCCCGGGGTTTTCTACAAAATTAAACATTTCACAGGTATGATCGTCTTCAACATTTTCACCCCGACAGGCGGAGACGATCATGACCCGAAGCTTTACCCCCAAGCTGCTGGCAGGAGCCATCCTGATGGCGTGCGCCGGCCTTGCCCAGGCCGCCACTATCACCATCTCGTGCGGTACGGTCGGGCAGGACTACGAGTTCTGCAAGCGCGCCACCGACGAATGGGCCCGGAAGACCGGCAACTCAGTGAAGCTGGTGTCCATTCCCACCGCCCCCAGCGACATTCTGGGCCTGTACCGCAAGCTGTTTGCCGCCAAGTCGTCGGACATGGACGTCGTGACGCTGGACGTGGTGTGGCCTGGCATGATCGGCAACCACCTGATCGACCTCACCTCCTACGCCAAGGACGAAGCGAAGAAGCACTTCCCCGCCATCATCGCCAACAACACGGTGAAGGGGAAACTGGTGGCCATGCCCTGGTTCACCGAGGCCGGCATGCTGTACTACCGCAAGGACCTTCTGGAAAAGTACAAGCAGCCCGTACCCAAGACCTGGGAAGAGTTCGCCAAGACCGCTGCCGTCATCCAGGACGGCGAGCGCAAGGCCGGCAACAACGACTTCCAGGGCTATGTCTGGCAGGGCAAGGCCTATGAAGGGCTGACCTGCAACGCGCTGGAATGGGTGTACAGCGACGGCGGCGGCACCATCGTCGACGAGCAGGGCAACATCACCATCAACAATGAGCATGCCGCCAAGGCGCTGGACACGGCCAGAGGCTGGATCGGCACCATCTCGCCGCAGGGCGTGCTCAACTATGCCGAGGAAGACGCACGTGGCGTGTTCCAGAACGGCAAGGCGGCCTTCATGCGCAACTGGTCCTATGCCTGGGCATTGGCACAGGGCGCGGACAGCCGCGTGAAGGACAAGGTGGGCGTAACCACCATGCCGGGCGGCGAGAAAGGCCAGGCTGCCACGCTGGGCGGCTGGCAGCTTTCCGTGTCCAAGTATTCGAAACACCCCGACGAAGCGGCCGACCTGGTGATGTACCTGACCAGCGAGCGTGAACAGAAGCGCCGCGCCATCGAGGGGTCGTTCAATCCCACCTATCCGGCCCTGTACGAGGACAAGGAAGTGCTGGCCGCCAACCCGTTCTTCACCAACCTGTACCAGGTGCTGCAGAACGCCCTGCCGCGGCCTGCCACCATCACCGGCCTGAAATACAACGAGGTCAGCCAGAGCTTCTGGAATGCCACGCATGAAGTGCTGAGCGGGCGCACCAATGGCACCGATGCCGTGAAGAAACTGGAAGGCAGGCTCAAGCAGGTCAAGCGCAACAAATGGTAAGCAGGTAGAGCGTCATGGCACAGGCATCCCGCAGGACCCGTCAGGCATGGATATTCCTGACTCCCATGCTGATCACGCTCCTGGCCGTGGCCGTCTGGCCACTGGCCCGGACCATCTGGTTCAGCTTCACCGACGCCAACATGGGTGACATCGAGTCTGCCCAGTTCGTGGGGCTGGACAACTATTGGGGTGAGTTCGGCCTGTTCGGCAACCCCAACTACACCGATGGTTTCTGGGCCAGCGACTGGGGCGGATCCATTCGCAACACCCTGCAGTTTGCCGTCGTCTCTGTGGCCCTGGAAACGGTGCTGGGCCTGGGCGTGGCCCTGCTGCTGAACCAGGAGTTTCGCGGCCGCATGCTGGTCCGTGCCGCGGTGCTTGTGCCCTGGGCCATTCCCACCATCGTGTCGGCCAAGCTGTGGGGCTGGATGCTGCATGACCAGTTCGGGCTGGTGAACAACTGGCTGCGCACGCTGGGCATCATCGACCACAACATCGCCTGGACGGCATCGCCCCAGTGGGCCATGTGGACGGTGATCTTCGTGGATGTCTGGAAAACCGTGCCCTTCATGACGCTGCTGATCCTGGCGGCGCTGCAGACGGTCCCGAAGGACTGCTATGAGGCGGCCAAAGTCGACGGCATCAGCCCATGGCGGGTCTTCTGGAAGATCACCCTTCCCTTCATCCGGCCCGCGCTGATGGTGGCCATCATTTTCCGGTTGCTGGATGCGCTGCGCGTCTTCGACCTGATCTACGTGCTGACCTCGTCCAGCAACGCGACGATCTCCATGTCGGGCTTCGTGCAGCGCGAGATGGTGGAAAACGGCTATCTGGGCTACGGCTCGGCCGCTTCCACGGCACTCTTCCTGATCATCTCGCTGTGCACGCTGGCCTATATGAAGTTCATCCGGGGCAAGTCCGAGTGACGCCCCGGTTGCCTCTCCTTACCCCCAACATATCGGGCAACGGACATGAAGTACTCGACACAGAAACGCCTGGGGATCATCGCCACCTACACCGGCGCCGTGCTCGTCACGCTCGTCTGTGTCTTTCCCTTCCTATACGCCATTTCCACGTCGCTAAAGACAGGCTCTGAGCTGTTCAACTCGGACCTGCTGCCGAAGTCACCCAGCTTCGACAACTACGTCTCGCTGTTTGCCCTGGCCGAGCAGAACTTCGGTCGCCACCTGCTTAATTCCATCATGGTGGCAACGTGCGTGGTGGTGCTGGCCATCTTCCTGAGCGTGACGGCAGCCTATGCGCTGGGCCGCATCCAGTTCAAGGGACGCGGGCTGTTGCTGGCCGCCATCCTGAGCGTCTCGATGTTCCCACAGGTGGCCGTGCTGGGCGGCATGTTCGAGCTGATCCAGGCCGTGGGGCTCTACAACCGTGCCACCGGCCTGATCATCCCCTACATGATCTTCACGCTGCCCTTCACCGTCTGGGTGCTGACCACCTTCATGGCGCAGCTGCCCAACGAGCTGGAAGAGGCTGCCATCATGGACGGCTGCTCACCCTGGCAGATCATCCGGGAAGTGTTCATGCCGCTGCTGTGGCCCGCCCTGGTGTGCACCGGGCTGCTGGCCTTCATCGCCGCCTGGAACGAGTTTCTCTTTGCCCTCACCTTCATCATCGACGACAGTGAACGCACCGTTCCCGTCTCGATCTCGCTGCTATCGGGCGCCAGCAAGTATGACATTCCCTGGGGAAAGATCATGGCTGCCTCGGTCATCGTCACCCTGCCCCTGATCGCGCTGGTGGTGGCCTTCCAGAAGAAGATCGTTTCCGGTCTGACGGCGGGTGCCGTCAAGGGCTGAGGACTCCGGCAGGCATTCCCGACACAGCCTCGCTCGCCATTTTCCCGCTTCGGCCTGGGCCCGCCTGCCCTCAGGCCTTCCGGATCCTTCGTCGCGCCATCGACAGATTCTCTCGCTCTCAACTCCAACCCGCGCAGCCAGCGCTCCGCCCATGTCGAAGATCGAATTCAAGAACGTCTGCAAGCAATACACGCCCCGGACGATCACCATCAAGGATGCGAATCTCACCATCGAACCGCGCGAGTTCTGCGTCTTCGTCGGCCCCTCGGGGTGCGGCAAGTCCACGTTGCTGCGCATGGTGGCCGGGCTGGAAGACATCACCCGCGGCGAACTGTACTTCGATGGGGAACTGATGAACGACCGTCATCCGTCCGAGCGGGGCGTGGCGATGGTGTTCCAGAGCTATGCGCTGTATCCGCACATGACGGTACGGGAGAACATGGCCTTCGGCCTGAGAACGCTCCATTCCGACAAGGCTGAGATCGAGCGGCGGGTGACCGAGGCTGCGCGTGCGCTTCAGCTGGAGCCGCTGCTGGAGCGACTTCCGAAGGCGCTGTCGGGCGGCCAGCGCCAGCGGGTGGCCATCGGGCGTGCCATCGTGAAGGAACCCAAAGTCTTCCTGTTCGACGAGCCCCTCTCAAACCTGGACGCTGCCCTGCGCGTGCAGACCCGGCTGGAGATTGCCGCCCTTCACAAGCGCATCGGCACCGCCAGCATGATCTACGTGACGCACGACCAGGTGGAGGCCATGACGCTGGCCGACAAGATCGTGCTGCTGCACAGCGGTGAACGGGTTCAGAAACGGGGCTCCGTTGCCCAGGCCGGTTCACCCCTGACGCTCTACCATCGGCCCAACAGCCTGTTCGTGGCCGAGTTCATTGGCTCACCCAAGATGAACACCCTGCCGGGAACGCTCAAGTCCGCCACCCCGGAACAGGCCGAGATCGCCGTGGGTGACCACGTCGTCCGTGCCTGCGTCAACGCCACGCACCTGGCCCCGGACACGCCCGTGACACTGGGCATCCGCCCGGAACGGGCCGAGCTTTCCGGACCGTCTCAGGCGCAGAACATAGTCTCCGGCACCATCAACCACATCGAACGGGTCGGAGACTCTTCATACCTGTACGTGGAAACCTCGATCCCGGGGGCAGGCCTCTTCATCGCCAAGGTACCGAACTATGCCGAGCAGAGTGTGGGGCAACCCATACACCTGCGACTGCGCGAGAACCACCTGCACGTTTTCGACGACAATGAGAACGCCTGCCATCGCACGGTGGTCCTGCCATCGGACAAGGGTGCAGCCGGGCACGTTCAGCCAGCCTGAGTACTCGCGCCATGGACGCCAGGCGCGCGATGCCCGGCGTCCCCACCTGCTCCGATGTTTTTCCCTGCACATGCCTCTTCCGGAGCCGATCCATGGTGACACGCACGCCCCGTCCATCCGCCCCCGCCAGTAGCCCTCGACGTTCCCGCGGGACGGCGAATGGATCTTCAGGGACATCCTCCAGCAAGCGGGGTACCCCTCAGCCACGCGTTCCCCGCAAGGCGCCCAACAACGAATGGTGGCGCGGTGGTGTGATCTACCAGATCTATCCGCGCAGCTTCCAAGACAGCCGCGGCCATGGTGTGGGTGACCTGAACGGCATCACGCAACGGCTGGACTACGTGAAGGCGCTGGGTGTGGATGCCATCTGGCTGTCGCCCTTCTTCAAGAGTCCGATGCGCGACTTCGGCTACGACGTCTCGGACTACCGGGCCGTCGATCCGACCTTCGGCACGCTGGACGACTTCCGCACACTGCTGGACCGCGCTCATGAGCTGGGTCTGAAGGTGATCATCGACCAGATACTGTCGCACACCTCCGACGAACATCCCTGGTTCGTCGAAAGCCGCAAGAGCCGCAAGAACCCGAAATCCGACTGGTACGTGTGGGCCGATGCCAAGCCCGACGGTTCGCCGCCCAACAACTGGCAGTCCGTCTTTGGCGGCAGCGCCTGGCACTGGGACACGCGGCGGATGCAGTATTACCTGCACAATTTCCTGTCCAGCCAGCCGGACCTGAACTTCCACAACCGCAAGGTGCAGGACGCTCTGCTGGCCGATATGCGCTTCTGGCTGGAACTGGGGGTGGACGGCTTCCGGCTGGATACCGTCAACTACTACTTCCATAGCCAGACACTGCGCGACAATCCGCCCCGGTCACGCCGTGGCCTGAAAGCTCCTGATCCGGAACTGGTCAACCCCTACGACTGGCAGCGCCATGTTTACGACCAGACTCAGCCCGAGAACCTGGAGTTCCTGAAACGGCTACGCGCGCTGCTGGACCAGTACCCCGACACCACCATGGTGGGCGAAGTGGGCGCAGACGACACGCTGGAGGTGATTGCCCAGTACACGGCCGACGGCGACAAGCTGCACATGGCCTACAGCTTCGATCTGCTGTACGAACCCCACTCCGCCGAGTTCCTGCATCAGGTGTTCGGCAAGTTCGGCCGTATCGTGAAGGACGGCTGGCCGTCATGGGCCATTTCCAATCATGACTGTCCGCGCATCCGTACCCGCTGGGGTGGACAGCAGGGAGGCGAGGCGGTCGCCCGTCTGGCGGCAGTCATGCAGATGACACTGCGCGGCAGTCCCTGCATCTACCAGGGCGACGAGCTGGGCCTGCCCGAAGTCGAGCTGAGCTTCGAGCAGCTGCAGGACCCCTACGGCATTCGCATGTGGCCCGAGTTCAAGGGGCGCGACGGCTGCCGCACGCCCTTCCCGTGGAAGAAGCGTGGCGCCAGCGCCGGGTTCTCGGATGCCCCGAAGACCTGGCTGCCCATCCCGCCCGAGCACCGCGAACTGGCCGTGGACCAGCAGACGCGCAATCCGGATTCGATGCTGAATTTCTATCGGAACCTGCTGGCCTGGCGCAAGACGCACCCCGCCTTGCTGAAGGGGCGGCTGAAGCTCCTGCCCGCCGACCCGCAGTTGCTCGCCTACGAGCGCCAGCTGGACGGCGATGCGCTGCTGTGCATCTTCAATTTCAGCGGCAAGAAGGCACGGCTTCCGCTGCCGCGCGGCTGGGCCGACGGCCTTATCGATGAGGGCAGCGGCCTGACGGGTGCCGAGATCCGGCGGGGAGCGCTGGCGCTGGCGCCGTGGTCAGGGGCGGTGCTGATCCGCCCCTGAGCGGATTCAGCGGCGCTCCTCGCCCTGTTCCTGCATCCAGGCCGCTTCGGCCTCACGCAGCTTGGCGTCGGCGATGGAACCGTTGTAGAAATCCAGGTCGCCGGCGTTGCGCGCCAGCCGGAGCTGCTCGATGGCAGGCTGGTTGTAGCCCAGTGCCAGGTAGCCTTCGGCCGCAGCCAGGTGCGACATGCCCTTCTCGCCCTTGGCCAAGTAGGCCTCGCCCAACATGCGCCACAGTTCGGCGTCGCTCTTGTACAGGCGCGTTTCATTGCGCAGCAGCGCAATGGACTCATCCCACTTCTTCGCCGCATTGAGCACTTCGGCACGCTGGCGCAGAAGCGCCCGGGAGCCGGGGAAATCCTTGGTGGCCGAGGCCGAGGCCTGCTCGGCCTCGGCCTCGGCCACCTTGCCGGCAGCCAGCAGATTGGCGATGTGCAGCCGCACGATGTACGGATGCGGTTTGTCGAGCAGCTTCTCGGCCTGCGTCAGAGCCTGTTCGGTGGCCATGGCATCGTGTCGCATGTAGGCCACGTTGGCCAGCCCGAACCAGGTGGCCGGGTCCTTTCTGCCCTCCTCGGTCTTGAGCTGGGCCTCGAAATGGCGGCGCACCTCGGTCTGCTTGTCCACGCTGTCGGCGCTGACGGCGCGCGCCCGTGCCCGCATCAGCCGGAAATCCACGGAATCGGCCGGGGGTCTGGCGGTGGCGGCCAGCTGCTGGATGCGCAGCTTCAGGTCGTTGATGCGCTCGGCCGTGACCGGGTGGGTGCGCAGATAGGCCGTGGTGTCGCCGCCTTCGTTGAACCGGTTCTGCTGCTGCAGGCGGCCGAAGAAGACGGGCGCGCCGTTCACGTCGAAGCCGGCCTCGCGCATCACCTGCAGGCCGATGCGGTCGGCCTCGCGCTCGGCATCGCGCGAGAACGAGAGCATGGAGCGCGTGGCCATGCTCTCGCCCAGCGTGATGGCCCCCATGCCGGCGTCCGGATTGTTGCGGATGGCCAGCGCCCCCAGCACCATGCCCGCCATGGCCAGCATGCTGGCCTGCTTCTGGTTCTTCAGCATGCGGGCGATGTGGTGCTGGGTGACGTGCCCCATCTCGTGCCCCAGCACGCTGGCCAGCTCGGATTCGCTGCCGGCCACGGCCAGCAGACCCGTATGCACGCCGATGTACCCACCCGGCAGGGCGAAGGCGTTGATGCTGTCGTCGCGCACGATGAAGAACAGGAACGGCTGGCCACGTGCCGGTTCGGTGCCGGTGAGCCGACTGCCGAAGCGGTTGATGAAGTCGTTCATCTCGGCATCGTCGTAGACGGTGCCGTCGGCGTGGAGCTGGCGCATGACCGACTCGCCCAGACGACGCTCGGCCGTGCCGGAAAGCTCGTCACTGTCGGCCGACCCCAGGTCGGGCAGGCGTTCGATCTGGGCATGGAGCGATGCCGGCATGGCCATGGTCAGCGCCAGGCCCAGCAGCCCTGCCCGGCCCAGACGACGGAATGCGCATGCCACGGGCGCCGCAGGCCTGACGGGCTGTGCCGCGTGTGCCCGGCCTTCTGCTGCGCCGTTGTCGGCCCCCAGGCGCCCGGTCTGTTCCGGCTCGTGATGCCTCATCGACAGATTCTCTCGTGTTCGGATTGCCTGGACGGAGCCCCAAACGGCTCAGCACCATGGCGTGCTACGGTCTTCCAACGTCCGGCCCCACCCCTGCGACGACAAGGGTGGCCCTTCCTCCTGCTATGATGGCACGATGAATGATCTGACGCATTTCAACGCCCAGGGGCAGGCCCACATGGTGGATGTGGGCAGCAAGGCCGAAACTCGCCGCACGGCCGTGGCCGAGGGCTGGATCCGCATGCAGCCGGCCACACTGACGCGCATCCGTGAAGGGAGTGCCGCCAAGGGTGACGTACTGGGCGTGGCCCGACTGGCGGCCATCATGGCCGCCAAGCGCACCGCCGACCTCATCCCGCTGTGCCATCCCATCGCGCTGTCGCGCGTGGCAGCCGAGTTCACCCTGGACGAGGCAGCCAGCCGCGTGCGCTGCGAGGTGACGGCCGAATGCACGGGCCGCACCGGGGTGGAGATGGAGGCGCTGACCGCCGTGCAAGTGGGTCTGCTGACCATCTACGACATGTGCAAGGCCGTGGACCGCAGCATGGTGATGGAAGGCGTCCGGCTGCTGGAAAAGCGCGGCGGGAAGTCGGACTGGCACAGTGATTGAGAGAACCATGATGAAAAAACATATCCTGCTGGCCACCACGCTGCTTGCCCTGACGGGCACGGCGTCGGCTGCCGGCTCCTTCACGCTGCAGGCCGATGACCTGCAGAACGGCGGTTTCACCCGCAAGCAGCTGCTGAGCGCCGAGTACGGCTTCGGCTGCACGGGGAACAACCAGTCACCGGCCCTGTCCTGGAAGAATGCCCCTGTGGGCACCCGGAGCTTCCTGCTCACCATGCACGATCCGGATGCCCCCACCGGCGGCATCGGGTGGACACACTGGGTGGTGGCCAACATTCCGGCCAAGGTGGACCGACTGCCGGCCGGCATCAGCGTCGGTGACACGAAGCTGCCCGCGGGCGCCCTGCAGACGCGCACTGACGGCGGCAAGCCGGGCTACATGGGTGCCTGCCCACCCACGGGCCGGGCGCATCGCTATGTGATCACGCTGACGGCCCTGAAGGTGGCTGATCTGCCCGGCGTGACGGCCGATTCGACGCCGGCGCTGGTCGGCTTCGTGGCCCAGACCCACGCGCTGGGCGCCTCCAGCATCACGGTGATGTACGGGCGCTGAGCCCATCCATGGCGTAGAAATGCAGAAGCCTCCTTTTGGAGGCTTCGCGCCCACGGGCTTCAGCACGTGGGGGATATATAGGCAACAGTCACATGCACCTCAAGGAAAGTCAATCCATCCGATGGAGCTATGGCATTGCGCGCTGCATGAACTCATCGAACAAGGGCACTGTGAACGCGATCATTCCATGCTCGGGAGAATAGAGCATTCCTTTCTTGATCAAGTTGTCACGTACAGGGGCAACGCTGTTGGCCTTGCGCCCCATTTCTGCCGCCACGTCGGATGAACGTTGAGATTCTGGCTCCAATCCGGCCAGAGCCCGCATGTACTCCCGCTCAGTCGGTGTCAAGCGGTCGAAACGTACCCGGAAGAATGATCCATCCAGCTTGCGCAGTGAAACCCGGGTAGCCTCTTCTGCCTCCGCCCGGACAATGTGTGTCGTTCTGCAGATATTCCAGACGTTATACCCCCACTCCTGCAGGAAATAGGGATATCCCCGCGACTGACTGTATATTTCTGCAAGGGCCTCCTCTTCGATGGAAGCATTCTCTGCTTCGATCGGCTCCCGGATGGCCGCATGGGCGTCGGCTTCCTCCAGCCTGTCCAGGCGCGGAAAGTCAAACAGACGCTCTGCATAGCTTTTGGCGTCTCCCGCCTGCCCTGCCAGCTGTGGCAGGCCAGCGCCAAACAGGATGAGCGGCAGGCCCTGCTGGTTTACGGCATGCATCGCGCGAATCAATGCTGCAAGCTCCGATCTGGAAACATATTGCAGTTCATCGATAAGCAGGGCTACTGGTTTCTGAACAGCTGCAGCAGCCTTGGCCGTTGCCACCATCAAGTCGGCAACATCCGTCTCCAGCTCCCCACTATCAGCCAGGCCAGGCTCTGGATCCACGCCCAACGAAACATCCACCCCCCCGGAGCTGACCGTCACACCACGCAGAAAGCTACGTAGTACGCGCAGGCCTTTCTTGACAGCTTCGACGGCCTGTTCCCCCCGATCCAGCTTGAGCAGAACACGGCGCATGACCTGCTGCAGCATTTGGCGCAAATCTTCGCCATCCCTCGCCTCGACGGTCTCTGCCAAGTATCCTTTGCTTTCGGCCTCCTGGGCGATCTGGTTCAGCAACACCGTCTTGCCTACCCCTCGCAGGCCCAGGATCATCAGCGACTTGGCATGACGGCCACGCTTGACACGCTCCAAAGCCGTGATCGCCTGTTGCAATACGTCAGCACGCCCAGCCAGTTCAGGAGGCCGCACCCCCGCGCCGGGGTTGAAAGGGTTCCGATACTCGTCCATGCAGCTGATCCACGATTGATAGCGAAATATTGGTAATGATAGCCTGTACTGGCTATACATACCTATAAATGACTATTGATCGACATATATTCCTATACAAACTCCTCAGAACAGCATCGTCGCCAGCCCCAGGAAGATCAGGAAGCCCAGGCCATCGGTGGAGAAGGTCAGCAGCACGGACGAGCCCAGGGCGGGATCGCGGCCCAGCTTGTTCAGTGCAAAGGGCACCACCACGCCCAGGGCGGCGCCGATGAGCAGGTTGAGGACGATGGCCACGCCCATGGCGATGCCCAGCAGGCGGGCAGCGTCGGTGTCATGGTAAAGCAGCCAGGTGGCCAGACCCGCCACGCTGCCCCAGACCACGCCGTTGAGCAGTGCGACAGTCAGCTCCTTGCGCACGATGCGGCCGAAGTTGCCCCCGTTGATCTGCCCCTGGGCCAGCGAGCGGATCATCAGCGCCATGGTCTGGTTGCCAGAGTTGCCGGCCAAACCGGCCACGATGGGCATCAGGGTGGCCAGGGCAACGATCCGTTCGATGGTGTCGTCGAACAGCCCAATGACGCGCGAGGCCAGGAAGGCGGTAACCAGGTTGACGGCCAGCCACAGCCAGCGGTTGCGGGCCGACTGCCAGACGGAGCCGAAAAGGTCTTCCTCTTCCTGCAGACCGGCCTGGTTCAGGGCGTCGGTCTCGCTTTCTTCACGGATGACGTCAACCACCTCGTCGATGGTGAGGCGACCGATGAGCTTGTGGTGGGTGTCGACAACCGGAGCGGAGATCAGGTCATAACGTTCGAAGGCCTGGGCGGCATCGCCTACGTCGTCGTCCACGTCCAGCGACAGGATGTCACGGTGCATGACGGCCGAGACCTCGATGTCCGGCTCGTTGAGCAGCACCTGCTCGATGGACAGGCTGCCCATCAGCATACCATTGCGATCCACCACGAACACCTGGTCGGTATGCTGGGGCAGCTCGTCGAAGCGGCGCAGATAGCGCAGCACCACTTCCAGCGTCACGTCCTCACGCACGCGCACGAACTCGAAGTCCATGCGCCCTCCCACCGAGTCCTCGGGGTAGGACATAGCGGCGCGCAGTTGCTCGCGCTCCTCGGGGGTCAGCTCGCGCTGGATCTTCTCCACCACCGCCGGCGGCAGATATTCGACCAGGTCGGCCACATCATCGGCGTCCAGCTCCTTCACCGCCGAGACCAGCTCGTCCTCGGTCATCAGGTCGATCAGGTCTTCCAGAACCGGCTCGGAAACCTCCAGCAGCACAGCGCCATCGGCTTCGCGCTTGACCGAATCCCAGACCAGCTGCCGTTCTTCCGGCGGCAGCGCTTCCAGCACGTAGGCGATGTCGGCCGGGTGCAGCTTGGCCAGGCGATCACGCAGCTGGGCAAGGTAGGGAGATTCGTCCGGACGCGCCTCGTCCTTCGATGCAGCCTCCGATGTCGATCCGGTGTCAGGCGTCGATACGTTATCGCCCTCCGCTGCGGCCTCCCCTTTCCGCTCGACCTCCGGCCTGGACCCGTCGTCCGACCTCGCCACCACGTCTCCCATCAGCCCTGCCCCCCCCTTGACGCGAACATCGGCAGACTTCAGCACACCGGTGGACGGCCCCATGCCGACGGCCGCCAGGGCGCTGTGCTGCCCCGAATGGACGTGATGGCGGATCGACTGATGATGGGCATCCCGTTGCCCGGTGTCCGAGGCCCGCTCCGGGTCTGCGAGATGCCCGGCGCCATGGTCATCCTGCGACGCGGGTACGGACGCCCCGGCGTCGGTATCGGATGCGTGCCGTGCCACGGCGGACGCGTCATGTGACGTCTCGCCATGGGCATGTGCCCTGTCATGAGACGAAGCGTCATCCTCGTCATCGGGCTCCTGCGCGGCCTGGCGCACAGTCTCGGCGTAGTGGCGAGCCGTTTCCTGCGCAAAGGCATGGCGCTCCAGCAGCAGCTGCACTTCAGCCAGAGCATGCTGCGCCTCTTCGGCGTCGCGCGGGAGAACGCTGGTCTGAACGGCTATGGTGCTTTCTTCCAGTGCTTCAGCCGGTTCAGAGGCAGCCACGGTGGAGACCGCCTGGTCAGGATGGGATGACAAGCTCGTGTCGGCTGCGGTCTCTTCGGGCACGGACGATGCAGCCGAGCGGGGATCGACAGGGGTGGTATTCATGGCACGGGCTCAGGCGAGCGGCCGCAGTCGTCGGGAGAGGAGGCAGTGGTCCGGACGGCGGCAGGCAGGGAAAGGCCACGGGCACGAGAGTGGCCAGGCTTGAGCGTGCATGGGCTAGCAGACAGCCCGTAAACCTTGGACGACAGGGTCAGAAAATGCAGAAACCGGGTCGGAGCGCGCAGCCCGAAGGCGGCGCTGCCCGTGTACCCGGCTGGCAGCCTGCAGGCGTTGCGCCACCCAAGCTTTCAGCACGCAATCTGCGATGTTAGCGCATCAGCGTGCAGTGCGCAGTGCTTCCAGCACGGGAGCGACATCGGGCCTGATACCGCGCCACAGACGGAAGCTCTCGGCCGCCTGCCCCACCAGCATGCCCAGGCCGTCGCTGACTCGTGGCACCCCGGCCACCATAGCCTGCTGCATGAAGGGCGTGGGCTGTTCGGCGTAGATGCAGTCGTAGGCCAGTCGGCAGCCCTCGAACAGCCGGGTCGGCAGAGCGGGCCCATCACCGTGCAGGCCGGCGGACGTGGCGTTGATGAGCACGTCCGCCGCCGGTGCATCGGCCAGCGCCATGGGCTCCACCCGGACGGGCAGCGCCTGTGCCTCGAGATGGGGGTCGATGTCGGCGGCCAACGCCTGCGCGCGGGCCAGCGT
>CALIXC010000025.1 GCA_938046755.1 uncultured Lautropia sp. | reverse complement strand
GACGGGCGGCTTGGGAACTTCGGGCGTGACCGGGGCGGCGGGCGGGATCACCGGCGGCGTGGGACGCACAGGAGCAGCCGGCGCAGCGCTACCGATGCCCGGCGTTCCATTGGCGGCAGGCGCGGTCGGCGTGGTGTCGGCAGCCGGACGGGTTGCAGCGGTATCGGCCGTGGTCTGGTTACCCGACTGCGTGGAGGTATCCGTCGAGGCGATGGTGTTGCCAGCACTGCCCTGGGTACCCGTGCCGGTAGCGGTGGGGCCAGGGGTGGCCGCACCAGAATCACCGCCGCCACCGCCGCATGCTGCCAATACGGTCAGCACAGCAAGCGAGGCAAGCTTGAAGGAAGGCGTAGAGACTCTCATGGCGATCAATCCAAACGAGTGAAAGACGTCCGTCGGAAAATCCGGGAAAGCCCCGGAAAGCGCTGGACTCCCTGTCGCGGAGATGCGCTGGGTGCTGGTGCTGCGTTACAGCCGGTACCGACACCGCGCATCGGAGACTGTCGGCATCATCCTCCAGCGCCGGCTTTTTCACGCTCGAAAATTTCACGTTTGCATCGATCTGGCAGGCGACCATTTCCTCCTGGCGTGTCATGGGCATGCCTGGCGCAGGCCGAGACCTGACGACATGAAGCACAAAAAAAGGGCCAACGCCTGACAACAGGCAGTTGGCCCTGAGGGAGCCCCGGGACTGACAGGGGCTCCGAAAGGAAGAACGCGATCAGCGCGCCATCAGGCAGCAGCCTTGGGCTGATCTTCAGCCTTGGCAGGCTCGGCGGCCTTGCCTTCCGGGCTGAAGCGCATGCCGGCACGGAACTCGTCGACCAGACGGTCGGTCAGGCGCAGCGCCAGGGCAACCAGCGTCATGGTCGGGTTGTTGGACGACGATGTGGGGAAGACCGACGAACCTGCGATGTAGAGGTTCTCCATGCCATGAACCAGGCAGTTGCGGTCGACCACGCCTTCACGCGGCGAATCGGCCATGCGGGTGGTACCCATGTGGTGGTAGGTACCTTCCATGTCGGCCGGCCAGCCCACGTCGTTGATGCGCGGCCCCAGGGTGACCTTGGCGATCTTCTTGTCTTCCAGCTCGCGTGCCAGCAGCTCGAAGGAGGTATCGACCGTGTCCTTGACCCGCTGGTTGAGGCGCCAGTCGATCTTGGTGCGGCGCATGCCCAGAGCATCGACGTCGTCGCTCAGCATGACGCGGCTGTTCGGATCCGGTTCCGGCTCGGCGATCAGCTCCATGGTGACGTAACGCACCAGCTTAAGCGAGCCCGTAGTGTGCGCCACCGAGTAGGTGAGCGAGTCCATCGGGTGCGAGAAGATGTGGCCGAGGTCGGTGCCCAGGCCCACGAACGGCGACCACTTGCCGCGAACACGCTGACGCATGCGATACAGCGCCCGGACCACATCGGTACCCTCACCCGCGTACAGCGAGCGGAACCACATCTGGGCGTCCAGGATGCCGCGCTCCTTCTGGACCTCGAAGGGGATGCGCATCTGGCCGGAGATGTCCACGCCACCGATCTTGACCTTGTTGACGATGCAGTGGAACTTGATGTCGAACAGCGGGTTGTTGCGGTACGGCTCGGCAAAGTCGACGATACCGTTCAGGAAACGCGGGTGATCCTGGAAGTAGCGACCGACCAGGTCATAGCGGTTGCCGATGCCGGCGCTCTGCTGCCGGTTGGAGGCCAGCAGCAGGCGGGCGTTCTCGATACCGCCCGAGGCCAGCACGAAGACCTTGGCCTGGACCGTGGCCGACACACCCTTCAGGGTGCGGATCTTGGCGCTTTCTACCGCGCCGCCCCACGGGTTGCACTGCAGCTCGACGACGTTGGCCTTGATGTAGACCTTGACGTGCTTGGCCGCCTTGAGCTCGCTGCGATAGGCTTCGCCCATCTTCAGCGGGGGGCTGTACTGGGAGATGATCTCTTCGACCTTCTTGGGGTCGAAGGGGTAGCTGGCCGCCTTGGCCGACAGCCCCTTGGAGGCACCATGGGTGGCCTCGCCGGTCTTGCCGACCCAGCGGGCAGGATCGTACTCGTTGGACGGAACCTGCAGGATGGCGTGCGAACGCTGGTAGAAGGGCTCCAGGTCTGCACGGCCGATGGGCCAGCCGCTGGCATTCACCCACGAGCGATGCTCGAACGCGCTCTGGTCCCACGGACGGCAGAAACCACCCCAACAGTTGCTGCTGCCACCCAGGAAGCGGCTGCGAGTGCCATCGGAGAAATCGTAGGGGATGCCCACGCTGGGCCCCCGGTAAAGGTCGGCAGTGGCTTCATCACGGGAAAGGCCGCCGCTCTCGAGCACGACGGTGTCGATGCCGGCTTTCTCCAGCTCCAGCGCCATGGAGATGCCTGCAGCGCCGCCGCCGACGATACAGATCTGGGTTTGAATGACGGAGCCCGAGGCCAATTCGTTGGTGTCGATCAGCATGGATGGTTCCTTCTGGGGACGCAGTGTTGCGAAGGCAAGCACCTGACATTGAAAGGAAAATGTCTGTCATCCTCTGGATGAGGGGCGGCGCGCGTCTGGCGCGAATGTCAGGCACTCTTGGACTGTTTTGGCAGTTTTTTGCAGTATAAGCCCCGGCGCCTTGTAACGCGATGCCGACTTTGCTTCAAACCTTGACGTAATGCACACGACCAAAACAAGACATTACGCCGAATCGTACTATCGTTGCACAACGTTGTCTACTGACAACAAACTAAAAAAGCAAGGCTGTAAAATCGCCGACCCTTCTGTGTTTCTTACAACACCTTGGCGACCAAGCTCGGGTCTGAGCAGCCAGGCAGCATGCAACCCTGCCCGACGGGCCGCCAGCACGTCCAGCTCCAGGTCGTCGCCAATATGCAGGGTTGCCCCCGGCTCGACACCCAGGGCATCGCAGGCGGCATGAAAGATGCGGGGGTCGGGCTTGGCTGCGCCGAAGGCGGGCGCGCTGATGCTGGCGCTGAAATATCGGCCCAGTGGGGTGCGATGGACATCGGCATTGCCATTGGTGATAGCGGCAATGCGGTAGCGGCTGGCCCAGGAAGCCAGGATGCCTTCCACTTCGGGCCAGGGTGTCACCCGCTGTCGTGCTTCCAGAAAGACGGCAAAGGCCGGCTCGGCAAGCGCCGGGTCTTCGTGGCGCTCGGTGAGCAGATCATGCAGGAGCCGGCGTCGCAGCCAGCTCATGTCATGGGCATGTTCAGGGTAGCGGGACTTGAGTTCCAGCACGCTGCGGCCTGCAGCGAGCGTCTGCGCCGTCCGAGGCGCGCGAAGCGTGAGCCACTCGACCAGCTCACGCTCGGCCTGGGCCAACACGGGCAGCACCGGCCACAGCGTATCGTCCAGGTCCAGCGTGATGGCCCGGATGCCCTGGAACGGTCCGCCTCCCTGTCCTGTCACTTCTGATACTTCAGAAGCAGGGTCTCATATTCCGAGAAGATCTTCTCCCACTGGAACTCGGCCAGGAAGCGCTCGCGCGAGGCTTGGCGCATGCTGTCGAGACGGGTCGGATCGGCCAGGATGGCGTCGAGCTGCGTGGCAAAGCCGGCTGCGCCGTCGAAGAAGGCGGCACCGGGGCCTGCCACCCAGCGGTTGAAGCGGTTGTCGTGGGCGATGACGGCATTGCCGGCACCCAGCGCTTCGACCAGCGACGGGTTGGTGCCGCCCACCTGGTGACCGTGCACGTAGGCCGCGGAATGGAAACGCAACGCCTGAACTACCTTCTTGTCGTAGATGGCTCCCAGGAACATCACTTCGTTGCCGGCTGCTGCCTTGACGGCCTGATGATAGGCATTGCTGTCTTCATACTTGCCCAGCACGGCCAGCTTCATGCCGCGCGGTTTGCGCGAGAAGCCCTCGACGATTTCCAGCAGCGAGTTCTCGGGTTCAGCCCGGGCGATGACGCTGAGATAGCGGCCGGGCTCCAGGCCCAGGGCCGTCACCGGGGCGGTGTCGGCCGAACGAATGTCCTCGGCGCCATAGGGAATGACGGTGATGCGCTCGGGGCTGGTACGCCGGGACAGGTGGACCTTGATCTCGGGGTGATCTGCCACCAGGTGGTTGCCCAGCCAGGCGCCGGCCCATTCGTTCAGATAGAACCAGGCCTTGGGACCCGCGCCCCACTTGGCGCGCTGCCACTCGATGCCGTCCATGTTGATGACGTTGGGCAGGCGTGCCATGCGCAGCAGCGTGCAGAAGATGGCGGTGTTGTAGCCGAGCGTGAGGCAGGGCTCAGCGGCTTTCTGGGCGTGGCGGGTAGCGATCCAGTCGAACTGGATGGTGCCGGCCGGGCCAGCGCGGTCGACGGGGATGTTGATGCGGTGAACACCTTCCCAGGTGTCTTCGGTGATGGGGCCGGTACCGTCGATCTGGCAGTAGACGGTGACCTTCCAGCCCTTCTTCACCAGGTAGAGCGCCAGGTATTCGGCAAAGGTCTCGAACCCGCCATGCGCTGCCGGCACGCCACGGATGCCGAGGATGCGAAGCGCAGGCGCGGAATGGGCGGACACGGCCGAAGACGCGGCCGCAGTGTTGGGCACGTTGCTCAAAACTTGACTCCCAGCTCTCGATAGACGGTTTCAATGCCTTCAATATACCGCGTGCGGTTGAAATGGGTGGCGCAATGAACGCGGGCCTTACGTCCCATTTCGGCGATGTCGGCATCGGAACGGGCAAAGACGTCGGCCAGCACGCCGGCCAGGGCATCGACATCGCCGCTGGGAAAGACCCAGCCGATCTCGGGGGTGATCATCTCGGGGATGCCGCCGATGTCGGCACCGACGACGGGCTTGCCGCTAGCAAAGGCCTCGAGCACGCTCATCGGGGCGTTCTCGTACCACTCGCTGGGCAGCACCAGCGCCCGCGCGCCCTTGATCTGATTCCAGAGGGCATCCCCCGAACAGAAGCCCAGCCATTCGATCCGGTCTGCGCCCGGCATGGCCTTGAGTTCTTCTTCCAGGGGGCCTGTGCCGGCCACGCGCAGCTTGACGCCTGCCTGGGCAGCAGCCCTGGCCAGGGTGGCCACGCCCTTCTCGGGTGCCAGGCGACCGGCAAACAGCACATAGTCACCCGGCTCGTAGGAGGGTGTGAAGGCGTTGACGTCGACGTAGTTGGGAACGTAGGTGACCTGCCACTCAGGCCATCCCCATTCGATGAGCTTGTTGCGGTAGAAGTGCGAGGGCGCGACCACACGCCCCAGGTACTTCTGCCAGGTGTTCATGGTGCGGCTCAGGCCCGACTCGAGCATGACGATGGCGCTGGCGCCGAGCGAGTTGCGCACGCAGCGATGGCGCAGCACGTTGACGACCGAGCCGTCCTTGCAGCGCTCGCAGACACCAGTGCTGTTGAGCATCTTGTAGGCCGGGCAGGCGATCTTCAGGTCGTGCGCGGTGAGGACCGAGGGGATGCCGGCCTCGTGCAGTACGGGCAGCACCGAGGGCGAGAGGTGGTGGTAGATACAGTGCAGGTGCGCCACGTCAGCCGGGAAGACCTTGAGCAGCTTGCGCAGCTTGTCCTGCGCCTCGAAGGAATAGATGGCCTTGGACGCCTTGACGAGCTTGTCCTTGATACCGTGCGCGTTGCCGAACTCCAGCTCCTCCACGAAGTACTCGCTCCAACGCGAGGGCATGTTCTTCGGGTGGTGCATGGACATGACGGCGGTTTCCCAGCCGAGTTCTTGGAAGAGTGCGTCATGCTCTAGGTAGACGACGTCGGACCCACCACGGCGATAGTGGTAGGAGTTCAGGGAAAGAAGGCGGGGGGGGGTGGTTTTCATGAGGCAGCCATTCTATAGGTGCACCCCAGGTTACGCAGTGCAGTAGTGCGCGTTTAGCCCTCGGGAGACACCATTCCGGCACCAGCGCTGGTCCGTCCGTCGGAGCGGCCCTCTGGGCGGCGGCATGACCGTTGCAAGATGACAACGTAACGTTCTTGCCGCACGTTTTGTGGAATTTGGGATGAGCGCCAACAAAATCAACGCATTGACGGCCTTTTTCCCTGACAATCCGCGTCGCCCAGTCATGATCAATCGCAAATTCTGTTTCAGGACCGTTACCGCCGGGAGCGATCTCGGCGTCCAGCCCTGCCGGCCGGTAGCATAGGCCGGAAGTCGGACTTACCCGACGACGGGAGCGTGATGACCGGACAGGACGGCAGGACCAACAGCCGGCCCCGGGCGGCAATCCCGATGACCCTCATTGAGCAGTTCTTGCAGCAGCCATGAAACCCAAGATCATTTTTGTCGTGATGTCGGCCATCCACAGCCCCGAGTCGGTGGCACAGCTGGCGCGGGCTCTCGCCCCCCACACGGTGGTGGTGCACCACGACTTCAGCCAGACCCCCGAGTTCTCGGTGGACGAGCCCAACGTGCGCTTCGTGCCCGAGCCGAAACGGACTGGCTGGGCCATCTGGGGCTTCTCGGAAGGCATCTTCCATGCCATGCGCTATGCCTATGAGAACCTGGAATTCGACTATCTCCAGATCCTGAGCCCGACCTGCCTGCCGATCAAACCGGTGAAGGCCCTGGAAGAGCATGTGGCCTCGGGCAAGACGGACGTGGACTTCGCCTGGATCGACATGCTGGCCGACGACGATGCGCTGATGTCGGTGTCGTACCGCGGCTTTGCCGGCGAGGAGAGCTTCCGCCACCGGCTGCTGCGCCGGATGATGGTGCTGTATTTCAACAATACGCCCGAACGGCGCGACGTGGCCGGCGTGCAGCTGCGTACCGGCGGCAACCTCGATGCCAACGGCAAGCTGCGTCCGGTGGCACGGCTGGCACGTTTCGTCACGCGCCTGCTGGTGAACCCCACGCTGGGCGGCCATGTGTTCACGAAGGACTTCCCGCCCTTCTACGGTTCGACCTGGTTCGGCGCCCGGCGTGAGGTCGTGGGCTGGATGCTGGAGCGCTTCGGGCAGAAGGACATCCAGACACACTTCCCCAAGCTTCGCATCGCCGACGAGTTCCTGATCCCGTCGATGATCATGCAGGGCGTGAAGAAGAAGGGATTCAAGTCCGGCCCGATGAACCACTGCATCGTCACCTTCATCGAGGCCAACCCGGCCTGGCTTACCGATGCCGACTTCGAGTTCCTGCGGAAATCACCGGCCTTCTTCGGCCGCAAGTTCCCGGACGACATCCACACGCCCATCCGCCGTCGCGTGCTGACCGAGCTGGTGGGCCTGACTCCGGAACAGGTCGTCCCACCGGAGGACGACATGCCGGTGCCGGCTATCCCGGCCCGTGCCGTGGCAGCCGCCTGACAGCAGAGAGCTTCCTCAGGCAGCCCTTGAACAGGCCGCATCCCGAATGCAAGCAGGGAAAGTACGGGTTGCGCCGTTGCTCCGGCAGAGTACGGCAAGATGGTCCATGCGGCAGGAATGCCAGCCGCTCATGCCGTCGCAAAGTGACACACAACCGGCAAACACCGGTAAAAAACGTCAACTGGCTGCATCACCCGTTGCCCTGGTGCCAACCGTTCATCGGGGCAAACCGGCCTCACACAGACATGAGGCATTGTTTTACCGTATTGTCACGGGTGTCGGTAGTATCATCGATATGCTTTGAGTGAGAGACATCGGGCAGCAGAGTTGCATGAACGCAACATTTGCTGCCATGTCCTGCCCGAACCCCAGACTCGTACAGGAGACGACTCTGCTCTCCATCATCATCATCTCCCGCAATCAGATCGAAACGATCGACATGTGCCTGAACAGTGTCCAGGCAGCCACCAAGGCTGCCGGCCTGGATCGCTATGAGGTTGTCTTCGTCGATTCAAAGTCCACAGACGGCACGCCGGAGCGTGTCCGCGAACGCCTCGGCAAGGACGTGACTATCGTCCATTTGTCCGGCCACACCAATGCCGCCATTGCTCGCAACGCGGGTACAGCCGTGGCCAAGGGTGACGCTTTCTTCTTCATCGACGGTGACATGGAGATCGGCCCCGATTTCCTGAAGGTCGCACTCGGCCCCGATGGCCTGCCGCACCACAACGTCACCTCCGGGCAGCTGCCCGAGAAGTTCTATTCACCGACCGGCAAGTTCCTGACCGACGGCCCGGACCGCTACAAGGTGCGTGCCGACGGTTACCGGGTGGAACTGGGTGGCATCTCGCTCATCCGTCGTGAGGCCTTCGAGAAGGTCGGCGGCTTCATGACCGAGATGCGCGTCAACGAGGACCAGGAGCTGGGCCTGCGGCTGTGCAAGGCGGGCTACGGCATCTATGGTTATGCCACGGTCATGGCCACACACCACACGGTGGACTACTTCCAGTGGCACCGGCTGGGCCGCATGCTGATCGACGGCAGCATGTGCTACCCGGGTGTGGTGTTCCGCCGCCACTGGATGAACCGCCACTACTGGCCGCTGCTCATCTCGCACCAGCGTCCCACGGCGGTGTTCGCACTGTCTCTGCTACTGGCGATCTTCGTGAGCCCCTGGTGGCTTCTGCTGTTCATCGGCTACATCGTGGCCAAGAACATTCGCCGCCCCGGCGTGAGCTTCCTGCAGGATCTGGCGGGCACGGCAGCCCGCAGCTCGGGCTTCCTGATCGGTGTGCCGTTCTTCTACCCGCACCACGTCGACAACGCGGATATCCACTACACAGTGGCGGAGTACCCGAACCCCGTGAGGAAAGATGGCCAACCCGCGTCGGCCAGCCCTGCGCCTGCTGCAGAAGAGAAAGCAGCGAACTCGGAAAAGACCGCGGCCTGAGCCAGCACGGCTGGGGAGGTACTTCGGGTATCGCCTTTGGTCCTTGAAGCCAGTCCAGACGTTGCACCCGAAAGCGCCCTTGCTCCCGAAGCCATGGCGCTTTTTTCATACCCAATTTTCATGCCAAAAGAAAGGAAGGCGCCCTTTTTGGGGCGCTTTTCGGAGCACACCGCCCGCCCATCGGTCGGATGGCGGCGGGTGCCTGACGATGCCTACCGGCTCAGACCATCGGCGCAGCCCCGCCATCGGCCGGAGGCGTGGCCTCGGGCTGGCCGCCGCGCTTGCGCTTGAGGACAGCCTGAAAGATGCGGACCTCTTCCTGACGCGGGCGCAGCACCAGCCCCAGTGCCGTCAGGTAGACCAGCGAAGCCAACACGACGCGCCACCACCACTGCGGGAAGACGTGGTAGAGCAAGGAGGCTCCGATGAGTCCAATGCAGCTGGCGAACACGCAGGCCAGGATGTGCTCAAGGTTGACCTGATACGGGAAACCCGTGCGCCGCAGCCAGTAGGCGACCATGATGTTGGCCAGCACCAGACCGACGCAGTTGGCGGCCGGCAGGGCAACGATGCCGAACTGCGGAGCCAGCGCCACGCCCAGCAGCAGCGAAAGCCCCAGGAACAGGTTGCTGAAGACAAGGAAGCCGTAGCGCTCGACGGTGTGCGAGAGGTTCTCTAGCGAATGCCGCCAGGATTCCAGCGCCATCACCAGACACATCATCAGGATGAGCACATTGGCATCGGAACCGTACTTGCCCTTGGACAGCCACAGATACAGGTCGCCGCCCCCAGCCGCGAAGAAGGTGGCGGCCAGGCCGATCAGCACCAGGTTGACGGTAAGAGCGGCATTGGCGACGGTCTCGGCCTCCTGGTAGGAACCGTTAGCCGAATAGCGTGCTGCCATCACTGGACGGATCATGCCGTTGAAGAGCTGGGCCGGCAGGTAGCGCTGCAGCTGGTCGAAGATGGACTGCGCGAAACCGAAGAGCGCCACCTGGATGGCGGAGAACTGGTTGCCGGCTACCAGACGGTTCACCATGCCGCCGTAGGGCAGGATGATGAGGCCCTGGGTATAGCCCTTGATGCCGAAGTCGATCATCCGGCGTGTGTTGTTACGCAGCCATTCACGCTGCAGCGGTACGTCGGTGTTATCACCGGGCCGATTGCGGCTGGCCTTGTAGACGCCCCAGGTCATCACGGCAGCACCGATGGCTTCGTTGACGATCTCGACGAGGATCAGGTTGGTCAGCGTCATCTGCTGCGCCCAGACCAGGCCCACCACACCGATGAACTTGCCGACAGTGACGGCGGCAAAGGCCGTCTGGCCGCGTTTCTGCTCCAGCATCGCTTCCAGGATCTGGAACTCGGAGTTGGAGGTGGTGCGGAACAGCACGACCAGCATGTAGAGCTGCAGGGGCACCACCCACCGCTCCAGGCTCACCCAGTCGGCCAGCCACAGCGGGAAGATCATCAGCACGATGACCGTGAGCAGGATCAGCACCAGGCGCAGGCCCATGGAATAGCCGATGAGCCGGCGCAGCGCCCAGGCGTAGCGCAGGTTGAAGATCTCAGGCACGAAACGGGTGAGGATCTGCCCGGTACCGACCGACGTGAGGGTGAGCAGCACCTCGGTCAACCCCAGCAGCACGGAGTAGGCGGCGAACTCCTCGACCGGCAGGTGCCGGACAGTAAGCAGCAGGGCACCGACACCGGCCACGGAGGTCAGCGCCTTGCCCATCAGGAAGTGTTTCATGCCGGCAGCGATACGCCGCGCACTATAAGGGTTGTGATCGGCATGTTCCGACATGGGTTCCGTTGCCTGTTCTGACAGAGAGAAGAATCAAGGAAGCGCTCAGCGTGTCGTTCCTGCGAAGCTGAGCCCCGACACCGAGTTGGGCGCGACGGTGTAGCGCGCCACACCCTGGGCGTCGAAGGAGAGCCGGATGCTCTGCCGCTTGGGACCGTCGATGACCTGACGGTCGTAGTTGTTGATCTGGGTGACGCCGCCGCCGATGCTGGCCAGATTGGCCTTCAGCGTCTTGCCGGCCAGTGCCGGCATGTTGAGTGTGATCTCGGTTGCAGCTTTATCGCGATTGACGGCCCAGACGCTGTAGCGGCTGCGATCCTGGTTTGTCATGACCGTGCCACGGGCCGAATAGCCCCCGCCGTAGCTGGACGGGTTGCCGCTACTGATCTTCGTTTCCAGCACTTGGGGCAGCAGCGTCTCGCGCAGCAGTGCATAGGTGTGCAGTGGCACCGACGGATGGTAGGCGGACGCCCCCTCGGGCTGGTGGAACATCGGCCACGGGCCGGTGCTGCCATGCAGGGCATGCAGATCGGTACCCTTGACCTGGGGCAGCTGCGTGGTGGTGATGATCAGGTCGGCCAGGCCGATGCTGGCCCCCAGATCACCCGACTGGCGCCAGTTCCTGTTCCAGTCCTCGCCCTGCCCTTCGGGCCAGCGGGCGTGCTCGGTGACCCAGAAACCGACGTCCTTGGCCGGGACACCGCCCTTCTCGGCATCGGCGATGGACTGGCAGAGGTGGTCGATACGATTGGTGACCGGCGGACCGTCGGGCTCGCCGTCATAGTAGAGGTGTTGGGCGAATTCGGTGACGCCGCTGTTCTTCAAGCCCTTGGCCAGCGCCACGTTGTACTGCGAGGCATTGATTCCCCGGTCGGACTGCGCGTCGAAGTCGGCCATCATGGCCACGAAGCGCGCCTTGGGATCGACCTTGCGCACGGCCGCCATGACGGTCTGGGCACGGTTGACATACAGGTCGGAGGACCACTTCTCCTCGAAGCGATCCAGCTCGTTGCCCAGCTCCCAACGTACGACCGGCACCTTGCGCTCGCCGATGTGGCGAACCAGGTCGGCTGCCTCGCCGGAGAGCTTGTCGACGTCGGCCAGCCTGTCGATGTCACCCTTCAGGTTGAGCACGTACCAGACCTGGCCATTGATCTCACCCACGAAATCGAGGTACTCATCGACCCCGAACTCGATGCGCGGCAGCTCGATCCAGTCATTGATGCGAACCGACTTGCGCGTGGCGACCTTGCCCACCGAGGTCTTCCAGCGGTGGTAGTTGGCGGTAGTGCCACCGGGATAGCGATAGACCGCCCCCGGGAAGTGCTGCTTCAGGAAGCGCGTGACCTCGGGGCGCACCTGCTGCCGGTCGGCGTCCCAAAGCGAGAGCTGAAACTCGCTGTTTTCGAGGTTGAAGCCGAAATACTCGGGCCCCATGCTCTTGACGACCTTGTCGGAAATCGTGAGCGACAGACCGTCAGCGCCCTTGTTGACCGCCACCGGCTTGCAGTCGCCGCTGGGTGACACGGTGGACTTGCAGCCGACGAGCGCCAGCCCGAGCACCAGGGCCAGAGGAAGCCTGCACAGGGATTTGACATCAGGGTTTGGCATGACGATGACCCGAGGGGCGAATGGGGTTCGAAAGAGCGACAGCCCGGACGAACGGGCCGGCGACGAGACCCGGACGATGGAGCGGGCAAGTGCATGGAATCCAGCACCTGGAGTCGAAAGGCCGGATGCTGCCATGCAGCGTGTACCTAAGCCGTGAAAAAAGTCACGACGGCAGGCCACGGACATGCCCGACCTGGGTCGCCCAGGGTGCAGGCAACTACCGATTGTAAGGCGAGAGATACCGCTACGCCATTTTCCGACTTGAAAAGAAGCATTTCCCGGCCCAGGAGCGGGGCCTATGGGCGTGGACGTGCCCAGGGGCCGACCCCATGCTCGCGAGCTGCCTCTGCTGTCCCGTGCCGCGCTGTAGTCGCCCAAGTACCCCGCCCTCGGACCGATCCGCCCCCCTGGGAGTTCATCTCCGGAGATCCGCGAAAACCCCGTGAAAGCAACGCCAGCGCGAACACCGTCACGCCCCTGCCGTGAGGAATCCTACGAAATCATCGAAAAAATCTGCCAAAGGGTGGCTTTTCTTTTCATCCGTCTGCCCGTCCCATGGCGCCAACCGTCTGTCCCGTGTTGTTTAACAACCAAAACCGGCGTTCGTAGAGTACGCCCCGCATGACGCGCACATGCAAACGCACAACGACGGCAGTTGCCCAGGTACCTGCCGGGTTCACCAACCACACGATGAACGTCAGACCATGAGCAAGCAATTCCAGATTCCGCCTGAAAAAGACTCACCTCTTTTGAACGGCATGTTCTCCTCCCAGCCGCGCACGCTGGCCGCGCTGTTCCTGAGCGCTGGCCTGCTGACCGCATGCGGCGGCAGTGGCGGCGAAAGCCAGAGTGGCGCTACGCTATCGAACAGCCATCAGCAGGAAACCCTGGCAAGCGCCTTCATCGACGCAGCCAATGAACCGGCCGCTGGCCTGGATCAACCGGCCGAAGGCTACGTTCCCCAGTATCACGCCGACAAGGTGGCCAAGGCCGTCAAGGCCACCGCCACCCAGCCCGCCATCCTGAAGGCCCCGTCCTTCGGCCCAACCGGTGAAACGATCCGCGTCGGTAAGCCCGTCACCCGCGAGATGGGTCAGTATCGCAACGGTGAACCCGTGGAGGGCCAGCGCCTCTACGTCGGCGGCAAGGAAGTGGCCAATGGCCAGCAGGCTGCCTACACCCCGACGGCCGCCGATATCGGCAAGCAGCTGATCTACCGCGAGCGTGTCGTCAACCCCCGCACCCGCGAAGAGATCTGGGCCGAGAGCGCCCCGGTGACGGTGGTCAGCTCCACGGCGCCCGTTGCCCGCAAGGCGCCGGCCTTCGGACCCGCCGGCCGCACGATCCGGGTGGGCGAACCTGTGACCCGCGTGACGGGTGAATACGATGGCGGCGAGGCCTTCGAGGGCTTCCGTCTGCGCAATGGTAAGCCTGTCGAGAACGGCAAGCAGGCTGCCTATACGCCGGTGGCCGCCGACATCGGCCAAGTACTGGTGTATGGCGAGCGCGTGCGCAACCCGCGCACCGGTGAAGTGATCACCGTCTACAGTGCCGAAGTGACGGTGGTGGCTGCCGGCGCCCAGGCCGCCAAGCCTGTGGTGACGGCTCCGCGCCCTGCCCCGGCTGCCGAGCAACCTGCTCCGGCCACGGCCCCCACGATGACGGTGGCCCCGCGCTTTGCTCCGGCCAACCAGCCGCTGATGGTGGGCGTGCCCGTCACCCGTGTCTCGGGCACCTATCAGAACGGCGTGGCCTTCGAAGGCTTCCGCCTGCGCAACGGCGTGGAGATCAGCAACGGCTATGCCGCCAGCTACACCCCGGTAGAAGCCGACGTCGGCCAGAAGATCATCTACGGCGAACGTGTGCGCAACCCACGTACCGGCGAGGTCAAGACCTTCTACAGTGCGGAAGTGACGGTGGTCGATGCCGCCTCGCCTGCCCAGGTGACGGCACCGCGCATCTCGGGCAATGCCCAGGTCAAGGCTGGCGAGCGCCTAAACGCCGTGGCCGGTAGCTACCGCAACGGCCAGACCGCCTCGCGCCAGTGGCTGCGTGACGGCCAGCCGATCAGCGGCGCCACCCAGATGAGCTACACCACGGTGTCCGCCGATGCCGGTAAGAAGGTGAGCTATTCGGAAGTGGTGCGCAACCCGTCCAATGGCAAGAGCGCCACCTTCCACAGCACGCCGGTGACGGTGGTGGCTGCCAACCACCTGGAAGTCACCACGCAACCCTCGCTGACCACCGGCACGCGCGATGCCGTGGTAGGCCAAACGCTGGAACGCAAGCTGGGCACCTACCAGAACGGCTACATCATGAACGCCATCTGGCGCGTGAACGGCCAGGACAAGGGCTGGGGTCCGGAATACACCCCGAGCCGCGAGGACATCGGCAAGTCGATCGTCTACACCGAGGAAGTGCGTGGCAGCGACGGCACCGTCAAGGAGTTCACGGCTCCTGCGGTGAGGGTGGTGGCCTCGGCCGGCGCCCCGGCAACGGCCCCGCAACAGCCGACGCAGGCTGCCAAGCCCGGGTATCCGGTGGCCAACACGATGCCCACCATCTCGGTCGGCACCGCCAATGCGGTGGTTGGTCAGCGGCTGGTGCGCACGATGGGTTCCTACACCAACGGCTACGTGACCAACGCCATCTGGAAGGTGAACGGCGAGGACAAGGGCTGGGGTCCGGAATATGTCCCAACCTCGGCTGACGTCGGCAAGTCGCTGGTCTATACCGAGGAAGTGCTGGGACGCTCCGGTGACATCGTGAACTTCTCGGCCCCGGCCGTGAAGGTGGTTGCCTCGGCCAGTGTCACCAAGCCGACCCCCACGCCTGTGTCGACTCCTGCGCCTGTCACCCAGCAGAACCGGGGTGGCTCCGTGAACTCGGTGCAGGAAATCGTCAACGACATGAGGCTGTACAACGAGGGCGAGCTGGCCGGTGTGGACAAGGGCAACGGCTGGGCCTCGGGTCCGGGCTACGTGATCATGGGCAACATCCCCCGTGGCACCAACACCCCGAGCTACTGGAAACCTGCCAACACCCACTTCAAGAGCAGCGCCACCTGGAACGCCGTCATCCCCTGGCTGGTGGTGTTTGACGGTGTGGGCAACGGTGCCACCAACACCCGGGTGCAGATGCGCAACATCAAGCTGTACATGAAGCGCAAGTCCACCAACCGCTGGGAAGTCATCACCAACCAGCCCATCTCGGGCGAGGACTACCCGAAATCGCTGCAAGGTGACCAGACGACCCGTGCCGACATCCGCTACGAAGCCGACGGCACCCGCTCGCTCAAGCCCAACGGCAGGAACCGAGTCTTCCACGGCTGGGGCAGCCCGATCAACTTCGATGCCTGGGATCTGAAAGCTCTGGTGACCACGGTTCAGGCCCGCCTGGTGGTGGACAACCCGGCCCGTCCGGACGACCGCTCCCGTGCGAAGTTCCTGATCCACGTGGGCGCCGACTACTACCCCGAGACGACCACGCGTGTGGCCGCCACGGCACCAGCCTACTACTTCCCGGGTGTCGGGGTCTCCCGTGCCAAGTATGTCCGCAACGAATGGAGAGCCTTCAACTTCTCGACCATCGACGCTGGCAAACCGGAACCGGGCGGTTCAATCTCGACCCAGGAACTGATCAACAACCCCCCGCCGCTGGAGTGATGGCACCACGAAAACAACTCCTGACATGACAAGGCAGTAAACACGCGCGGGATTCTGACAGATCTTCGTTGTGTGCGTATGGTAACGGGGGAGGCCGGTAACGGTCTTCCCCTCTTCATTGACAAGTTCCCACGCTTCTGCGGGTGGGCCCCCCGATCAGCGACGACGGCTGGAATCGCGCGTATCGAGCCAGCCAGAACGCCGCGACGACAGGCCCTTGCCATTGTCGGGCTCGTCATCGTCGGCAAACATCGGCAGCGTGCGTGGACCGGCCGCATCATTGATGGTCGGCTCACCAGCGATGCCCTGGCGCGGACTCGGCCGGCGGGTACCGACTGAGGGCGGGAGATCCGCCCCCTGCTCGGGCGCCCCCCAGGCCGAGGGGTTGGCCAGATCCAGGTGCTGCGGCCGAGGGCCGAAGTGACCGGTATGGCGAGCGCGGCGACGATGCTGCGCGGCTTCCCCGGAGGCCGGCTGCGACGGCATGCCCGCATTCGGTGCAGCGTGGGAAGGCTGTGCCGGCGACGAATACGCTGGCGGCCGCGCCACGGGACCCTGCGGCTGCGCGGACGGAGCCTGCTGGAAGCGAGGCTGCGACGGAGCGGACACC
>CALIXC010000024.1 GCA_938046755.1 uncultured Lautropia sp. | reverse complement strand
TTTGCCCACTTCGACTATGTGCGGCTGGACGCACCGCGCGGTGGTCTGGTGCGGCTGGCGGGCATGGGCACCTTCGATTCGCTCAATCCGTTCACATTGCGGGGCATGGCTGCGGACGGCACAGGCACACTGATGTTCGAGTCGCTGGCGGTGGCCAGCTGGGACGAGCCCTTCTCGGTTTACGGCCTGCTGGCCGAGGACATGATCCTGGCCGAGGACCGGCTGTCGGTGATGTTCAAGCTGCGGGCCGAGGCACGCTTCAACGATGGGGCGCCGGTGCTGGCCGAGGATGTGCGCCATTCGTTCGAGACGCTGGTGGGCCCCAAGGGGCATCCGCTCTTTCGGCAGTATTTCGGGGACGTGGAGCGGCTGGAGGTGATGGACGACCGGCTGCTGCGTTTCTTCTTCAAACGCACCAACCCCGAGCTGCACCTGATCCTGGCCAAGGATCTGCCGGTGTTCTCGCGTCGCTGGGGGCAGGGCAAGGCCTTCGACGCCATGCCGCACGAGCGTCCCATCACCAGCGGTCCCTATGTGGTGGACAGCATGGACCTGGGCAAGCGCATCGCCTTCAAGCGGGTGGAAGGCTATTGGGCCGATGCGCTGCCGGTGCGGCGCGGCACCTTCAACTTCGAGCGGGTGGTGTTCAAGTATTTCCGCGACGAGGTGGCGCGGCTGGAGGCCTTCAAGGCCGGCGAGTTTGACTGGCTGTTCGAGAACAGTGCCCGTAACTGGACGCGCGGCCACGTGGGGGCGCGGTACCGCAGCGGCGAGATCGTCAAGCGGAACTTCCCGCATTCCAATGTGAGCGGCATGCAGGGCTATGCGCTCAACACGCGCCGTCCGCTCTTCAAGGACGTGCGGGTGCGCGAGGCGCTGGCGCTGGCCTTCGATTTCGACTGGCTCAACCGTCATTATTTCCAGGGGCAGTACACGCGCACGCGCAGCTATTTCGCCAACAGCGCCATGGCGGCATCCGGCAAACCGGATGCCGAGGAAATGCGCTTTCTGAAGAGCCTGTCGTCGCCGCTGGATCCGGCGGTGTTCGGTGAGCTGCCAGAGCTGCCGGACAACCCGGATGCGGATGCGCTGCGCCGCAACCTGAAGCGGGCGCAGCAGCTGCTGAATGAAGCGGGCTGGCAGATGGACACGGACGGCGTGCTGAAAAACGCGCAGGGCCAGGCGTTCCGCTTCGAGGTGCTGGGCGATGCGCCGGCCTTCGAGCGGCTGGCCACGCCGTGGATCCACAATCTGGCGCGGTTGGGCATCCGGGTGCGGCAGCGCATGGTGGATCCCGCGCTCTATCAGAAGCGGGTCAGCACCTTCGATTACGACGTGGTGACGACGGTCTACCCGATGAGCAGTACGCCGGGCAACGAGCTTTTGCAGATGCTGGGCTCGGCGGCGGCCAACGACGCGCGCTCGGGCAACTATGCGGGCGTGGCCGATCCGGCGGTGGACGAGATCATCGAACGCATCCTGCAGGTGCGCTCACGCGATGAGCTGCAGCTGGCCACGCGGGCACTGGACCGCGTGCTGCGCCATGGCTGGTACATGGTGCCGCAGTTCCACAGCAGTAGCTACCGCGTGGCCTTCGACTGGCGGCTGCGGCATCCCGGGGTGCTGCCGCTCTTCTACGATCCGCAGAGCTGGCTGCTGGAGACCTGGTGGCGTGACGACGAGGCCCGACCGGTCCCTGTGGCCGAGCAGGCTGATGCGATGGACGTGCCCCTGATGCACCTGCCAGCCCTGGCGATGGAACGGCCCTCTCAGCCTGCTGGAGTGTCTGTCATCGGTCATCGCGCCGGGAGATTCCTGACATGCTGAACTATGTGCTGCGCCGGCTGGCGCTGATGGTGCCCACGCTGCTGGGCATCCTGCTGGTGAGCTTCGTCATCATCCAGTTCGTGCCTGGTGGCCCGGTGGAGCAGCTGGTGCATCAGCTGCAGGCGACATCCCAGGGGGGTGAGGGCGGTGGTGCGCCGGCAGCCAGCGGCTATCGTGGTCGTCAGGGGCTGGACAAGGAGCAGATTGCCGAGATCGAGGCCTTCTATGGCTTTGACAAGCCTGCACCCACGCGCTTTGTCGAGATGCTGGGGCGCTATCTGCGTTTCGACCTGGGCGAGAGCTTTCATTACCAGCAGTCGGTCTGGTCGCTGATTGTTCAGAAGCTGCCGGTGTCGATCAGTCTGGGGGTGTGGAGCTTTTTCATTGTCTATCTGGTGTCCATTCCGCTGGGCATTGCCAAGGCGGTACGCGACGGCATCCGCTTCGATCTCTGGACGACGACGGCAATTCTTGTGGGCTACGCCGTGCCCGGCTTCGTGCTGGGGGTGGCGCTGCTGGTGCTGTTCGGCGGCGGTTCGTTCCTGTCGTGGTTCCCGTTGCGCGGGCTCACCTCGGATGACTGGGAGTCGCTGAGCCTCTTTGGCAAGGTGATGGACTATTTCTGGCACCTGGTGATGCCGCTGACCTGTCTGGTGGCAGGCAGCTTTGCCGTGACCACGCTGCTGACCAAGAACGTGATGCTGGAAGAGATCCGCCGCCAGTACGTGGCCACGGCGCGGGCCAAGGGGCTGGGCGAGCAGCGCATCCTGTACCGGCACGTGCTGCGCAATGCGCTGATCCCGCTGGTGACGGGCTTTCCGGCGGCGTTCATCGGGGCCTTCTTCACGGGCTCGCTGCTCATCGAGACGCTGTTCTCGCTGGACGGGCTGGGGCTGCTGTCCTATGAATCCGTCGTCAAGCGCGATTATCCGGTGGTGCTGGGCATGCTGTATCTGTTCTCGCTGATCGGGCTGCTGACGCGGCTGATCACCGACGTGGCCTACACGTGGGTGGACCCGCGGGTGAAGTTCAGTGGATCGGGGCGGTGAACGGATGAACGCAGTGCTGGACAATCGACACGGTGCGACCGGTCAGGGCCAGCCCAGCGGCCCGCAGGGTGTGCCCGCATCCATGGCACCGGCCTTGGGCGGCCCAACGCCGGGTGCGCGGGAAGGGGCGGCCTCTGCCTCGCCGGCAGCGCGTGCCTGGCAGCGTTTCCGGCGGCATCGGCGCGGCTACATCAGTCTGTGGATCTTCGGCGTGCTGTTTGGCATCTCGCTGTTTGCCGGCGTGCTGTCCAACGACCGGCCGCT
>CALIXC010000023.1 GCA_938046755.1 uncultured Lautropia sp. | reverse complement strand
TCACCGGGCGCGACCACAAGCACCTGGCGGTGGGCCGTGAGCACGACAAGATCCATTTCCGTGACATCCAGGCGCAACCCAGGAAGATCATTTCGGCGCCCACCTGGTCGGGGCTGGAATCGGAAGAGGTGAGCTACAACGCCGGCTACACCAACGTGCACGAGCTGATTCCCTGGCGTACCATCACCGGCCGCCAGCAGTTCTACCAGGATCACCGCTGGATGCTGGACTTCGGCGAGGGCTTCTGCGTGTACAAGCCGGCCATCGACACCAAGTCAACGGCCAGCATGTTCGGCGCACGTCCCAACGGCAACCCGGAAATCGCGCTCAACTTCCTCACGCCGCACCAGAAGTGGGGCATCCACAGCACGTATTCGGACAACCTGCGGATGCTGTCGCTGAGCCGGGGCGGTCCGCACGTGTGGATCTCGGAAGATGATGCCAAGCGTGCCAACGTGGAAGACAACGACTGGATCGAGGTCTTCAACACCAACGGCGTGATCGCCTGCCGGGTGATCGTCAGCCAGCGGATCCCGCGCGGCATGTGCCTGATGTATCACGCGCAGGAGAAGATCGTGAACACGCCGGGATCGGAGCTGAGCGGCAAGCGCGGCGGCATCCACAACTCGGTCACGCGCACGGTGCTCAAGCCTACGCACATGATCGGGGGCTATGCGCAGCTGGCCTATGGCTTCAACTACTACGGGACCATCGGCAGCAACCGCGACGAGTTCGTGCTGCTGCGCAAGATGTCGAAGGTCGATTGGATGGATGAGCCGGTGAAGGTGGAAACGGCACAAGGAGAAGTCTGATGAAAGTTCGTGCACAGATTGGAATGGTGCTGAATCTGGACAAGTGCATCGGTTGCCACACCTGCTCGGTGACCTGCAAGAACGTCTGGACCAGCCGTGATGGCGTGGAATACGCCTGGTTCAACAACGTCGAGACCAAGCCCGGTATCGGCTATCCCAAGCAGTGGGAGAACCAGAAGAAGTGGAACGGGGGCTGGGTGCGCACCTCGAGCGGCAAGCTCGAGCCGCGCCAGGGGGGCAAGCTGCGCATTCTGGCGAACCTGTTTGCCAACCCGAACCTGCCGTCGATCGACGACTACTACGAGCCGTTCACCTACGACTACCAGCACCTGCAGTCGGCGCCGCGGATGAAGACGCCGCCGACCGCACGGCCGGTGTCGGTGCTGACCGGCGAGAAGATGGACAAGATCGAGTGGGGCCCGAACTGGGAGGACGATCTGGCCGGCGAGTTCAGCAAGCGCAGCCAGGATCACCTGTTCGAGGGGGTGCAGAAGCAGATGTACTCCACCTTCGAGAACACCTTCATGATGTACCTGCCGCGTCTGTGCGAGCACTGTCTGAACCCGACCTGCGTGGCCTCGTGCCCGTCGGGCTCGGTGTACAAGCGCGAAGAGGACGGCATCGTGCTGGTGGACCAGGACAAGTGCCGCGGCTGGCGGATGTGCATCTCGGGCTGCCCGTACAAGAAGATCTACTTCAACTGGCAGTCGGGCAAGGCCGAGAAGTGCCTGTTCTGCTATCCGCGGATCGAGGCGGGCCAGCCCACGGTCTGTTCCGAGACCTGCGTGGGCCGTATCCGCTATCTGGGCGTGATGCTGTATGACGCCGACCGCATCGAGGCTGCCGCCTCCATGCCGGACGAGAAGCAGCTGTACAAGGCCCAGCTGGAGTGCTTTCTGGATCCGAACGATCCGGACGTGATCGAGGCTGCCCGCAAGGAGGGCATCCCCGAGACGTGGCTGGCGGCTGCCCGCAAGTCGCCGGTGTACCGGATGGCGGTGGACTGGGAAGTGGCCTTCCCGCTGCACCCGGAATACCGGACACTGCCGATGGTGTGGTACATCCCGCCGCTGTCGCCGATTCAGAGCGCGGCCGAGAACAAGCAGATGCCGCACGAGACGGTGGAAGGCAGCATCATCCCCGACGTGAAGAGCCTGCGCATTCCGGTGCGTTATCTGGCCAACCTGCTGACGGCGGGCGACGAGGAGCCGGTCATCAAGGCGCTGGAGCGGATGATTGCCATGCGTGCGTTCAAGCGCGGCGAGATGATCAACGGCAAGGGGTCGCTGGAGATCATCAAGCGCGTGGGTCTCACGCCCGAGATGGTGGAGGACATGTATCAGACCATGGCCATCGCTAACTACGAGGATCGCTTCGTCATTCCCACCTCGCACAAGGCCGCTGTGGAGCGCAACTTCAGCGATACCGGAAGTTGCGGCTTCAGCTTCGGCAACGGCTGCTCGTCGGGCTACTCGAATGAGTCGCTCTTTGGCAAGCGGAACAAGGTGGATGTCATTCACCTGCAGCTGAAGCGGCCCCGCCAACAGGAAGCCGAACAGGAGTCGTGATGATCATCTATCGAGTGCTTTCGGCGCTGTTGAGCTACCCGGAGCAGGAGCTGATCGATGCGCTGCCCGAGATCGAGGCAGCCCTGGCGCCCACGCCGCGCATCCGTGCGCAGCTGGGGCCGCTCGTCGAGCATCTGCGCACGACGAAGCTGATCCGGCTGCAGGAGGAGTACGTGGCCGAGTTCGATCGCTCGCGCCGCCAGTCGTTGTACCTGTTCGAGCACATCCACGGCGAGAGTCGTGAGCGGGGTGACGCGCTGCTGGATCTGCTGCGCGAATACCAGCGCCACGGCTTCGAGCCCTGTGACGAGGCGGGCAGCCCGCGCGAGACGCCGGACTACCTGCCGCTGTTCCTGGAGTTCCTGGCACAGCGTCCGCCCGAGGAGGCCGCGCGCCTGCTGGGTGATGCGGTGAATGTGATCGCGCTGGTGGGCGGCCGCCTGGCCGAGCGCGAGAACCCGTATGCCGCCGTGTTCACGGTCCTTCAGGAAATGTCGCCGGTGAAGGCGCAGCCCATGGAGGATGCGCCGGCACGTGACATGGACACGCTGCTCGACACCATCGGACCGGGCAATGACGGTTCGGAACCCCTGCTCAAGCCGGACAACGGCATGGTGCAGACGGTGAAGTTCTATCGCTGAGGAGATCTCATGAGCTACTTCAACGCATTCTTCTTCGGGATCTATCCGTACATCGCGCTCAGCATCTTCCTGCTGGGCAGCCTGGTGCGCTTCGAGCGCGAGCAGTACAGCTGGAAGAGCGACAGCTCGCAGGTGCTGTACCGCGGCCATCTGCGTACGGCCAACATCCTGTTCCACGTGGGCATTCTGGGGCTGTTCTTCGGCCACCTGGTGGGGCTGCTCACGCCCGTGGCCATCTGGGACATGCTGGGGGTGACTCACCACTTCAAGCAGGTGGTGGCCATGGTGGCCGGCGGGATCATGGGCACGATGTGCCTGATCGGGCTGTCGCTGCTGCTGCATCGGCGTCTGACCAACCCGCGCATCCGCGCTGTCACCTCCCTGGGGGACAAGGTGCTGATGATCTGGATCCTGCTCACGCTGCTGCTGGGGCTGACGACCATCATCGTGTCGGCCGGCCACATGGACGGTGGCGAGATGGTCCGGCTGATGACCTGGGCACAGCACATCGTCACGTTCCAGTCGGATGCGGCGTCGCTGATTGCCGATGTCAGCATCATCTTCAAGCTGCACCTGTTCATGGGCATGACACTGTTCATCCTGTTCCCGTTCACGCGGCTGGTGCATGTCTGGAGCGGCTTTGCCTCGCTGACCTACCTGGGTCGTGCCTGGCAGCTGGTGCGCCAGCGCTGAGCTGAAGCTGTCGTCGCGCTGCCGGATGCGTCCGGCAGCGGATGGCTTTCATCATGATCCCGGCCGTCCGATATCATCAGGCGGGCCGGACATCGGGCCACGGAAGGACGACTTCCGTGGCCCAATCATTTTCAGGAGTTTCGCGTGTCGATCAAGGTCAATGGTGTGGAGATCACCGATGATGAGGTGGCAGCCGAGCTGCCTTTCCACCAGGACACCCCGCAGCCGCTGCGCAGCGCCTGCATTGCGCTGGCGCTGAAGCGGGTGATGCTGGACGAGGCGGCCGAGCAGGGCCATCCGGTGGCGGACGCCGAGGAAGCGGCCGATTACCTGCTGTCCACGCAGGTCACGGTGCCTGTGGTGGATGAGGCCAGTTGCCGGCGTCATTACGAGCAGTATCCGGAGCGTTTCCGGGTGGGCGGATGGGTGGATGCCGACCATATCCTGTTTGCCGTGAATGAGCGCACGCCGCTGGATGCGCTGCGGCTGGTGGCGAAGGAGACGCTGGCGCTACTGCAGGAGCACCCCGAGCGATTCGAGGCGATGGCAGCCGAGCGTTCCAACTGCCCGTCGGCAGAGAACGGTGGCGCGCTGGGGCAGATGCAGCGCGGCGAGACAGTGCCGGAGTTCGAGGCGGCGCTGTGGCGCATTGCCCCCGGCACCATTGCCGACAGCCTGATCGAGACCCGCTACGGGCTGCACATCATCCGGGTCAACCGCCGCCACGAGGGGCAGCAGCTGCCCTTTGAGCAGGTGCAGGAAGGAATCGCGCAGGCACTGACCGCAGCCAGCCGGGATGCGGCCTGGCGGCAGTATGTGCAGGTTCTGCTGGGCCGTGCCAAAATCGAAGGCATCGATCTGGAAGGGGCTGACACGCCATTGGTGCAGTAGGCGCAACGCCCCGAGGCACCTCGACGGACACTTTTCCATGGAAAGCACCATGCCGCTCGATCACCGGGCATCAGGTTCGCCGAATAGCGACAGGTCCTTGTCGCAGGCAGGCACTTCCAGTCATTATGTTGAGTCGGATATAACGGTGGTGCGGAGGGGGGCTTCAGAAGAAGAAACGGCGCCTGATGGCGTCGCATCTGCGACGGATGGCGAGGCTGGGCTACGAGGTGAGGAAGGCTCCGACCGTTTACCGGAGGGTGTCCAGGTGACGGGAGCGGCACAGGCCAAGGCGGCTGCGCCCGCCTGGAAGAACCGGCTGTCCACGCGCATCGTCATCAGTTCCGTGGTGGCGCTGTCGCTGGTGCTGAGCATGGTGGGCTGGACGCTGTGGCTGTCGTGGCAGCTGGCGGGCACGGCGGCCGCCATCAACGAGACGGGCAGCCTGCGGATGCGCGCAAACCGTATCGGGCTGAACCTGCTCCGGCACGATGAGGCGGCTCAGGCCCAGGTGGTGGTGGACCTGCGGGAGCAGGGCCGCATCCTGGCGCATTTTGCCGAGGACATGCCGGGCAGGCCGCTCTTTCTGTCCACCGATGCGCCGCTGCGCCAGCAGTTTCATGCCGTGACGACCCGCTGGGATGAGCTGGCGGAGCTGGCCCACGAGGCGCTGGTGGAGGGGGACAGTATGGCCTACCTGGCGCAGCTGCCGGGCTTCGTGGCCGAGGCCGACCGGCTGGTGCATGTGCTGGAGATCGGCAACGCCAGCAAGACGACCCGGCTTCGGATCCTGCAGAGCGTGCTGATCGTGATGGCCTGTCTGGGCACGATGGCGATGATCTTCCTGCTGTACCGCTGGATCATCCGGCCGGTGCAGACGCTGCAGGGCGGTATCCAGCGGATGGCGGCCCGGGACTTCTCGGTGCGGGTGCCCGTCAACAATACCGATGAGCTGGGGGTGCTGGCCCAGGGCTTCAACCGGATGGTGGACGAGCTTCAGAGCCTGTACGAGGATCTGGGTGAGCATGTGCGCCAGAAGACGGCCGAGCTGGAAAGGCAGAACCGGCAGCTGAGCGCGCTCTACGGCATGACGGCGTTCCTGAACAAGCCCAACGACATCGAGGCGCTGTGCCGGGGCTTCCTGCAGCGGGTGATGGACGAGTTCCATGCGGCGGCGGGCAGCATCCGGGTGCTGGACCCGTCGGGCGAGCGGCTGCACATTGTCGTGTCGCTGGGGTTTTCCTCGGCACTTCAGGAAAGTGAGCACTGCATGCGCACCGATGCCTGCTTCTGCGGTGAAGCCACACAGCGTGGCACGATGATCATCCGGGACTTTCGCAAGCTGCCGCGCCCCGAGGAGATCGGCTGCATGCGCGATGGTTTCCAGGCGGTGTCGGTCTTCCAGATCGTGACGCCGGAGGCGACGCTGGGCACCTTTTCGCTGCATTTCCGCGAGCGCACGACGATGTCGCCCCGCGAGCTTCAGCTGCTGGAGATGCTGGGGCAGCACCTGGGGGCGGCGCTGGACAACCAGCGGCTGAGCATCAAGGCACGCCAGCTGGCCGTGGCCGAGGAGCGCAATCTGGTGGCACAGGGGCTGCATGACAGCCTGGCCCAGGGGTTGAACTTCCTGAACCTGCAGACGCAGATGCTGGGCAGCGCGGTGCAGCAGCGCCGCTGGGACGAGGTGGAGGAGATCGTGCCGTTGCTGAAGACGGGGGTTTCCGAGAGCTACCAGGATGTGCGCGAGCTGCTGCAGAATTTCCGGACCCGGCTGGGTGAGGAGTCGTTGCGCAAGGCGGTGGACGACACGATCGGGCGCTTCCGCCGGCAGACCGGGCTGAATGTGGAGCTGCACCTGGATGACCGGGACGGTGCGCCGCTGCACCCTGACCAGCAGCTTCAGGTGTTGTTCATCCTGCAGGAGGCGCTTTCCAACGTGCGCAAGCATGCGTATGCCAGCAAGGTGACGGTGCGCATCGACAATCACCGTGATTTCGGTATGAGCATCCGTGACGATGGGGAGGGTTATGACCCGCAGGAGGTAGCCGAGCGCAGTGAAACCCATGTGGGGCTGTCCATCATGCGCGAGCGGGCGGCACGCCTGGGCGGGCAGCTGCAGATGTGCAGCGCGCCGGGGCAGGGGACGGAGGTGTCTCTGTACCTGTCGCAGAGTGACCGGCTGGCATCCTGAAATGGTCGGATTACTGAGGCCTGAATTTTCGCCGTTCTGTTATCTTGTCGAGCCCTGAGTTCCAGATCTGATAAATGAGCATTAGCATTCTGCTTGTCGATGATCACAACCTGTTCCGCTCCGGCGTGCGTCAGCTGCTGCAGCGTGAGGAGGACCTGTGCATCGTGGCCGAGGCGGCCGACGGGCTGGAGGGGCTGAAGCGCGCCAAGGCGCTACGCCCGGATGTGATCCTGCTGGATCTGAACATGCCGGGGCTCTCGGGACTGGAGACGCTGCACCTGCTCACGCAGGATGTGCCGCAGTCGAAGGTGGTGATCCTGACCGTCTCGGAAGAGGCCGAGGAGCTGGGAGAGGCGCTGCGGTCCGGCGCGGTGGGCTATCTCACGAAGAATGTCGAGGCCGAGACGCTGGTGACTGCCATCCGAAAGGCCAAGCGCGGCGAACCCGTCATTGCCGAATCAATGACGATGAAGCTGGTGGAGCAGTTCCGTTCGCAGGGCAGCAGCCAGCCTGGTGCGACGGTGACGCCGCCTGAGTCCCCCTCCGTCCAGCTGGGCGCGGCGCCCGAGCGGGTGCACCTGACGGCGCGCGAGCGGGAGATCATGCAGTGCCTGGCGCGGGGCGAGAGCAACAAGGAGATTGCCCGGCGGCTGGATGTGGCCGAGAGCACGGTGAAGATTCACGTGCAGAACATCCTGAAGAAGCTGAATCTGTCCAGCCGAGTGCAGATTGCCGTCTACGCGGTGGAGAACGGCCTGTCGGGCAACGGGCCCTGATGCTTCTGATGTCCTGATGCGACAGGCCCGACACCTGCAGAGGGCGGGTTGCCGTGCAGGGGCCGGGCCTGGGGGTATCTGGTCCGCCAGGGGCCAGACAAGGGCTTATTAGGCCGGAACGCCGATAATGACGCTGGAGGCCTTGAAGATGGCGCTGGCCGTCTTGCCTTCAGCCAGGCCCAGCGACTGGGCGCTTTCGTTGGTGACGATGGCGGCCACGGTGCCACCACCGTTCACTTCGATGACCACTTCGGTGTTGACGGCACCGGGCTGCACGCGGCTGATCTTGCCGGTGAGGTGGTTGCGGGCCGAGAAGCGGGCACCTTCGCTGTCGGCCACGACGATGATGGACGAAGCCTTGACGAGGGCGAAGGCTTCGGCGCCAACCTTCAGGCCCAGGTTTTCGGCGCTTTCGTGGGTGACGGT
>CALIXC010000022.1 GCA_938046755.1 uncultured Lautropia sp. | reverse complement strand
GATGACTTCCTCATCGCCCACCTGTTCACGGATGGCGGCCACAGCTTCCTCGATGTGGTCACGCATGACCCAATCGGGGCGGGCGCCGCAGATATCGAGCACGAAGCGCTCGAGCATGGCCCTGCCCTGCACGGTGTGGGTGACTTCGGGGTGGAACTGCACGCCGTAGAAGTGGCGATCCTCGTCAGCCATGCCGGCGATGGGGCAGCTGGGGGTGCTGGCCATGAGCTTGAAGCCTTCGGGCAGGGCCGTGACCTTGTCGCCGTGGCTCATCCACACCTTCAGCATGCCGTGGCCTTCGGGGGTGTGGAAGTCCTGGATGCCGTCCAGCAGCCGGGTGTGACCGCGGGCGCGGACTTCGGCGTAGCCGAACTCCCGGGTGTTGCTGCCTTCCACCTGTCCGCCCAGCTGCATGGCCATGGTCTGCATGCCATAACAGATGCCCAGCATGGGCACGCCCAGCTGGAAGACGGCGTCAGGGGCGCGGTCATCCACTTCATAGACGCTGGCATGGCTGCCGGAGAGGATGATGCCCTTGAGCTGGCCGTCGGCGGCGTATTGCCGGACCCAGTCGCTGCTGACGTCGCAGGGATGGACTTCGCAGTAGACGTGGGCTTCGCGGATGCGCCGCGCGATGAGCTGGGTGACTTGCGAGCCGAAATCCAGGATCAGGATCTTCTGATGGTTCATGGCGCGTGACAGAGGGGTTGTGACCCGCCCGGGCCGGGCGTGTCCGGAAACGAAACAGGCTGCCGACCAGGCGGCAGCCTGTGTGGGGCGGCAACGATCACTCGACGTGATAGTTGGGCGCTTCCTTGACGATCTGCACGTCGTGGACGTGCGATTCACGGATGCCGGCGTTGCTGATCTCGACGAACTGGGCACGCTGCTGCATGGCGTCGATGGTGGGGCAACCGCAATAGCCCATGCTGGCACGCAGGCCGCCGCACAGCTGATAGATGATGGCACTGACCGCACCCTTGTAGGGGACGCGACCTTCGATGCCTTCGGGCACCATCTTCTCGGCGGCGACGTTGGAGTCCTGGAAATAGCGGTCGGCCGCGCCCTGCTGCATGGCACCCAGCGAGCCCATGCCGCGGTAGAACTTGTAGGAGCGGCCCTTGTACAGGACGATCTCGCCGGGGGATTCTTCGGTGCCGGCAAAGATGGAGCCCATCATGACGCTGGAGGCGCCAGCGGCGATGGCCTTGGCCACGTCGCCGGAGTAGCGGATGCCCCCGTCGGCGATGAGGGGCACGTCGGTGCCCTGCAGGGCGGCCGCCACGTCGCCCACGGCGGTGAGCTGGGGCACGCCCACGCCGGCCACGATGCGGGTGGTGCAAATCGAGCCCGGGCCGATGC
>CALIXC010000021.1 GCA_938046755.1 uncultured Lautropia sp. | reverse complement strand
CCATCAAGCGAAGACACTGCTCATTGATTAGGCAAATCTCACGCTAGACAAAGCGAACCACACTGCGTGCTGGCCAACTTTCAGAAGAAGATGGGAATTTCGAGGTTCCCTTATATCAATATCATCAACGGCCACCTCGGCCACCAAATCTGGTTTCTGGCAGTTCTGTCACTGCGCTGGCTCAAGAAGCACAACCACATGATCAAGCGATTTGTGGATGGACAACCCATACCACTGATCTTCCGAGGCAAGATCGATGTGAAAGCCGCGCGCAAGGCAGGTCTCTCGGCCAACGACCTGTCCTTCAAGCTGCGCATGCAGGGCATTTACAGCGTCAAGGACATCAAGCAGGCCATCCTCGAACAGGATGGACAGCTCATCATCACATCCTTCGGAGAAGAGAACCCGAAATACCCGCTGATCACCGACGGCAACATTCAGCACGCCACGCTCGAGATGATCGACAAGGACGAAGACTGGCTGAAGGCCGAACTCAAGAAGCAGGGAATCGAGGATGCCAGCAACGTCTTCCTTGCGGAATACGACAGCGGCAAGATTTCCATCACGAAATATGAAGAGAAATAAGGAAATCGCCTACCGCCCGCCCCGTGAGCCCGCCTCGCCAGCCACCCGCTCCTGCCGCGGCAGCGGCCGTGTCCCCACATAGGCCGCACCCAGTACAAAGAAAAGGCCCACGCCCAGCGCCAGCAGCCAGGACGGCCGCGCCCCTATCCAGAAGATGACATAGCCTGCCGCCATGCCGGCAAAGGCCATGCGCCGCCCCTTGCGGCTGATGGCCCCCTCTTCCCGCCACTGGCGCAGCGGCCGGCCGAACTGCGGATGTTCCAGCAGCCAGCGCTCGAAGCGGGGCGAGCTGCGTGCAAAGCACCCCACGGCCATGATGAGGAAGATGGTGGTGGGCATGACCGGCAGCATGGCGCCGATGAAGCCCAGCGCCACCATCAGCCAGCCGGCCGCGAACCAGAGCCAGCGCATGAATGCCTCTCCGGAGGGATCGGGAATGGTCCGAAGATGCTACTTCATGCGCCCGCCTCCTGGCACACGGGCTGAACGACAGGCCAACCGATAGCTTCCACGCCACCTCCCCCCGGACTGTCGCCCCCTCTGACGCCCTCGCCCAGTCATTCTGCGTCCTGCCGCACCATCCTGCGCCCAAAGTCGCCGAAATCAGGCAGAATCCGGGTCGCGCAAGGCCGGCCACCGCGCCGACCAGGCCGGGCCGATCAAGAAAGTGCCCCATCGCCCCACGTCGTTCGCCCGTTGTTCTATAGTTATACAAGTCACAACGAGAACCCTCCTGCATGTCCTCGTCCAACGAGCCTACGGCCCAAGGGCCTTCCAGCGGCCCGGCATCCACCGGCGGTGTTTCCTCTCCTCCTGCAACGGCTGGCGGCAAGGCAGGCACGGCCCCGGCCACCCCGACCCCTGCGCCCTCACCGGTTGCAGGCAAGCCTCGCGTCACGGTCGCCGCATCGGCCCATTCCGACGTGCCCGTCCCGCCATCCGGCGTCACGCCCACCGCGTCTCCCCCGCCCCCCAAGCGCCCCCGGCGCTGGAAAGCGCTCGACAATGACCTGAAGCGCATCGGGCTGCTGGAGCAGGCCACCGCCTTCGTGGCCCGGCCGCTGGTGGCGCCGGGCATCGCGCTGGCCTTC
>CALIXC010000020.1 GCA_938046755.1 uncultured Lautropia sp. | reverse complement strand
CAAACAGATCTGTCTTTATCGCTGCGCTCTTCCGGTTCTTCATCATCTGCCACCCTGTGCTTTCATGCTGACCAGTCTAGCCTGATTTGCGGCTGGCGGGCGGATGAAGGGGTTTTTCGAGGTTCCCTTTAGTCGTCCAGTCGGACCTGCTGGATGACCTGGAGAGTGTGATTGTGAGTCCGATTACCAGCGATATCCGGCACGCAGGCGCTTTTCGGGTTCTTCTTGAACCCGGTCTTGGAAATGGTCTGAGACTGATTTCGCAAGTCATGGTGGACAAACCCATGACTGTACCGCGTGCCAAGGTGGGCGCGCCCGTTGGCCATCTGGACGCACACTCCATGAAGGCGGTGGAGCGTGCGTTGCTGGTGGTCATGGGGTTGGCATAGTCGCCCTCGTCACTCCCCACCCACCCGCTTCAGGCACCGCAGGTACCGCTCATTCACCCGCTCGGCAAACCAGGCGGTGGTGAGCTTGCGGGTGATCTTGGGGCTGTTGAGCTGGATGTCGGGCAGGATGGCGCGGGGCATGGGCTTGCCGTTGCCGGCGCGGTCGGCGTGGGCGAAGGCGGCCTTGTAGAGCGGGGTGTCGGCAAAAGCCAAGGAGTCGCCCTTCTGCAGCATGGCGCGGATGCTGTCGTCGTTCTGGCCAATCTGCTTGCCGAAGGTGCGGGCGGTGCGCTCGGTCTGGCCCGGGGTGGCCATGGAGGGGTTGGCGTGGTCCAGCAGGTCGCCGTCGGGGGTGAGCTTCTGGCCGGTGGCCACGGCCAGGGCGCGCTGGAAGGCGGCGTTGCGGCTGGCGTAGTGGCCGGCGTTGTAGTCGGCGAAGCGATACTTCATCTCGGGGTAGTTGGCGGGGTAGTCCAGCAGGTGGGCGATGCCGAAGTACAGGCCGCCGCGACGGGTGAAGATCTCCTGGCGGATGCTGCGGGCGTCGCCGAAGGGGTAGGACTTGCGCTTGGCGTGGTCTTCGGCGTAGCTGATGGAGACCTGCATGGCGCCGCCGGTGCGCACGGGGTTGTACTGGCCGAACAGGCGCTTCCCGAGGGGCACAGTGTCGATGAGATCCTCGAAGGTGCGGCTGAGGTCTTCTTCGGTGCGGGCGCTGTCGATGCGCTGGGCGTAGCTCTGACCGTTGCCGCTGGGCAGGGCCAGTGCGGTGCGGACCATGAAGCCGGGGATGTGATAGCGGGCGGCGCGTTCGTCGATGGCCTTCCAGGCGATGGCGGGCAGGCCGGCCACCACGGGATTGACCTGGAAGCCCGATTCCTGCTCGATGACGGCGACGGTGGCGCACAGGCTGCCGCGGGTGGCGGGCAGGCCCAGCAGCGAGAAGGAGGTCTGGATGTCGGTGGCCCAGCCGCCGGCGTCCTTCACGTTGGGGGGAATGGCCTTGCGAGCCACGGTGCGGGCGTTTTCGGGGGCCAGTCCGGCCTTGTCGGGCGAGGTGGTCTGACAGCCGGCTAGCAGCAGAGCGGTTCCCAGCAGTACGCCGGAAGAAATAGAGCCTTTCATGGTATTGGGCCGTAAGGTTGAGGGTATACCCGAGGGGCTTGCGGCATCGAACCCGCAGATTATGAGGATATTGCGGATTCTCGGCTGTGGGGAGCGCCGTTTCGCGCAACAGCCACGTTTCCTGTGTTCAATTAGGTAGCATGAGAATCGGCATAGGTTTCAAGTTGTTCGTGGCTGTACTGGCGGCCAGCATCGTGATGGCGGTGGCCATGAGCATCGCCAATCGCATCAGCTTCCAGCGCGGCTTTTTGGGCTACCTGAACGAGGTGGAGACCCGGCGCCTGAACGTGCTGACGACGGTGCTGGCAGCGCACTGGCGCGAGGTGGGCGATACCGAGCACGGCTGGGATGCCCTGCGCGGGCGTGACGACCTGTGGCGACATATCGTGCGCTACAGCGGCTACCGGCTGCATTCGGGGCCGCGACAGATGCCGGTCCTGCCCATTCTGGGCCGCAGGCCGCTGCAGGCCTGCCAATGGCTGGTGCCCATGCCGTATGCCGAGGGCATGGGGGCGGCGCGCGGGTTGATGTATGAGCAACCCGGGCAGGAGAGCAAGCGCGCGGCGCCGGATGCAGCGCACGTGCATGGGGCGCTGCAACCCGGTGGGCCCCTGCTGAAGGGGCTGCTACCGAATGGTCTGCTGCCCGGTGACATGTCGCGGCATGGGCCGCAGCCCGGGCAGGCCTCGGCCGATGTGGGCCAGGCGTCGAACTGGTGGTGGCTGTCCAACCTGTCGGCCACGCAGGCGGATGAGTCGGCCCGCCCGGCCCCGGGAGGCACGAAGGGGTCCTTCTGGCCGCCGGAGGCCCGCGCTGGTGAGCTGTCGCCGCCGGCCGAGGAGTCCCTGCTGGACGTGCTGGTCGACGGTGGAGATGTGCATCCCGGCATGTCGCCAGCGCCGGCAGCGGGGCCCGGATGGCCGGGTGTGCCGCCCAAGCCGCCCATGGATGCCGCGGCGCGCATGACGCTGCAGGATGCCAGCGGCCGTTTCGTGG
>CALIXC010000019.1 GCA_938046755.1 uncultured Lautropia sp. | reverse complement strand
CTTCCGACCGATGGCGTCCCTTGCTGCGAAGGGCATAGGTTCGCGCCGCCACCGCCTGCGCCTTCAAGGCTTCTATATGCCACGAAGCGGGCATCTCCTCGGCGAGCACGCCGTTCACATAGTCGTCAAGAGAAAGCTGCTCGATGAGGTCAAGCCCCTTGCTCTCGACGCGCACGAAGAAACTGCCGCGATAATGCCCGGCGCCGATTTGAAAGACGCCCTCGGCACGCTGCGGCACAAGGCGCAGGGATGCGCCGGAGAGGCGCTTGCCATCGAGGAAGATTCCCGCCCCGCCGCCCTCCAGCTTGATGGCGGCATTCGGCGCGATCGTCGTCAGCACCTTGCCGCTTCCGTCCTCGACGATGGAAAATCCGGCGTCCGACGAGATGAGCACGCTCTTCTGCCCGAGGAACAGCCCCACGCGAATCTCCTGCGAAGATGCGTGCGCCTTCTCCTGCTTCGCCTCTTTGGACGCCGCCTCCCTCTGCGCCTTCCCTGCGCCCTGAAAGTCGATCACGCGACCCGCCGACGCCGTATGGGAGCAGCAGAAGAACAAGCCGCACAGAAAGAAAAGAATTGCGCCGCACCACATGCCGCTTCGCTTTTCTGACAAGACCAACGCCCCTTTCCCTTCCCTGCACGATAGGAAGCACGGATAAATGCAACGATTCCTATAGTATATCACAGAGAAGCGCACCGCGCCACCGGTAAGGAAGCGCACAAAAGAAAACTGCCGCACATTCCGTACGGCAGTCCTTGAAAAGCGACGTTTTCTAAAACGGCAAATTCTTTCCTCTTCACTCAAGGATCGTGATGCGCCCCGCGCCGGCAGGATTCTCGTAGCCCTCGCCGACGACGCCGCCCTGTTCTTTGACGTAGTCGGCAATCGCGTCGATGTCGGAGAACGCCGTGTCACGCAGAAGCGGCGTGCCGTCGAACATCGTCATGCCGTTGCCGCCGTTCCTCATGATGTAGGAATTGCTGACGACCGTATAATCCTCTGTCAAGTCGAGCGGCACGCCGCCGACCATGACATCCTTGACGCGATAAGCTCCATCGACACGAACAAAACCGCCCTGCTCATTTTGAACCACCGAAGACGGCACACGCGCATCAATAGTGTAGGTGATTCCTGAAACATGGAAAAAGCCGCCGGATTCTTCGGGATACTTTGCCGCCCCCATTTCGAGCGCATCGAGAAGCTGCTGCCCCGTGACACTTCTGACGACAAGGTTGTTCGTAAAGGGGAACAGCGCTGCGAGCGTCTTATACGTCACTTTTCCTGTCGAGATCGGCTCACGAAAACCGCCGCCATTGACGAGCGCCACATCAGCATGAACCGAGGCGCGAAATGCATCTGCAACAAAATCGCCGAGATTCGTCTCGCCGCTGCGCACGCGGTATTCACCGTCGACATCGGTCACGAGGTCAACGGTCGTCGTGCCGACAGGCTTGGCAAGCTGCCTCTCCACCTGCGCGAGTTCCTCATCGACAAGCCGCTTGACATCGGCATCGACCGCCGTCAGCCCCTTGACGAGTTCGCCCGTGATCGTGCCGTCGTCATGGATGGTGATCTTGCCGACGCTCGCAAGCTTCGTGCCCGTCTGCTCGACGAGGACGTCCTTGCCATCCTTGTTCTTGTCGACGCGCGTATATTGCTCATGCGAATGTCCGTCGATGATGACGTCGATGCCGCTCGTATGCGCAGCCACGGCGCCGCTCGACCAAACGGGAACGGCGCCCGTCGTACCCAGATGGGCGACGAGCATGACGTACTGGGCTCCCTCCGCGCGCGCTTCATCGACCGTCTTCTGAATCCCCTCATAGAGCTTCGAGCCGTCCTCATCTTCGAGGAAGCTATAGACGAACTTGCCATTCTCATCCTGAAACTCCTTCGGCGACGACGAGACAATCGTTTCCGGTGTCGTCACGCCGATCAGTGCGATTCTTTTGCCGTCGAGCGTGACGATCTTATGTGTCTTGAATACAGGCTGATTCGTCCTCTTGTCGATGAAATTGCAGCTATAGTAGCCGCACTTGAGCTGCGATGCAAGCTCCAGGAAGCGATCCATGCCAAAATCGTACTCGTGGTTGCCGGGGATGGCGAAATCGTAGTCGGCACGGTTCATGATGCGGATGAGCGCCGCGCCGCGCGAGAGGCTGCCGAGCGGCTCTCCCTGCACCGCATCGCCCGCATCGACGAGAATGACCGCTGGATTCTCCTTCTGCAAGTCGTGCTTGTACTGCGTGACGGCAGCGATATGGATGTTCCTTGCGACGCCGCAATGCACGTCGTTCGTGTGCAGAATGACAGCATCCGCCCCTGCGGTCAGCGGCAGAGAGGCAATCCAAGCCGCCGTGAAAAGACCGCCGATGAATTTTTGCATCCTGTTTCTCATAAAGACCTCCTTTTCTGACAGACATCTCCTCATTCATGGACCGAACCCTGTCGCGCCAGAGTGCGCAGCACATCTCGCAAGTTGCCCTCTTTGCCGCCCTGCTGGCGGTACTGGGCCTCATTCCCAAGATCGACCTGCCCTTCGGCGTCCCCATCACCGCCCAGTCGCTGGGCATCATGCTGGCCGGCGCCCTGCTGGGCCCCTGGCGCGGCTTCCAGGCAGTGCTGCTGTTCGTCGTGGCTGCAGCACTGGGCCTGCCGGTGCTTTCCGGTGGCCGGGGTGGCCTGGCCCCGTTCATGGCGCCGTCAGCCGGCTACCTGTACGGCTATGCACCGGCAGCCTTCGTCATCGGCTGGATGATGCTGATGCTGCCACGTGCCCGCACCGCCGGACGGATGGCTGCCAACGCCTTCATCGCCTCCATGGCCGGCGGGCTCGTATTCCTGCACCTCACGGGCATCATCGGCCTGACCATCTTCGCCGACATGACCTTCGACAAGGCCTTCCTGGCCGATATGGCCTTCGTGCCCGGCGACACCATCAAGGCGCTGCTGTGCGCCCTCATCGTCCACACCGTCGCGCGCGCCCTGCCCGACTGGCCCTTCCCGGGCAGCGAAAGCCGCACCGCACACCGTTGAACCAGGTCCTCCCCGTTGATCCTGCCGATCTGGTCCATGGCCCGCTGCTGCGCTGGGCCCGTGAACATCCCGATTGGCCGGCCATCATCCAGGATGCCCATGGCAGCCATGCCCGGCAGCTGGATTTCGGCCAGCTTCTGGCGGCCGTCAAAGAACGGGGCGCGGCGCCCACCGGCCGCCCCCTCGGCAACAACGTGCTGCTCACCAGCACCGCCGATCCGCTGGCATTGCTGATCGATTTCCTGGCCGTCATCCGCACCGGGCGCTGCGCGGCCGTGGCCGACCCGGACTGGCCCACCGAGGTCCATGCCCGCATGGAGGCAGCACTGCGCGACATGGGCGACCAGTCCCCGGCCCCTAGCCCGCCTCCCACGCCGGAAACGCCCTTCTACATCGGCTTCACCTCTGGTAGCACGGGGCTGCCCAAGGGCTTCCGGCGCCACCATCACTCATGGGCGGAGACCTTCCGCATCACCCTGGAGACCTTCGGCCCGGTGGCCGGCGGCCGCGTGCTGGCCCCGGGGCGGATGTCGCACTCGCTCTTCCTGTTCGGCGCACTGCTGGGACTCTGGAGCGGTGGCGGCACCTCGCTGCAGAGCCGCTTCTCGGCCGGCCGAACCCTGGCCACGCTGGCCGACGGCAGCTGCCCGGTCATGGTCAGCGTGCCCAGCCAGCTGCTGATGCTGCTGACAGCCGCACGCCGGCGTCGGATCGGCCCCATCCCGCAGCTGAAGCTGCTGCTGATCAGCGGCGCACGCTGGGCCCACGAGAACACCGCGCCGCTTCAGGCGCTGTTTCCACAGGCACGCATCATCACCTTCTATGGCGCCTCGGAAACCAGCTACGTGAGCTGGATGCAGGCCACACCCGACGCCCCGCCCCAGGCGGTCGGCCGCCCCTTCGGCAACGTGCAGGTCCACATCGGCCCGGCCGACACCCTGCCCCCGGCATCCGGCTCCGGCAACGGCCCCCATGGAACGGGCGGTTCCATGCCACTCCCATCACCCGCAGCTCCAGCCACCGTTTCGCGCCGGTTTTCGCCCTTCTCGTCACCCGCCGGTTTGCCCTCATCTTCCACCCCATCGCCTGCTACGCCCACTGCCTCGTCTGCCCCCTCCGGCAAGGCATCGCCCCCCACACAGGAGGATCACGCAGTTCCCTCAAGCCGTCCCCAGCCCAGTCTCATCTGGGTTCGCAGCCCCATGCTGTTCATCGACTACGTGAACGGCCAGGACGCCACGGCAGCCCGCCGCGTGGGCGAATGGCTGACCGTGCGCGACATCGGGTGGCAGGATGCCCAGGGCAACCTGTATCTGGTGGGCCGAGAGAACCGCATGATCGTCACCCAAGCCCGGAACCTGTTCCCCGAAGAGGTCGAGGCCCGTCTGATGGCCCATCCGGACATCTCCCAGGCCGCGGTGCTGGGTCTGCCCGATCCGCAGCGCGGTCAGGTGGTGCATGCAGTGCTGATGCGTCCATCCGATGACAGCAGCCACGCCCCTTCCATGACCGGCAGCACCGAGGTCGAAGCACCGGCACTTGTGTCCATGACGCCTGCTCCCGCCGACCTGGTGGCCTGGTGCCATCAGACACTGGAGTCCTACAAGGTGCCGCGCCACTGGTGGCGCTGGCAGGGCAGATGGCCAATGACCGCCAGCGGCAAGACCGATCTGGCCGCCCTCCGCCAAGCGCTGGAAGGCGCCACCCGAGCTCGCCCCTGATGCTGTCCCCTCTGCCCGTTCCGCTCCTGGCCGGGTGCCGTACCCCGGTCGCACCGCGTCATGGCGCGCTGCGCAATCACACACCACACACGCTGGCCGCGCCCCTGGTGCTGCATCTGCTGCAAACGGTCGGGCTGCCGCCGGAGGCGGTGGACACCCTGATCCTGGGCAATGCGCTGGGCGCTGGCGGCAACCCTGCACGCATGACGGCACTGGCAGCCAACCTATCACAACGCTGCGCCACCTTCTCGGTCGACACCCAGTGCTGCTCGGGACTGGACGCGATCAACCTGGCGGCAGTGCGCATCCTGTCGGGTCAGTCCGACGTCGTCATCGCCGGTGGCGCCGAAGCCTGGACCCGATCCCCCATCCGCCAGCACCGGCCCATGGACGCCACCCAGGCCGCCATTCCCTACGAACGCCCCGCCTTCACCCCGTGGCCGAAACGTGATCCCGATCCACTGCAGGCCGCTGCCGACTACGCCGCCCGCTACGGATTCACACGCCACCAGCAGGATGCATACGCCCGCGACAGCCACGCTCGCGCTGTCCGTGCCACGGCAGTACGCCCCGCCCGCACGCCGTCCGCCATCCTGCCCCTGGAAGGTCTGGTGCACGATGCCTATCCCCGGCTGCTGACCGAGCGCCAGGCATCGCGAATGCCGGTGGCGGCACGTCCCGTCCGTCCACGATCAGACAAAATTTTCCTTCCGGGCTCCCCATCCGACATGGCTGTCACCGAAGACATCCGCTCCGCGTCAGACCTGTCGATGCCGGCCTCATCATTTCTCAACACCACCGCTGTACCAACCGATACCCACAGCCCGGCAGCATCCGAACCTGACTGTGCCCTCAGCCGTCTGGCCATCTCCCCGCAGGCCGATGGCGCCGCGCTCGTGCTCATGGCGTCGGCGGAATTCTGCGCCCGGCGCGGCATCACGCCCGCCAGCCATTGGCTCGGCGGGCTCAGCCTGGGCACTGACCCCGAGAACCCGCTAGCCGGCGCGCTGGCCGCCGCGGAGGCCCTATTGCAATGCCATCGGCTGTCCCCCGACGCTCTGCACGCCGTCGAACTGCACGACGCCTTTGCCGTACAGGGTCTGGCCTTCCAGCAGGCCCTGCAATCCCAAGGGCTGGACCCTGCGCGCCTCAACACCTGGGGTGGCGGACTAGCACGCGGCCACCCCATCGGCGCCTCGGGCGCCATTGCGCTGGTAGAGCTGCTGGCCCGACTGCATTCAACCGGTGTCGCCCCTTGCACCGCCTCGACGACATCGGCCACGTCAGAGAGCTCAGCGATTCCGACCGCATCATCCGCTTCAACCCATCCGGTCTGTCCAGACATGCCGGGCACGGAGGCTACCGCCATGCCCCGCCATCCACGGATAGGCCTGGCCTGCATCGCCGGCGTGGGTGGCCTGGGCAGCGCGGCGCTGGTAGCGGCTCATCGGTAGCAAGTGCGGTCGGCAGACCTAGAACGCGTTCGGGTAGCCCTCGCCAGCCGCTCATCCATCCGGCCCATGCCGTCCATCCGTTCGATGGATGGCGACTTCTCGACTTCAGGCGCACAGTGAGCGAACCCCGCTCCATCCTCTTCACGGTGTCTGTCGCCATGAAAACGCCTGCCGCCTGCAACCACTCTCCCCTGTACGCCACCCTGCTGGCCGTCTTCTCACTGGGGCTGTCTGCCGCATCGCTGACCTCGCCCCATTCCGCGTCTGCCGCGGAGCCCAAGGCAGCAAAAATGGTGGAAATGAAATCTGCCGATGCCGGTACCAGCCAGCTCTTCTTCGACGAGGCTGGCCGACCGATCCGCGAGATCGACGCCACCGGCGCCCGCCTGGAGATCCAGTACGACAATCAGGGCCGCATGATCGAAAAGCGCCTGTCCGACAAGCAGGGGTTTTCCGAAACCACGACCTACCATTACCAGGGCAATCAGCTGGTCAAGGTCGAATCACCCTCGATGACCGAGCGGATGGAATACGATGCCCACGGCCGGCTGATTGCACGCACGGTCGAAATCCATCCCGTTGATTCGGGCAAGAATCAGATCTTCGTCACGCGCTTCCAGTACGAACCATCCAACAGCAGCCGGGATGCACGCCCCAGCGGAATCATGCTGCCCAACGGGGCAGCGCTTCGTGTCAAAGCCTATTCGGATGGTGCCTTTGACGTGCATGCCGCCAATTTCCAGCTGCCCGCAGGGCTCGATGGCCCCCTGTACTCCAACAGCGGCAGCGGCAAGAACGGCCCGCAGCGTGTCACCATGCTTGCCAGCGGTTTGATGGAGCAGTTCTCTTTCGATTCTCGCGGACATGTGACCGGAGGTGTGACGGCCATTCTTGCAAGCGCCCCCTCATTCGACAGTATCCTGAACCAGACCCGCATTCGCTACGATGAAAATGGACGCTGGCGCCTGTACGACACGCTGCTGCAGCGTCAGTTCCCGGAATACGACGAGCAGGGGTATCTGACGCGGGTCAGATTGCAATCTCCCGACAAGAAGGAACTTGTCGAACGGCTGCGCATCGGAGCAGCCACCATCGGCGAAAGTCAGTGGCAATACCGCCATGACGACCGTGGCAACCGCATCGCCTCGGCCTGGACGCATCAGCCTGCGCTGCAGGGGAAATCAGCCGACCGCAGCCGGAAAGCCGCCTTCCTGCCGGGCACCCACCGTTACCAGAACGTTCCCTACGACGCGGCCGGCCGGCCGCTGGCATGGAACGGCTGGAAGCTGCGCTGGCACCCGGGCGGCCAGATCCTGTCGATGACCCACAAGGATGGTCGCAGCATCCAGTACAGCTACAACCACCGCGGTGAACGGGTGGCACGTCGAGAAGGAAAGCAATGGACCTTCTACGACTATCAGGATGGTCTGTTGCACGCCGAGATCGGTACGCAGCGCCCGTTGATGCGCAGCTGGTGGCACCATCAAGGTATGCCGTTGCTGATGATCGATGCACTAAAGGCAGACAAGACCCATGACGTGCGCTGGATCCTGATCGATCCACGCGGCCTGCCCTATGCCGCCATCACGCCACGCAACACGCTGAGCTGGAGCCAGCTGTTTGGCCCCTTTGGCGAGGCGCTGCCCGATATGCCCTACCCCAGTGCGCTGAAATGGCAGCCGCAAACGCTGCCGGATGCCGAGCGTCGAATGGCAGATCCGGCCCTGCGCTTCCCCGGTCACTGGGCAGATCCGACCACCGGGCTGCATTTCACGAAGCGGGGTGAATACGACCCGGATACGGGCCGCTATCTAGTGCCGCAATCCGATGCACCCAAGGGCAGCAACCCGTATCTGTTCATGAACGGCAACCCGATGCAGTCGGCACTCAAGGGATCATCTGAATAAGCCCCACGAGCAGACGCGCCCACCAGACAGGATGCAGGACATGTTGCGCCTTACCGGCGCACCATCACCAGCAGCCCCGACACGATCAGCGTCGCGCCGATCGCCATGCGCGGGGTGATGGCCTCGCGCAGCAGGATCCAGGCCAGGATCATGGCTACCACCACGCTGCCTTTGTCGATCAGCGCCACGGTGGCCACCTGGCCTTCCTT
>CALIXC010000018.1 GCA_938046755.1 uncultured Lautropia sp. | reverse complement strand
CACGTGCTCAACACGGCATCGCATCCTCGACAACCTGCGGTTGCGTTGTTCATCGGTAAACGCGCGGTGATCTACATCTTGAACGCCACATAGCCCACAGGCGATAGTGACCCCCTTTCACAGAGGAGGTCGCCATGTTCATCAACACCGCGTTACCCGCTGGCCGTACGCGTCGCAGCTTCACCAGGGCCTTCAAGGCCGAGGTTGCCGCCCAGTGCCTGCACTCCGGAGAATCGCTGCCGCACATTGCGCAGCAGCATGACATCAGTCCCAGTCTGCTGCGCAAGTGGCTGCGCAATTACCGCCAGGAGGCCGGCCGAGGCACAACTGCCCCTTCTGCTGCCGATGCAGCCGCCGCCGCTGATCATTTCGTCCCGCTGATGCTGGCTTCGTCATCATCGGCTTCCGCCGCGAATGCAGCAACGCCTCGCGCACCGGGCAACCACCAGTCATGCACGGAGCGTGCCAGCGCCGATCCCGGGCTGCGCATCGAACTCAAACGGGGTGGTACCGAGCTTTCCATCCACTGGCCGATCAGCCATGCACAGGACTCGGCCGCCTGGGTCAGGCAGGTGCTGGCATGATCCGCATCGATGCCATCTGGCTGGCCGTGGAGCCAGCCGACATGCGTGCCGGCATGGATTCGATGCTGGTTCGCGTCGTTCGCGTCTTCGGCGCAGCCCACCCGCATCACGCCTACGTCTTTGCCAACCGTCGCGCCAACCGGCTCAAGGTTCTGGTGCATGATGGCGTGGGCATCTGGCTGGCAGCCCGTCGTCTCAACGAGGGCCTGTTCAGATGGCCTGCCGGCGATGAGCCCCATCTGCAGATCAGCGAGCAGCAGCTGCAGGCCCTGGTACTGGGATTGCCATGGCAGCTGCCCCGGTCGGCGGGCATCATCACCGCAGCCTGATTCAGGGATTCGGCACCGGTTCCGGTCAATGTGGCCGGTCATTCCGGCATCGTGACCGGTGATTCCGGTGATCGTGACCGTCTCACTCATGGATTTGCCCCGCGGGCAACCGGGAAATCTCCCGATGGCAGGCAGCGGCCAACACCGGCATACTGTGCCCCATGAACCGGCCCGCTTCCCCTGCAGAACTCACCGCTGACATCGCGCACATGGATGCGCAGCAGCTGCGCGAGTTCACCGCCTCGCTGATGCAGCAACTGCAGCAACAGGCGGGCGATCTGTGCCAGAAGCAGCAAATTCTCGAACAGCAACAGCGGGAACTGGCTCGGCGCGACGAAAAAATCCGCTTCACCACGGTCGAGAACGAGAAGCTCAAGTACGAGCTGGCGTACCTGCGTCGCATCCGCTTCGGCAAAAAGAGCGAGAAGCTCGCCGGCATCCAGGGACTGCTGTTCGAAGAGGCCATCGACGAGGATCTGGCCGCGGTCGAGACACAGCTCTCCAGATCGGCACCCCGCGAAGAAAAGCAGTCCCGTCGCCAGCCCAAACGGCAGCCCCTGCCACTGGGGCTGCCACACACCGAAATCCGTCACGATCCGGCCAACAGGAGCTGCCCCTGTGGCTGCGCGCTCAAACACGTGCGCGATGACGAGAGCAGGAAACTGGGTTACGTCCCGGGTACCTTCTTCGTCGAGCACCACAAGCGTGGCATCTGGGCCTGCCCGAACTGCGAACGCATCGAGCAGGCGCCGATGCCGCCGTGCATCATCGACAAGGGGATCGCCACCCCGGGGCTGCTGGCGCACGTGCTGGTCAGCAAGTATGGCGACCACCTGCCGCTGTACCGCCAGGAAGCCATCTATGGCCGGGCGGGCCTGACGATTGCCCGTTCCACGCTGGGCAGCTGGGTGGGTCAGTGTGGCGTGGCGCTGCAACCGCTCGTGGATGCCCTGCGCAGGGAATTGCTCGAACAGGGCGTTCTGCACGCCGACGAAACCCCCATCAGGATTCTGACTGTCCCCAAAGAGGGCAGGAAGGCTGGCAAGGGCTGGCTGTGGACCTTCGTGCCTGGGGAGAAAGAGGCCATCCGGGCGGTGGTCTACCACTTCAGCGACAACCGGGCCGGCGAGAATGCCCGGGGCTTTCTGGACGACTGGAAGGGCGCCCTGGTCTGCGATGACTTTGGCGGCTACAAGAAGGGATTCCGGCAGGGCATCACCGAGGTGGGCTGCATGGCGCACGCCCGGCGCAGGTTCCATGATCATTGGGTCCACAGCGAAAGCCCGATGGCTGAAGAGGCGCTGGGTTACATCAAATCGTTCTACGCCTTCGAGGCAAGGATCCGCGATCTGGACATCGAGCAGCGCACCGCACTGCGGCAGCGGGAACTCAAACCCCAGATCGATGCTTTCTTCACCTGGCTGGGCCTGCAACGGCAGAAGGTGGCCAACGGCACCAAACTGGCCAAAGCCATCGACTACAGCCTCAAACGCCAGGCCGCATTGATGCGCTTTCTGGATGACGGGCGGCTGCCCATGGACAACACGCACGCCGAGCGGCAGCTGCGGCCGGTGGCCGTGGGCCGTCACAACTGGCTGTTCACCGGCTCGCTGCGGGCTGGCCAGCGTGCGGCGGCCATCATGAGCCTGATCCAGACAGCGAAACTCAACGGGCACGATCCGCTGGCATACCTGACCGATGTTCTGACGCGGCTGCCGACGCAGCCCATGAGTCGGATCGGTGAGCTGCTGCCGCACCGGTGGGAGCCGGCGGTAAAGCAGGACGCGCCGGCCGCAGCATCGCCGGACGACGCCACATAGCCGCGCTGCGTATATCCATAGTTTTACCGCTCAGACGCCAGAACAGGTGTCCACCTGAATCAAGTGGGCACCTGTTTTGGCGTCTGGAGGCGCTGAACCGTGTAGATGGCTGGTCGCTTACCTGCTTGCGACTCCAGAACTTGACGGCACACAGCCCCAGCGGCAGCCCATGCTGGGTGATGGCCAGGCTTGAATGCATCAGAAATCCACATACACGGTAGCGGCTTTGCCTGCCCTTGGCATCCTTGTGGCCTGATGGCACGTCATCCAGGTACCCAATGGCTTCAGGACTGTCCCGATGGTACGAAAACTCTGTCGTGTCATGCAGAATCAGTATCGGACCATCCGCTGCCCGAATCCGCCTTGCTGTTGCCTCCATGTACCCGGACAGAATGGCATGTTCATCTACCCTGTCGTTGGACAGGAACCGGTAGGCAGCCTTGATGCTGGCCCAGTCTTCACACGCCGTGGGGATTATGCTTCCAACCTGCGCGCCCAAGCTCCCCATCAGGTTGTGCAGCCTGTCTCCGAGCCGACGATCTGCAAGCCGGCAGCCAGATACCTCCTCAGCAACCCACTCCCTGCCCACATCCATCCCTGGGCTTTCCGTTGATCGATCTTGTGCTCCTATTGATGCCACCTCCGCATCCCGGGGCGCTGGACCCCTGTAGTCCCGTGCCCATCATGGGTCAAGCCTACCACCTGTCGTTCGATCTCGGCTCGGATGTGGGTAATCGAAAAATTCACTGGGTCGTTACAGCAGGAGAGCTAATTCAACTAAGGCGCACGTTTATCGGATACTGCAACTCCCGCAAAACTTGCCCCGATCTCTCATAGGCCAGTGTAATAGTAGTCGTAGCATCTCCGATTGCCGTTG
>CALIXC010000017.1 GCA_938046755.1 uncultured Lautropia sp. | reverse complement strand
CGCACGCGCTCGCAGCTGGGCAGCATCTTCAGCCGCAACCGCATCGACGAGACGCTGTACGAGGAGCTGGAGACGGCGCTGCTGGCCAGCGACACGGGCTATGGCACGACAACGTGGCTGCTGGACGAGCTGCGCGAGCGGGCACGGCGCGACCGGATCAACGATGCGGCGACGCTGAAGACGGCGCTGATCGACATCCTGACGGAGCTTCTGGCGCCGCTGGAGAAGCCGATCGACGTGGACCGTGCCGATCCGCTGGTGATGATGATCACCGGGGTGAACGGGGCCGGCAAGACAACTTCGATCGGCAAGCTGGCGCGCCATCTGCACCAGATCGATCAGTCGGTGCTGCTGGCGGCAGGCGATACGTTCCGGGCGGCGGCGCGCGAGCAGCTGGCGCGCTGGGGCGAGCGCAACCAGGTGCATGTGATTGCCAACGAGGGAGGCGATCCGGCCGCGGTGGCTTTCGATGCAATCAAGGCCGGACAGGCACGCAAGGTGGACGTGGTGATGGTGGACACGGCCGGCCGGCTGCCTACGCAACGTCACCTGATGGACGAGCTGAAGAAGATCCGTCGGGTGATCGGCAAGGCGATGGACGATGCGCCGCACGAGGTGCTGCTGGTGCTGGACGGCAATACCGGCCAGAACATGCTGGCGCAGGTGCAAGCCTTCGACGAGGCGGTGCAGCTAACGGGGCTGGTCGTGACAAAGCTGGACGGGACGGCCAAGGGCGGTGCGATCGCAGCCCTGGCGCACACGCGGCGCGAAAACCCGCTGCCGGTGTACTTCATCGGTGTAGGCGAAGGAGTGGAAGACCTGCAGGCGTTCAGCGCACGAGAGTTCGCCACGGCGCTTCTGGACTGAGTACGCATTTCATCGCTTTCTGGCTGCATTCCGGCGGAAGTGTGTCGCTTTTGGTTGACGCCCTCGCGGTGACAGGCGACCATTTCGCTTGCATCGACAAACGAGGACTACGCTCACCATGCAAGCGGTCATTCTTGCCGGCGGCTTCGGCACCCGGATCAGCGAAGAAAGCGCGGTACGCCCCAAGCCGATGGTCGAGATCGGCGGGCAGCCCATTCTCTGGCACATCATGAAGATCTATGCCTCGCACGGCATCAATGACTTCGTGATCTGCTGTGGCTACAAGAGCCACGTCATCAAACAGTATTTCCACGAATACGCCATCTCGCGTGCGGACGTCACGTTCAATCTGGGCACGAACGAGATGCAGATCCACCGCAACGAGTCCGAGCCGTGGTCGGTGACGCTGGTTGAGACGGGTCAGGATTCGATGACGGGTGGCCGCATCAAGCGGGCTGCCAAGTATGTGAAGGGCGACACCTTCCTTTGCACGTATGGTGACGGGGTGAGCAACGTCGACATCACCGCCACCATCGAGTTCCACCGTAAGCATGGCAAGGAAGCCACGGTGACGGCCGTGCAGCCCCCGGGCCGCTTCGGCGCGTTCAGCCTGCAGGCCGACCAGACGCTGATCGATGCGTTTATGGAAAAGCCGCAGGGCGACGGCGCCTGGATCAACGGTGGCTTCTTCGTGCTGGACCGCAAGGTGCTGGACCGCATCGACGGTGACGATTCGGTGTTCGAGCAGGAGCCGATGCGTTCGCTGTCTGCCGATGGCCAGCTACACGCCTGGCGTCACACTGGCTTCTGGCAGCCGATGGACACGCTGCGCGACAAGCACGTGCTGGAAGAGCTGTGGACTTCGGGCAAGGCGCCCTGGAAGTCCTGGTAAGCAGCCGGGCTGCCGTTGCGTGAGAGAAAGGGGCGGGCATACCGCCCTTTTTCTTTGGCAGGATGCTCCACTGCCCTGCCGAAAGTTTCCAGTTTGATACCCGTTTGCACTCACGGACATCGGCTGTCCATGCTGATGCAAGGCTGACAGCACGGATAGACGCTTTTTCATCAATAGGTTAGCAGTAAATATTCAAGTATTGCTTTGCTATTGACAGGGCTGTACATGAAGTAACAAATAATACCAAGGACGTCAAGAATAGAATTTGGGCATTGTGTGAATTGCAACGGAATGCCCTCATGACCACTATCTACTTTGACCGGAAGATCGACGACGACAGCCGCCGCAAGATGATCTACGACGGCGACCTGTTCGTGTATTCCGCCAACGAGCATTCGCTGGCGCTGATCGAGCTGGCCCGCAAGCTGATTGCCGAGGCCTTTCCCGGGCTGGATCCGCGCACGGCGCAGGATCACTATCCGGTGGAGAAATTTGCCGAGATCCTCTCGAAGCTCAAGCCGGCCTTCATTCATCATCCCGAGTGCAAGCGCATCATCCCGAAGATGATGGAGTACATCGGCTGTGATCTGGAAGAGACCTATTTCGACGTGCCGCGCATGCGCACGCCCACCAGCCACAATTACCTTACCAGCGGCATTGCCTATGCTTTCCATGCGCACCGCGACACGTGGTATTCAGCACCGATGTGCCAGATCAACTGGTGGATTCCGATCGTCGAGGTGAACGGTGGCAACGCCATGACCTTCCATCCGGAGTGGTTCGCGCGCGAAACGCCGAACAACTCCGAGATCTACAACTACCAGGAATGGAACGCCACGCAGCGCTTCAATGCGGTCACGCACGTGAACAAGGACACGCGGCCGCAGCCCAAGCTACAGGAAGACATCAAGCTGGAGCCGAACGTGACGGTGGTGACGCCGCCGGGCGGCATGCTGCTGTTTGCCGCGGCGCACCTGCATTCGTCCATTCCGAACCAGACGGGCGAGACGCGCTTCTCGATCGATTTCCGGGTGGTGAACCGCAAGGATCTGCGTGCGCGTGACGGTGCACCCAACGTGGATTCGCGCTGCACGGGCTCGCCGATCAACGACTACCTGCAGGGCACCACGCTGGAGCATCTGCCGCCGGATATCCAGAAGATGTACCTGGAGCCAGCCTCGGCCTGACGGCCCGCAGGTTGTCGGCAGGCCGTCAGGCCACACCTGCCTGCAAGCCTGAAAACGAAAGGCCCGGTACTGCATGGCAGGCCGGGCCTTCTGTTTTTCATGCGTCATCTGGATGACGCATGGGCACGGACATCAGTTATAGCGGCGGTAGACCACCTTGGTGGGTGCGCCGATGAGCAGGCCATCAGTGCTGCCGGCTTCCAGGGCCTTCTTGTAGACCTTGGCGGCCCGGCTGAAGGCCTCGATGGTGTAGTCGATGTCGGCCTCGCTGTGCGAGTAGCTGACGATGAAGCTGGGAGCCAGCACGCCCCAGCGGATGAGTTCCTGCATGAACAGGGTGCGGAACGGCTGCGAGGGCTTGTGCTCGTGGTCGTGTGTGGAATACAGCAGGTTGCATCCCCGGCCGGCCACCGACAGGTATTCGCTGACGCCCAGATCCGCCGTGACCTGCTCGATGCCGGTGCGCAGGCGCTCGCCCACGTGGTAGAGGTGCTCGATGACCGGCTCGTCGCGATAGATGCGCATGGTTTCGATGGCGGCAGCCAGGCTGGGACCTTCGGCGCCGTGGGTGGTGGACAGCAGGAAGACGCGCGCCTTGTCGTGGAAAAGGCCGCCCAGTTCCATCACTTCACGCTTGCCGGTGAGCGCCGACAGCGAGAAGCCGTTGGCCAGCGCCTTGCCGAAGCACGACAGGTCGGGCGTGACGCCATACAACGTCTGTGCACCGCCCTGGTGGAAGCGGAAACCGCTAATGGTCTCGTCCAGCGTGACCAGGGCACCGTTGCGGTGCGCCAAGTCGATGACCTTCTGCAGGAAGCCGTCCTTGGGTTCTTCGGTGCGGGCGGGCTCCAGCAGCACCATGGCGATGCGCCCCGGGTACTGGTCGAAGAGCTTCTGCAGGCTGTCGATGTCGTTGTAGTTGAACTTGACGGTGAGCTCCACTTCCACGCGCGAGACGCCGCCGTCCATGGCGGTGGTACCGATGAACCAGTCGTTGTACGAGAAGAAGGGGCTGTTGCTGCAGATAGCCACCAGGTCACGGCCGGTGTAAGCGCGGGCCAGCTTCAGCGCGGCGGTCAGCACCGTGGAGCCGTCCTTGGCGAACTTGACCATCTCGGCGCTGGGCACCAGTGACTGCAACATCTGGGCGCATTCCAGCTCGATGGGGGCCGGGCGGTTGAAGTTGTTGCCCAGCTGCATCTGCCGGTAGGCAGCCTCGATGACGGACGGATAGGCGTGGCCGAGGGTAACGGCGCGCAGGCCCATGCCGTATTCGATGAATTCGTTGCCGTCCACGTCCCAGATGTGGCAGCCCTTGCCGCGCTCGATGAAGCCGGGTGAGCGCTCGGGATACTGGTCATCGCCCTTGGCGTAGGTGTGTGCGCCGCCAGGAATAGTGTCGTGGACCTTCTGGCGCAGGGCTGCGGACTTGTCGAAGCAGGTGCGTTCCACCATGCCGGGAACGTTCGGCTTCTGGGTGCTGTTCATGGGATGTCGACCGACGAGGTGATAGGAGAGTCGGAGCGTATTCTGAACGTTACGGCATCGACTGCAACGAAACAACGAGATCTGCGGCTACCTTACAACGACTTCCAGCAGCTGGTTATGCAGAAGCGCCTCGGCGGCCTGATGGACCAGATCGAAGGGCAGCCCGGCTGCCTCGGCAATGTCCAGGAGGCTCTTGCTGCCATCGGACTGGTTCAGCACCCACAGAAGCGCCAGCTGCAGCTTCTGCCCCTCGTTGTGACCACCGATGAGCGAGTACAGGCCACGTCGGCCCAGCTGGGGCTCACCGAAGGGGCTGAGGTTGTTGAAGCTGAGGTTGCGCTCGACGATGCCGAGCGCCGAGAGCAGCAGGCCCAGCGAGCGCTCCAGGTGCTCTGGCCGGATGAAGTCCAGGTTGTCGGCCGAGGTGTGGTATTGCGGGTAGCTGCCGTAGGTGGAACGCGAAAAGCACCCCATGGGCAGGTTGAAACCGGGCGAGCAAAACTGTCGCTCGTCGTAGCCATAGGGCATGAAGGGCAGCAGGTGGTGCCGTTCGCCACTTTCGGCCAGCACCAGCACCATGATGCGGTCGATCTCGGCATCGCCCCGGCGACTGCGCTTGTAGTGGTAGTCACCGGCATCGCCCACGCCGGAGATGACCACGCCATGCGCCACACGCTTCGTGACGTCCTGCCGCTGCGACAGCCAGGCAATGGCGCCGATGGTGGCCGGAATGAACACGAAGCGATAGGTGTAGCGGCGCTTGGGCAGTGCTGCCAGCGTCTTCGCCAGCCAGGTGGCGGTGGAGATGCCCGACAGGTTGTCGTTAGCCAGCGAGGGGTGGCAGACGTGGGTGGAGACGAGCACTTCCTCGGCGCTCTCGCCGGGCAGCACGCATTCCCCGAAGGTGAGCGAACCCTGCACCAGGTCGGTGTCCACGCACACTTCGTAGTTGCCCGGCTGGAGCGATTGCAGCTGGCGGTCGGTCAGGCAGAAGCCCCAGTCCCGCTTGAAGTACTGCGTACGGTAGGGAATCCAGTCCGGCCGGTCGGGCAGCGAGAAGAGGTGCGGGCGCAGCTCTTCCAGCGACAGCGTGCCCCGGAACGGGGCGCTGTAGTTGACCAGATGCAGGTTGTGCTCGGCGATGTCGACGATCTTCTTCCCGTCCGGCCCCTTGATCCAGGCACCCCGCACCTGCCACTCGGCCGGCACTTCCCAGTCGAAGATCTTGGTGCCGGTGGGCACTTCGGTCACGGTGAGCGGGATGTGCTGACCAATGGCGGCCAGCGTGTCACGCACGCCCTGCCCGGTGATGCTGCGCAGCATGGGGTAGAGCTGCGTGCAGAAGGCGTGCATGGCAGCGCCTTGCCCTTCGGCCTGGCGGGCCAGGACAGCGGCCGATTCGACGACGATGGCTTGGGTCATGGTGACGAGGATATGGATCTGGGAAGGAGACGGAAGGCCCGGGTGGCGGGCAGGCCTTTGCATGGTCTGCCCTGCCGACGGTCAGTCGTAGATCTGGACTTCGGGCACCAGGATGACGAAGCGGCCGCCCCATTCGCGGATGGCGCTCATCTGCTTCATCACCTCGTCCTTCAGGTTCCAGGCCAGGATGACCAGGTAGTCGGGCTTGGTCTCGAGGATGCGCTCGGGGCCGTAGATGGGAATCTGGGTGCCCGGTAGGAAGTGGTTCTGCTTGTGCGGGTTGCGGTCGACCGTGTACTCGATGTAGTCGGAACGCACGCCGGCGTAGTTGAGCAGCGTGGCGGCCTTGGCGGGCGCACCGTAGGCGGCGATGCGCTTGCCCTGCTGGTGGGCATCCAGCACGAAGCGCAGCAAGCTGCGCTTGCTGGCGCGGATGCGCTCTTCCAGGGCCAGGTACGGCTCCAGCGTGTCCAGGCCGGCGGCACGCTCGCGGGCCTCCATCTCGGCCACACGCGGGCTGACGGGCTGGTTGCCGGTCTTGGCAGGCTGGCAGTACACCCGCAGCGAGCCGCCGTGGTTGGGGATCTCTTCCACATCGAAGACCGACAGGCCGTGGTGGGCCAGGATGCGGCTGAAGGTGAGGAAGGAGTGGTAGCAGAAGTGCTCGTGGTAGATGTTGTCGAACTGGTTCTTTTGCAGCAGGTTCAGCACGTGGTGGAACTCGAAGGTGGCCACGCCCTGCGGCTTGAGCAGGATGGAGAAGCCCGCCACGAAATCGTTGAGGTCGGGCACGTGGGCCACCACGTTGTTGGCGGCCATCAGGTCGGCGGCATGGCCCATGTCGCGCAGCTTGCGGGCGCTTTCACGGCCGAAGAACATCACCTCCATGGGAATGCCCAACTTGCGCCCTTCCTCGGCCACGTTGGCGGCGGGCTCCACGCCCAGCACGGGCACGCCCTTGGGCAGGAACCAGCGCAGCAGGTAACCGTCGTTGGCGGCGATCTCCACCACCTTGCTGTTCGGCCCCAGCTTGAAGCGCTCGGTCATGTCGTCGGCGTAGCGCTTGCCGTGGTCCAGCATGGCCTGCACGTAAGACGAAAAGTAGGCGTAGTCCGAGAAGATGGCCTCGCCGCTCTGGAACTCCTCCAGCTGCACCAGGAAGCAGTTGCTGCAGACGTATGCATGCAGCGGGAAGAACGGCTCCATCTTGTTGAGGTCTTCCGGCTTGCGGATGGCATTGGCCATGGGCGACATGCCCAGATTGGCCACAGTGTGACGTAGCTGGGTACCACAGAAGCGGCACTTGGCGTGGGTGGCAGCCAGGGCGGCCAGATCCTTGCGATCGGCAACGGAAGAGGTTTGGGTTGCAGACATGGTGATGAAGGAGAGGAGAAAGACCAGCGAAGGTCACGACCAGACGCGGAGGTTTCTGGTGTGAGCGGCGGCCAGGCCCCGGGGGCTCTGACCACAATGCCTGCAACGTACCACACTGTCCGGAGAGCCGTCGACGACAGACTTGGCATTTGGCCTCTTCCGGGGAATGAAAGACGCCATTCGTCGGGAAAACACGGCAAATGTTCTGATTCCGAGATCGTGAGAGCAGTCTGGTTATGCGATGCAAGAACGGAAAGAGATGTAAGGGCGAAAAAGAAAACGACGCCTGGAGGCGCCGTTTTCAGGATGCCGACCAGTATGACCGGCATCGGGAGGGAACGGACCGAAGGCCGATCAGAAGATGCTTTCGCGCACGAAGATCAGGTCGTCCGGACGGATCGGATCGTCGAGCTTGGGCTCCAGCACCTGGATGTTGCGGTCGCCCACACGACGGTGCAGACGGATGCCACGGTCGGTACCGCGCAGGGTGAGGCCACCGCCCTTGGCAACGGCCTGGGCCACGGTCATGCCACGGTCAAGCACGTACTGGCCCGGACGCTGGACCTGGCCATAGACGTAGTAGTTGGGAGCCTTGTTGACGAAGATGGTGTCGCCAGCCTGCAGGACCACGTCCTTGCTCAGGTCGCCGGTGCTGAACATCTCGACCAGGTCGATTTCCAGACGCTGCGGACGGCCGTTGCGGGTGGTCATGAGCAGCACGTTGTTGGAGCCGGTCTCGTTGACGCCGCCAGCCACCGAGAGGATCTCGGACAGGCGCATGCCGGTGGTCTCCAGCGGGTAGCGGCCAGGGTTGGCCACGTTGCCCAGCACCGAGACCTGCTGGCTGCGGAACTGCAGCACGTTCAGGGTGACCTGCGGGTTCTGCAGGAAGCGGCCCTCACGCAGGCGGGTGGCGATGAGGTTTTCGGCCTGCTGCGGCGACAGACCGGCCAGCTTGACCACACCCAGCAGCGGGAAGGAAATGACGCCACTTTCGGAGATGCGGGCCTCGACGGTTAGATCCTGGGACTGGAAGACCTGGATGCGCAGCACATCGCCCGGCCCGAGCAGGTAGTCACTACGGGCGGTCTGAGCCACGGCCTGGGACGATGCCAGACCGATGGTGGCCAGGGCCATCAGCCCCAGCACGAACTTCTTGAAGCGAGAAAGAAACATGGATGCCGTCCTATGAAGGGAGATCAGCTTGCCCGAAGGGCTGCGAACGGAAAGGGGAGTTGCCCCGCGCAAGAATCAAACGCCCGGGCACGCCAAGCGGCCAACAGGCCGTGAACGCCGATTCTAGACCGGCCTTTGTGGCGCCAGCGTGAATGATATCCCTTGCTTTCGTAAGATTGTCCAGCAAAGGCGAGCTGACAGCAGGTGCAATGGGAGGCGTGCCGGAAACGACCAAGCCCCGGCAGGAACCGGGGCCTGTTTTGACGGGGCCCGGGTCTGACCCGGGCCGCAAGGCAGGGAAGGATCAGAACTGAACCTTCAGGCCAAGGCCAAAGATGTTGGCCTTGTAGTCAAGGTTGGCACGGTTGGAGTCGCGTTTCTCATGCGAGACGCTGGCCATGAGGAACATGTTGCGACGGAACTCGTAGTCGGCCTCGGCCCCGATCATGTAGATCTTGTCCTTGCGCTCGACCTCGCCGGCAGCCAGTTGGTCACCCTTGTAGCGACGGTCGTAGTAGCGCAGGAACGGATCGATGATGATCTTGCCGGTGGCCTGGATGGTGGGGCTGAAGTTCAGCGACCAGGTGTCGGCATAGGAGCCGGTCACGGCATCGTCATCAGGCTCGATAGAGCGACCCAGCGAGGCACGCATCTGCACTGCGCCGCTCACGGCCCATTCGGTGTCGAAGCCAGCAGTCAGACCGCGGAAGTTGCGGTTGCCCTGATCGTAGTCACGACGGGTGTAGCCGACGAAGCCACCCAGGCTGCTGTCCTCGCTGGGACGGTACTGGATGCGGGCCTGCAGCGAATCCTCGTCGTAGTCGTTCTTGCGGCAGTTATTGTTGCACAGCAGCGCGGCACCATTGTCGCCATAGCGCTGGGCCGACTTGTACTCGCCGTCAGTGGCGCGATAGACCAGGTCGACTTCGATGCCGGTACCCGGCGCATAACGCACGCCGCCTTCGGCCGACTTCAGGTCATAGTCGGTGTCCTTGTAGACTTCCAGCGAGTTGCGGCTGCGGACGTAGTCAATGCCGCCGATGACCGACCAGGCCGGCGTGAAGCGGAAACCAGCGTTGAAGAACAGGTTCTGGGTGCTGATGTTGTTGCGGTCGCCCGAGACGTTGGTGGCCTGGTTGTAGATCCGGTCCTGCACGGTGGGCTGGCGGCGGTCCAGCTTGATGCCGGCGCGACCGAACAGCGGACGGCCTACGACCCAGTCGAGCGTGGAGCCGACGTTGTAGCCCACGTGGTCAAAGTCGTCGTATTCCTTGTACTTGAAACCCTCGACCTCGGCGTTGGCACGCAGCCGCTGCTGGCTGATCAGGCGGTCGAACTCGATGCCCATGGCGCCGTTGAGATAAGTGTCACCCGCTTTCTTGTTGCTGTAGATACCGGCCTGGGACTGGTTGTTCAGACGCAACATATTGCTATCGTGCGTAACACCGACGCGGCCGGTGAGCTTGATGACATCGGCCTCGGCGTTGGGGGTCCAGTCCTGATCAGGCACTTCGAGCTGAGCCTGCGCCTGGGCAGCGCTGGCCGCCAGTCCACAGACGATGGCTGCCACGGCAGCACTGGCCGCGCGCAGCGCCGGACGCCGTGCGGCTTTTTTTTGTGTTCCGATGATTTCTTTCATGACTACCCTGTCTTAAAAAGCTCAGAATGGGGCATGGTACCGCCACCGACGGTCCTGCTCTGCTCCCACACTAATGCATTGAGCCGAACATGCCAAGTCCCAGACCCCTGCTGTGTGAACACTGACCGAATTCTCAAAGCTGTCGCTTCCATCGACACTCGGTTCCCTCCGACTCTCGGACGCTTCTGCGTGAACCCTGACACAGAAGAGCCAAACCGATTACCATCGGACGGCTGCCTCCAGCCGGCCGGTGTTGTATAAATAACCCCCAGCAGACTCCTATCCGGGCTCGCCACATTCCCGGCGCCCCGGCAAGCGGTATGAACAGCCCCATCTTCGCTTCTTCCATCGTTCCCATCCGGACCGGCAACCGCAGCATCCTGTCGCTGGTCAAGTCGGTCATCGATCCCATCCTGGCCGTGACCTGCCTGCTGGTGGTCACCGTGGCCGCCGGCCATCCGCTGCGCGCCCAGGAAATGGTGCTGGCCGTCCTCACCTTCGTGCTCAGCTACCCTGGCAGCGTCCCCTTCCGGGTCTACCAGGCCGGCTACCTGCGTCACCTGCTGGGCAGCTGGGGCCTGGTGGTGGGCCTGCTGCTGGTCTTCGGCCTGATGATCGACGCGCTCCGACAGTTCGACCAGAACGTGCTGGCCACCTGGGTCATCGCCACCCCGGTCGTGCAGGCCGTCAGCCACTGGCTCTCGCCCCTGCTGCTGCACAAGGTCATCTCCATGCGCCCCGAGCAGACCGCCATCGTGGTGGCGGCCAACAGCCTGGGCCGCACGCTGGCTCGCTCCATCCAGGACGACCCGCTGTCGCAGACGCGCATCATGGCCTTCTTCGACGACCGCACCCCGGACCGCCTGGGCGAGGTCACGGAAGCACCGGTGGCCGGTGGCTTCAGCGCGGTGGCGCAGTTCGTGCGCGCCAACAAGATCGACCAGATCTTCATCGCCCTGCCCATGGCCTCGCAGCCGCGCATCCTGAAGCTGCTGGAAGACTTGCGTGACACCACGGCCTCCATCTACTTCGTGCCCGACATCTTCATGTTCGACCTGATCCAGGCACGGGTGGATTCGGTGGGCGGCCTGCCGGTGGTGGCCGTGTGCGAGACGCCGTTCTACGGTACCACGGGCGTGCTCAAGCGCCTGTCAGACATCGTCATCGCCTCCATCGCGCTGGTCATCACGCTACCCATCACGCTCACCATCGCGCTGGCCATCCGCCTCACGTCCAAGGGCCCCATCATCTTCAAGCAGCGCCGCTACGGCCTGGACGGCTCGGAGATCAACGTTTACAAGTTCCGCTCCATGCGGGTGCAGGAAAACGGCCCCGAAGTGCGCCAGGCCACCAAGAACGACGACCGCATCACGCCGGTGGGCCGTTTCCTTCGGAAGACCTCGCTGGACGAGCTGCCGCAGTTCTTCAACGTCCTGCAAGGCCGCATGAGCGTGGTGGGTCCGCGCCCCCACGCTGTGGCCCACAACGAGACCTACCGCAAGCTGATCAAGGGCTACATGATCCGCCACAAGGTCAAGCCCGGCATCACCGGCCTGGCCCAGGTCAACGGCGCACGCGGCGAGACTGACACCATCGAGAAGATGGAGCTGCGCATCCGCTACGACCTGGAGTACCTGCGGCACTGGTCGCTGCGGCTCGACCTGAAGATCATCCTGAAGACCATCCTGGTGTCGTTCCGCGACCCGAACGCCTACTGAGGCCGCCCGCTCCGGCATCGACCCCGAAGGCCCCGTCAGCCCCAGCTGCCGGGGCCTTTCCACAAGAGGCCACATCCTGTCGGCGAAACGATGCCCTCCCGCGTTTTCTGCAGGAGCCACAAGGGCTTGACAACCCACAGTTTTTGCGAGAGCAAAAAAGTTGGCACTCTCCACCGGGAAGTGCTAGTATCTAACCCGCTAGTCATTTATCAGGAACAAACTGCCACGATGACGACTCACTCCGTTGCACTTGCCACTCGCCAGACCGGTGTCGTTGCGCCTGCCGTACCGTCACTGGGCAACCTGGATGCCTACATCTCCGCGGTCAATCGCATGCCCATGCTGTCCGCCGAGGAGGAGTCCAGCCTTGCGCGGCGTTTCAAGGAGCATCAGGACGTCGACGCTGCCCGCACGCTGGTGACTTCCCACCTGCGGCTGGTCGTGTCGGTGGCTCGCCAATACCTGGGCTACGGCCTGCCGCACGCCGATCTCATCCAGGAAGGCAACATCGGCCTGATGAAGGCCGTCAAGCGCTTCGACCCCGATCGCTCGGTGCGGCTGGTGTCGTTTGCGCTGCACTGGATCAAGGCCGAGATCCACGAGTACATTCTGAAGAACTGGCGGCTGGTCAAGGTGGCTACCACCAAGGCTCAGCGCAAGCTGTTCTTCAACCTGCGCTCGATGAAGAAGGACCTGGACACGCTGACGCCCGAGGCCGTGACCGACATCGCCGAACAGCTCAACGTCCGCGAGAAGGACGTGGCCGAGATGGAAACGCGGATGGCCGGCCACGAGGTCGCGCTAGAGCCGCAGGGCGACGACGAGGAAGGCACGGGCTTCGGTCCGGCCTCCTACCTGGCCGCCCCCGGCAGCGAGCCCACCGAGATCATCGAGAGCCGGCAGCGTGACTGGCTGCATACCGAGGGCCTGTCCAACGCACTGGCCACACTCGACGAGCGCAGCCGCAACATCGTGCAGTCGCGCTGGCTGCGCGACGAGGACGAAGGCGGATCACGCACGCTGCAGGATCTGGCCAACGAGTATGGCGTGTCGGCCGAGCGGATCCGCCAGATCGAGGCACAGGCCATGAAGAAGATGAAGGCAGCGCTGGCCGACTACGCCTGACGCCCCCCGCCGGAGCCTCTGGCCTCGGCACACACCCCGGGATCGATGGACGCGCCGACAGTGGCGCGTCAGCCATGGCGCGGCGATAATAGGACAGTCCAAGTCTGGCAACGTCAGCCCGACGGACGCTCTGTCACCGCCGCCGAGCGGCCCATACCGCATATCCCATGGCACTCGTCATCGAAACCCGTTCCTCGCACGGGTCCGTCTCGCGCACCCATCTCCGGGCTGGCACCACTCGCCTCGTCGTGCGACCTGGCGACATTTTCCGACTCTATGACGAGGACACCGGCAAGGCGCCCGCCAAGGCCGTGGTCAAGCAGCTGGACAACGGTCTTCTCGTCGACAACCTGGCCAATGACGCCCAAGGCGCCGACCAGCCCCAGGCCGTAGAGCTTCTGGGCTTCTACAGCTCGTGCAGCGTCAGCTCGCCCTGCCACCTGGAACTTCCCGAAACGACGGCCGGCACGGTGGACATCACCCCAGCCACGGCCGCCATTGGCGCACTGTCAGACGGCTCGTTCGTGCTGGTGGACCTGGCCCAGGCCAATGGTGCAGCCGCAGAAAACGCCGCCGCGAAGGGGTTGGATGGTGCCGCCCCCGCAGCCGCAGGGGACGCAAACCATGCGGCCGAGTCCGCTCCCCTGCTGTCGGAATCGGCCCGCCCAGTGATCTATGGACTGGGCGGCGCAGCCGTGCTGGGCCTGGCACTGGGCGGCGGGGGCGGAGGTGGCGGTGGCAGTGAAGCGCCTGCTGCCAGTGCGTCTGCAACCCCTGCCCTTCCGAGCACGCCCACCACACCTGCGACACTCACCACCCCTACGGTGCCGCCGTCCGTCACCGACCCCAGCTTCACAGTGACGCATTCGTCCGTGGCCAAGGGCAAGGTGCCCACGCTGACGGGCACGGGCACTGCCGGTGGCACGGTGAAGATCGACGTGCATGCCAGTGGCGGCACGGCGGTGGACGCCAGCTATACCGTGCCAGTGGGCGCCGACGGCAAGTGGTCAGCCAACCTGGCCACGCTGAAGCCCGCCACGGGCGCCCTGCCCGCGGGCGGGCTAAGCACGGCCACCAGCATGTCGCTGACCGAAACATTGAACGGCAAGACGGCCACGATGCCCGACTTCAAGCTAACGGCCGACGACACGGCGCCAACAGCACCCACGATCTCGCCCATCGGCACCGAGGGCCTTCTGGGCGCCGCCGCCGTGGGCAAGCCGCTGGCGGTCTCGGGCCAGGGCGAGGCCAACAGCCTGATCAAGCTGACGCTGGGCGCGCAGAGCCTGGAAACCGTGGTGGGTGCAGACGGTACTTGGGCGGCGACGCTGCCGGCCAATGCCCTGCCCGCCACGGGCAACGCAACCCTGTCAGTCACAGCCAGCGACCTGGCCGGCAACGTCTCCACGGCCGCCACGCAGACGCTGACCATCGACACTACACCACCTCCGGCACCAACGATCCAGTTCACCGGCGGTGCCGATAACTATGTGAACACGGCCGAGAAGGCGGCGGGCGTGACGCTGGCCGGCACAGCCGAAGCCAACAGCACGGTGAAGGTGACGATCGGCAATGTGTCGCATGATGCCACCGCAGGCGCCGACGGCAAATGGAGCGTGGCCTTTGCCGGCGCCGAGCTGCCAGCCGACGGTACCCACCTGGTGACGGCCATAGCCACCGACAAAGCGGGCAACGCATCCGTGCCCAGCACCGGCACGCCGATGGTGGTGGACACTAAGCCACCGGTGCTGACCGACACGCATGCCGGCGGCACTGACCGTGTGCTGAGCGGGGTGCCGTTCCTGATCACGGGCAAGACCGAGGCCGGCGCCTCAGTGCAGGTGGAGTTCACGCTGGCCGACGGCAGCAAGCAGGTCCAGAACACCGTGGTGACCGATACGAGCCCCGACTCGGCAAACTGGACCCTCCCGACCCCGATTGTGGCCTTGGGCAACCCCATCGGCGCCAAGCAGACATCGATCCACATCACGGCCACCGACAAGGCCGGCAACGTCTCCGCCGTGGATCACACCTTCGTGATCATGTCGCAGAGCTCCCCGTTCGGGACGACCCCGGCGGCAGGCAGCAACACGCTTTCCCTCAAGGGGCTGACGACCGGATCAGAAGGCGACGCCATCCAGAAGGTCCAGGCGTCGACCAGCGATGCCCTCTCGTTGCAGCCGGCACAGACCGAGCCTTCGTCGGCACCGCTGCAGGCCACTTCCGGTGCGACACTGTCGGCCACGTCCAGCAGCGCACAACAGCTCTCCTCCCTGCTGCCGCAGGACGAGCTGCAGCAGGGGCTGGTGCACCTCTGAGCCTTGATATCCGGCGGTTTCTGCCGCCGGGCTGCCAGGCGCATGCCGGAACGTAAAAGGAGACCCTGATCCAGCCCACGGGCGCATACACGTAACAAGCCGTCACGAGATGCACACAAAAAATGCGGTTTGTGCATGCCACAATGGCCAGCTTCAATACACCTTTTTTTGACGAATGGTCGAATCCGGTCGCCGGACTGCACCCGATGTCTCATTGAAGCGTCGGTTTGCATGACACTTGGCGACACCGGGCCATGTACCCGCCCCCCTGGCCACCTCGTGAGCAAGCGCCAGGCGGCCATGTCGGAACCGCCCGGTCCGGCCTTCGTCAGACCACAGGACAGAAGACAGGATCATGGCAGCAAGACTGAATATCCAGCGCACGGGTGACGGCGGGGTCGAGCAGCTCCAGCTCAAGCCCGGCAACAACAAGCTCAGGGTCGTTCCCGGGCGCACCTTCAACCTGCAGGATCCAGACGGCCAGCCGATCGATCCCTCCAAGTTGCGTGTGCTGCAGGTGGATAACGACCTGATCATCGAGAACATCCCGGTGGAAGGCAGCACCGAGCCGGCCACGGTGACGCTGGAAGGCTACTACCAGGTGTGCAGCGCCACCGACCGCTGTACGGTCAGCGTGGGTGGTGAAGACGCCGCCGTCGCCCAGGGCACAGAAGGTCAGGAGAATCTGGGCACCACTGAAAACAGCCAGGCCACGGTGCTGGCAGACGTGGACACCAAGCCCCTGGGTGCGCTCTCCGACGGCACTTTCGTGCTTTACGACACCGCCTTCCAGGCTCCCGAGCAGCCGACTACCGAGGAATTCCCCATCCGCCCCGTGCTGTACGGTGCGGGCGGACTGGCCGTGGTGGCTCTGGCCGCGGGCGGCGGTGGCGGCGGCGGTGATCCCTCTGGCGCCCCCAACCTGGGCGACGTACCGCTGGCGCTCAAGTCGGCCACCTCGTTCAACAACCGCTTTCCCACCATTTCGGGCACGGCCAAACCCGGCACGGTGGTGACGCTGCGGCTGGACACCGACAACGACCAGCGCGAAAACGTCACCTACACCGCCACGGCCGACGCCAACGGCAACTGGAGCGTGAACCTGCAGTCCGCCACACCCGCCACCGGCAACTTGCCAGCCACTGGCCTGTCTGACAGCAATACGCTGGAAGTGTCCGGTGCGCTGGACGGCGTGCAGGGCGCCGCGCTGCCTGTGGTGACGCTCACCTACGACAACACCCCACCGGCCCGCGCCGAGATCGCCGCCGTGAGCGACGACAACATCATCACTGCCGCCGAGAAGACAGCCGGCGTGGCGGTTTCCGGCACGGCCGAAGCCAACGGCACGGTCGAGCTCAAGATCGGCGGCACCACCAAGCTGGTGGCTGTGGATGCCGAGGGCAAGTGGAACACCACGCTGTCTGCCGCCGAGCTGCCGGCCACTGACGGCCAGCACACGCTGACGGCCACCGCCATCGACGCGGCCGGCAACCGCGGCCCAGCAGCCACTACCCCGGTCACGCTGCACACCAACAGTACCGCCCCCGTCATCGGCAACATTGCCAGCGACGACATCATCAATGCCGCCGAGGCGGCGGCCGGCGTGAAGCTGCAAGGCTCGGCCGAGGCCGGCTCGAAAGTGGAGTTAACCTTCGGCGCCAACAAGGTGACAGCCACCGCCGACGCCAACGGCCACTGGGAAGTGACGGCACCGGCCACCGGCATTGCTGACGGCAAGCACACACTGACGGCCACCGTGACCTCGCCCACCGGCGGCACCGCCTCAGCCACCCGCGACTTCACGGTGGACAAGACCGCACCGGCCAAGGCCAGCAACATCAAGCTGGACGGTGGCGACGACACCATCACCGCTGCCGAGGCCCGGGACGGTGTGCACTTCACCGGCAACGCCGAGGCCGGATCCAAGGTCTCGGTGACCTGGAACGGCCACACCCACACCGGCACCGTCAGCAGCAGCGGCACCTGGGACGTGCAGTTCGTGCCGTCCGAACTGCCCAAGCCCGCCACCGGCACCACCGCCAGCAGCACCTATCAGGTGACGGTGACGGACGCGGCCGGCAACACCAGCGAGGCCGATACCCACCCTGTGACAGTGCAGGGCGCCCCGGCACCGACCATTGCGCCGTCACCGACAACGCCAGGCCCAACACCGACCCCGACTCCAACCCCTACGCCCACACCGACCCCCACGCCGAATCCGGGGGACGACAACACCACGCCAACGCCGAGCCCGACTCCCACACCGAGCCCGACGCCGACTCCCACACCGACGCCCACCCCTACACCGACGCCGACCCCCACGCCGAATCCGGGGGACGACAACACCACGCCGACACCGAGCCCGACTCCCACGCCGAGCCCGACACCGACACCTACACCTACGCCGACACCATCCCCGACACCGACGCCCGACCCGGGCGACAACACCACGCCGAGCCCGACTCCCACACCGAGCCCGACGCCTACGCCCACACCTTCCCCGACGCCGACACCCGACCCAGGGGACAACGCCACCACACCGACACCAAGTCCGACGCCAACACCCTCGCCAACGCCTGCACCGGTCGGTGACACGGATTCCGACACATCGGGAAGTGGCACTGCCGCCCCGACGACGGCGACCGGTGGGGCCACCACAACGACAGGTGCCACGGCAACCGGCAGCAGTACCTCGGCACGCTCGCTAGCCACCAAGTCGCTGACCGACACGGATCACTCCACGGACACGTCGAGCACGTCGCAGAAGAGCCTGACCCTGGACGATCTGACCAGCAGCAGCGCCGAGGAGTCGCTCTCCACCCCGGCCCCTGCCGCCGCCCCCACACCGACGGCTCCGCCGCCGGCGCCGGTCAGCACCACGAGCACCGTGGATTCGCTGGTGGGCACCCAACCCTGGGAGCAGCATCACCCCACGGTATGATGCCGACGGGGACGGCCAGGGCCGTTCCCGCAACGTCCCACCTGCCCGCCTCATGGCGGGCTTTTTTATGCTCGGCCTCCTATCCGGTAACCGGCGGTCAACCAGACCGACCAACGGCCCACCCGACACCCAGCATCGTCTGCAAAAAACAACGACCGACGCTTTGCCTGACACTTGAACCAGCAATCTATCCCTGCCGGCGCACAGGAGATATGGGCGGATGTAACCCGTTTTGATAGGCTTGCAAGACAAGGATACATACCCCACGGAACGAGCATCATGGCAGCACGATTCGAGATCTATCGGACGCAGGACGGCGGTGTGGAACAGCTGCGGCTCAGGCCCGGCGAGAACCGGGTACGGGTGCTGCCCGGACGGCAGTTCCGACTTCAGGCCCCCAACCTGGACGCCGAGCAGCTCCGGGTACTGCAGGTGGACAGTGACCTGGTGATCGAGAACGTGCCGCTGGATGGTGATGCCGGCACCGCCTCGGTGATTCTGGAAGGTTACTACCGCATCTGCAGCGCCTCGGACCAGTGTGCCGTGACGGCCGGCGGTGATGAGGCCGTGAGTATTCCGGCCGCCGCCGAGGGCGCCGGTGGCGCCGTGCTGCTGGCCGACGTGAGCACCAAGCCGCTGGGCGCACTGAACGACGGCACCTTCGTGCTGTATGACCCCAAGTTCGAGGCGCCCATCCTGCCCGTCCTGGGTGACGTACCCACCAAGCCGCTGCTGTACGGCCTGGGCGGCGCAGCCGTGCTGGGCCTGGCCGCTGCCGGCGGCGGAGGCGGCGGAGACAGCGATGGCCAGGCACCGCAGGGCAACATCTCGCTCACGCTGAAATCCTCTACCTACTTCAACACACGCTTCCCCGTGCTGAACGGCACGGCCCAGCCTGGCTCCGAAGTGCAGGTGCGCATCGACACCGATGGTGACCAGCACGCCAACGTCGCCTACACCACCACGGCCGACGCCAACGGCAACTGGGCCGTGGACCTGAAGACCGCCACGCCCAGCAGCGGCGCGCTACCCGCTACCGGCCTGTCGGACACCAACAGCCTGGAAGTGACCGGCACCCACAACGGTGTGCAGAGCACCCTGCCGCTGGCCACGCTGAACTTCGACGACACGCCGCCAGCCAGTGCCCAGGTGTCGCCGGTGACGGGTGACAACATCATCACCGGCCCCGAAAAGGCAGCGGGCGTGACCATCAGCGGCACCGCCGAAGCCAACGGTTCGGTGGAACTCAAGCTGGGCACCGTGAACCAACGGGTGGCCGTGGATGCCAAGGGCAACTGGAGCACCACGCTGCAAGCCGCCGACCTGCCGGCCGCCGATGGTTCCTACACGCTGGCCGTGACCGCCATCGACGCAGCCGGCAACCGTGCGCCGGAAGTGACCAGCCAGGTCATCATGAACACCACCGGCACGACCGCCATCATCGGCACCATCAGCGAAGACGGCTACGTCAACGCCAAAGAAGCGGCCGCCCCGGTGAAGGTGATGGGTACAGCCGAAGCCAACAGCAAGGTTGCGCTGTGGCTGACCGACGAGCAGAACCCGCTGGTCGAGGTCCAGGCTGACGCCACCGGCAAGTGGGAAGCTGGCGTACCGCTGCCAGCAGGCCTGGCCGACGGCAAACATGCGCTGTCGGTCACCACCACCAACGCCCAGGGCAACACCGCCACCAGCAAGGCCGAGTTCACGCTGGACAAGACGCCCCCCGCGGCGGCCACCAATCTGAAGCTGGAAGGCAACGACACCATCATCACCAGCGCCGAAGCCAAGAACGGCGTGACCCTGAGCGGCTCGGGCGAAGCCGGCACCAAGGTGACGGTCTCGATCGGCGGCGGCAAGACGCAGACCGCCTCGGTGGGCGCCAACGGCGGGTGGAAGGTGGAATTCAAGGAAGGCGACCTGCCCATGCCCAGCCAAGGCAACAGCACCACCAGTGCCTTCAACGTGGTGCTGCAGGACAAGGCCGGTAACGACAGCGCCGTTGCCACCCAGAACGTGACGCTGCAGGGACCGCTGAGCCCGCTGCCCACCCCCGTCATCAACCAAATTGCCGGCGATGACATCATCAACGCTGCCGAAGCCCAGGGCGCGGTGTCAGTATCTGGCATCGCAGAAGCGGGCTCGAAAGTCAACGTCAAGCTGGGTGCCGTCGAGGCTACTGCCACGGCCGGCGCGAATGGCGCCTGGACCGCCCAGTTGACGAACCTGTCCAAGGTGCCCGATGGTAGCTACGACGTAACTGCAACCGCTTCGAAGGATGGCCGAGACACCTCGACCGCCGGCGTGCACAAGGTCACCCTCGACAAGACACCGCCCGGCCTGCCCACCAACATCAAGACCAACGGCGGCGACACCACCATCAGCGCCGAAGAAGCCAAGACCGGCAAGATCACCTTTACGGGCGATACGCCGACCGGGGCCCAGAATGCCGATACGGTAACGGTGACCTGGAACGGTTTGTCGAAACCTGGCACCGTCACCAACGGCAAATGGAGCGTGGACTTCGATTCGGTGCCCCCGATACCGGCCGGGCAGACCAGCATCAACGCCAACGTGACCGTGGTCGCCCACGACAAGGCGGGCAACAACAGCACCGCCGCCACGCAAACCATCAAGGTGGAAAACACTTCCGCACCATCTGCTGCCCCGAAGATCGATCCCGTCACCGCAGACAACGTTGTCAACAAGACCGAGGCGCCCAGCGTGACCATCACGGGTACGGCCGCGGCCGGCGCCACCATGACGGTCAAGGTCGACGGCTGGACAGCTCCGCCGGGGATCGTGGCCGATGCCCAAGGCAAGTGGAGCGTCCAGAAGATCGACATGAGCAACTTTGCCGACAGTTTGACGCACACCGTGACGGCAGTCGCCACCCCCCCTGGAGGAACGCCCTCCAACCCCGAAACCCATACGTTCTCGGTGGACAAGACGCCACCAGCCGCCCCCTCCAACATCCAGTCCTCCGACGGCGACACAATTACTGCGGAAAAGGCCAAGGACGGCGTGAGCTTCACCGGCAAAGCCGACGCCGGCAGCAAACTGGCCGCCACCTGGAATGGCAAGCCCATTGCTGCCACTGTCCAGGCAAATGGAGATTGGAGCGTATCCGTATCCGCAGCCGACATGCCCAAGCCGGCTGCCGGCGGCAGTATCAAGGCCACGCTCTCGGTCATTGCCGAGGACGCAGCCGGCAACAAGAGCGCTCCGGGATCCCTGGAGGTCACAGTGCAGGGCGCACAAACGGTCACCCGGCAGGTCACTACGACCACCAAGTACACCAACCTGAAGTTCGACAACCATGACAGCCACGTCATCACGGCCGATGAGGCCAGTGATGGTGTGACCGTCAGTGGCGATGCCGCACCGGGCTCACAGGTGCGGATGCAACTGGGCGCAAACGACATCACCGCGACCGCAGATGCCGCCGGGCACTTCTCGGCCGTCCTGCAGGTGCCGGCCGTGGCCGCCGGCACCTCCCAGACCCACAAGGTGGACATGACGGTGACCGACTCGAGCAGCAGCACGCCGCAGAGCTGGACCGAGACGATTGAGGTGCAGGGCCCTGCCGCCACACCGGCAACGCCAGCGACGCCGGTAACCTCGCCGGCCACGCCACCTGCGGTTACCACGCCTGCCACCGATACAGCCGATGCCACTGCGGCCGGCACCACGAAACAGCCCGCCACCGCAGATACCGCAGCACAACCGGACGCGACGGCGCAGCCGGCAACGACCGCTGCTAGTACCGCCGCTGCAGATACGGGCACAGCTGCAGGCACAGATGCGGCGGCAAGCGCGAACGCCGCAGCCCAGCCCGCCACACCGGCGCAGCCCGCCACAAGCGACATCGTGGGCTCCACCAGCAGCACGGATACCTTGGGCAAATCGCTGACCGTGGCCAAGGCACTTCCCAGCGGCCAGGGCAGCCGCCTGTCACTGAATGAGCTGCTGGACCAGAGCGAGACGCTGTCGCTGCCAGGCGAGGCATCCACCGCCGGGTCGAATGCCGCCACGTCGGCAGCTGGAAGCGCGGCAGGAATCGGCACGGCATCCACTGCGCCGGCCGGCACGGACGTAGCAACCGCCGTAGATTCCAGCACTGCCGCACTGAGCAGCACGGCCACGGTGAACACGCTGCTGGGCACCCAGCAACCGTGGGAGACGACGCACCCCGCCATCTGAAGACCCTGAAAAACGCCCCCGCCCAGTAGTAGCAACGGGCGGGGGCTTCTTGCGTTTGAGGCGATGCACTTCGGTTCGAGGCGGCGCTCGCAGCACGCCTTTACCCTATCCCTTTTTTCCTCAACCCACCAGAATGTCCACCCGACGGGCGCGCTGCAGCGTGGCCTTGCCGGCGCGGACCTTGGTGCGGGCGGAGGTCTTGCCAGCACCTACCACCGTGATGCGGGCCGAGGAGAAGCCCCCTTCGCTGATGGCGCCCGCCACGGCACGAGCGCGGCGCTCGGAGAGGGTCTTGTTGTAGGCGGCAGAGTAGCGCGGATCGGCGTAGCCAGTGACGCGCACCCAGGCCATGCGACCCAGACAGGCGCCCAGCTGCTGCAGGCGGCGCGTCTCGGCCGGTGACAGGTTGGCGCTGCCCGACTTGAAGAAGATCGGCGCGGACAGTTGCTTCAGCGACCGGGGGCAACTTCCGGCTGCAGCGGCGCGCGTGCTGCGACTGTCGGCGGCAGCCTGGCGAGTATCGCGCGAGTTGCGGCTGTCCCGGCCGTTGCGGGCGTCACGCGCCCGGGTGGCGGCCTCGTTGC
>CALIXC010000016.1 GCA_938046755.1 uncultured Lautropia sp. | reverse complement strand
CTTCCGCTACTTCCAGGGGGCGGAACCTGCGCCGGCTGCGTCGGGTCGCCAGCCAACGCCGCCCTTCAAGGCAGCACCCGCAGCCCCGGCTGCGGCGGGCGGTGCGCATTGAGCCCGAAAGAAAATGCGCCGGACCGGTGTCCGGACGAAAAATGCCGTTAAAATCAGACACAGGAACGTAAGTTCTCTGCCACGCCCGTCCTCCGGGACAGCGTGACGGAAAGCTTCCTTCCCATCTGTCCTGCCTTCGTCGGCCAGGACGGCGCAACCCGCCAGGCCCCCAGGGCAGGGCGGATGCGTCTCCTGCCACGAGGGCGGTGTTTTTTGGATTCACGGTCTCGCGTTCACTGTCCCCATGGATGATCCCGCCGTCTCGCCGTGGTTGCTGGCCTTGGGGCTGGTACTGCTCCTGGAGGGGCTGATGCCCCTGTTGCTGCCGGGAGGTTGGCGCAATGCGGTGCAGCAGATGGCTGCCCTGCGTGACGGGCAGCTGCGTTTCGTGGGTCTCATGCTGGTACTTGCCGGCCTGCTTTTCGTTTCCCTGGCATGAAAAACCGCTGGCTTCTTCCTGAAGGCATCTCGGACCTGCTGCCTGATGCGGCGCAAGACCTCGAAAGTCTGCGCCGTGCGCTACTCGACACCTATCGTCGCCACGGCTTCGAGCTGGTGCTGCCTCCGCTCGTCGAGTATCTGGATTCGCTGCTGATCGGAAGCGGCGGCGACCTCGACCTGAACACCTTCAAGCTGGTGGACCAGCTGTCCGGGCAGAGCCTGGGGGTCCGGGCCGACATCACGCCCCAGGTCTCGCGCATCGACGCGCATCTGCTGCAGCAGCGTGACGTCAACCGGCTCTGCTATGCCGCCTCGGTACTGCGTACCCGTCCCAGTGGCCAGGAAGGCTCACGCGAGCCCATCCAGATCGGTGCCGAAGTCTACGGCCATGCCGGTATCGAGGCCGATATCGAGATCATCGACCTGCTGCTGCAGTCGCTGGCACTGGCCGAACTAGGCCCGGTGCGCCTGGACATCAACCATCTGGGGCTGGCCAGCCTGCTGCTGGCCGAACTGGACGGCATCGACGAGGAGACCGTGCTGCAGCTGCTGCAGGCACGTGATCTGCCCAGCCTGCGCGAGTTGCTCGCCCCGTGGCCGCAGCCTGCTGCGGCTGCGCTCCTGGCCCTGCCCGAGTGCTTCGGACCGGCCGAATCGGCCATGGCGCGCGCGCGGACCGTGCTGGCCCCGTGGCCACAGTCCAGACCCCATCTCGACGCGCTGGATGCCGTCCTGGGCTCGCTGCGGCTAGCGCGGCATGCCGGACAGGTGTCCCTGGCCATCGATCTGGCCGATGTGCAGGGCTTTCGCTACCACACCGGCCTGGGTTTTGCAGCCTATGTCGAAGGGCACGCCCGGGCCGTGGGTCGCGGCGGGCGCTATGACGGCATCGGCGCCGCCTTTGGGCGTGGGCGTCCGGCCACCGGCTTTTCGCTTGAGCTGCGTGAACTCGTCGAGCTTCGGCGCGACCGGTACACGCCGCCGGCCATCATCGTCGCCCCCTGGTCCGACGACCCGGCGCTGCTGGCGTTCATCGACACGCTGCGTGCCCAGGGCGAGACCGTATTGCAATTGTTGCCCGGCCAGGATGCCCAGCGTCTGGCCGGTGTTTCCGCCGATCGGACGATCGGCTTCATCCACGGCCAATGGCGGCTTGCAGGGAAGGAATCATGAGCAGGAATCTGGTGGTGGTCGGCACCCAGTGGGGTGACGAAGGCAAAGGCAAGGTCGTCGACTTGCTGACCGACGAAGTCAAGGGGGTCGTGCGCTTCCAGGGCGGTCACAATGCGGGCCACACGCTGGTCATCGAAGGGCGCAAGCAGGTGCTGCGCCTCATTCCCTCGGGCATCCTGCGTGACGACGTGACCTGCTACATCGGCAATGGCGTCGTGCTCTCGCCGCAGGCGCTGCTGTCCGAGATCGCCGAGCTGGAGGCGGCCGACGTCGACGTGCGTAACCGTCTGCGCATCAGCTATGCCTGTTCGCTCATCCTGCCCTACCATATTGCGCTGGACCAGGCACGTGAACAGGCTCGTGGCGATGCCCGCATCGGTACCACCGGTCGTGGCATCGGCCCGGCCTACGAGGACAAGGTGGCACGCCGCGGTCTGCGGCTGGAAGACCTGTACGTACCCGACCAGCTGGCCGAACGCGTGCGCGAGGCCGCCGAGCTGCACAATTTCCTGCTCGAGAACTACTACCACGCCCCACGCATCGACGTGGCCAGGATGCTGGACGAGCTGCATGCCCAGGCCGAGCAGATCCGTCCGATGGTCCACGACGTGGCCGGCCTGTTGGCCGACGCGCTGGCACGGGGTGAGTCGCTGATGTTCGAAGGCGCCCAGGGGGCGCTGCTCGATATCGATCATGGCACCTATCCGTTCGTCACCAGCAGCAACTGCGTGGCGGGCGCTGCCGCAGCCGGTGCCGGCATCGGCCCGGGCAACCTGCATTTCGTGCTGGGCATTGCCAAGGCCTACACCACCCGCGTGGGCAGCGGTCCGTTCCCCACCGAGCTGCACGACGACACCGGCAAGCGCCTGGCCGAGCGTGGCCACGAGTTCGGCTCCGTCACGGGGCGTCCGCGTCGCTGCGGCTGGTTCGATGCCGTGGCCATGCGCCGCTCCATCGAGCTCAACGGCGTCACCGCACTGTGCCTGACCAAGCTTGACGTGCTGGATGGTCTGGATACCGTGCGCATCTGCACGCACTACGACATGACCACGCCCAAGGGCAACATCAAGCACCTGGAGCGCCTGCCCACCGGTGCAGGCGCTGTGGCCCGCTGCCAGGCGGTCTACGAAGAAATGCCCGGCTGGAAGGAAAACACCCGGGGAGCACGCCGTTGGGAAGACCTGCCGGTGAACGCACGCCGCTACGTCGAGCGTCTGGCCGCGCTCTCGGGGGCTCCCATCGACATCATTTCCACCGGTCCCGACCGCGAAGAGACCATCGTGCTGCGGCACCCTGGCAGGAAGGTAGGCTGAATCATGCAGCATCTGTACGTCGACTGGGCCGAATACCATCGTCTCATCGAGCGCCTGGCGCTCTCCATCCATCGCTCCGGCTGGCAGTTCGACTCGGTCATCGCGCTGGCGCGCGGAGGTCTGCGGGTCGGTGACTTGCTGTCGCGCATCTTCGACAAGCCGCTGGGTGTGCTCACCACCAGCTCTTATCGCCACACTGGCAACGTCGTGCAGCAGGGCGAGCTGAAGATCGGCTCCGCCATCAGCTCGGCCGAGGAAGTCACCCGGGGGCATGTGCTGCTGGCTGACGATCTGGTCGATACCGGCGTCACGCTGGAAAAGCTGCTGCCGGTGATGCGCAGCCGCCATCCTGAGATCACCGAGCTGCGTACCGCGGTACTCTGGAAGAAAGCCGTCTCGGTCTACACGCCCGACTATTGCGTCTGCCACCTCGATGACAGCCCCTGGATTCACCAGCCCTTCGAGCTGTACGAGGGCTGCGACATCGAGGCGTTGGAGCACGGCTCGCCCACTCAGGCTGCCTACGCAGTGGCCGAACGGCGCTAGAGCCGGGGGCGGCGCAAGCCGCCCGTGAAGGCACGGCCCGGCGTATGTCTTCAGGCGTCCGAGTCGTTGGCCTTGGTGCGGCACGGGCTCAATTCAGCGTGACCTCCCGCTCTGGGCGATCCGGGTTCCGCACGATCTCCTGGAACAGGCGGACGGTGAGTTCGACCAGCCCCACCCGCCCCAGCCACTCCAGCATGAAGACGCCTGTCCACAGCAGCTGCTGCCACACGGAAAATTTTTTCCGGACCCCGTAGAATAGCTTGGTTGGTGCTCGCAGGACACTTCCTTGCCTTGCAGTTCAACGGGAAGCAGGAGGGCGTCCGCCGTCTGCATGCGTGCATGCAGCCTTGGCGATCGTGGCAAGCAATCTTGTCGCCTGACCTGCGCTGCCCCCGCAACGGTCGCGCGGTCGGGCAGGGAGGACCGATGTCTTGCCACCCCGCGCCGAAATGTCCCGGGCGCACCGGTGGACGTGCAGGTGTCGGGCCGGCTTGCTTGTCGCATGCCTTTCCCTGTCCTGTCCGATGATTCATGCAGCCACTGGTTTCGGTCATGCGGCGTCGTGTCCTGCAGCAGGTGCGTCCGTCTCATCCGGCCCGGGAAGGCGATCATCGGGCCCAGCCGTCGGCCCGGATACCGGCCAACACCACAGATGCCTGGCGCCGTCGAGCGTCCAGTATCTGGTCCGTGCCGCAAGCGGTATGGACACTTCGCCGCATGCCATCGGGCGGGGATGCCCATGGCTTGTGTTTTTTCCCGACACCTCGTCCGCGGTGCTTCCCGCATGCGGATCGGATCCCACGGATGTCATTGGCTATTTCCCATTCCGGCCCTGCCGGCAGCGCGCCGCTTCCTCGCATTGCGCCGGCGGTACTGGTCAGCGCCCCTGCGTCCGGCCATGGCAAGACCACGGTGGTGGCTGCCCTGGCCCGGCGCCTGTCCCGTGCCGGGCTGGATGTGCGCGTGTTCAAGACTGGGCCGGATTTCCTGGATCCCGCCTGGCATGAACTGGCCAGCGGCCACACCGTCCACAATCTGGACTTGTGGATGACCGGCGAGGACGACATCCGTCGACGCCTGTACGAGGCTGCAGGACAGGCCGACCTGATTCTCGTGGAAGGAGTGATGGGACTCTACGACGGAGAGCCCAGTGCCGCTGAGATGGCGCGCCACCTGGGGCTACCGGTACTGGCTGTTATTGATGCCTCTTCCATGACCGGTACTTTCGGCGCCTTGGCTCATGGTCTACGGACCTGGCTGCCCGGCCTGCGCTGGGCCGGCGCCCTGGCCAACCGCGTGGCCAGCCCTCGCCATGCCGAGCTGCTGGCCAGCGCCTGCTGGCGTCCCAGTCCTGTCGAGCCGACGAGGGGCGCCCACCAAGGGAACGACTTGAAGCCTGCGTCCATTGCACCTCGACAGGCCAGTCAGCAGCCGTCCGCCATGGCGCCGGGGGAGGGGGCGGACGAGGCCGGCGAGAGCGTTCGTTCCGACTACCTAGGCAGCGTCTTCCGCAACGCCGCCTTTGCCATGCCCGCACGCCATCTGGGCCTGATTCCCGCGCACGAGCTGGCCGACGCACGGCAGAAGTTGGATGCCGCAGCCGACGCGCTGGAAGGTACCGTGTTGGGCGGCCTGGACCGTGAGACACTGCAGCGCTGGAACACGCGCTTTCTGCCGCCCGAAGGTCCCGGACAAACCGCACCAGCCACGCAGCCCCTGGCGGGGTGCACCATCGCCATCGCCCGCGATGCCGCCTTTGCCTTCATCTACCCGTCCAACCTGGAGGTTCTGCGGGCCTTGGGGGCGACGCTGACCTTCTTCTCGCCGCTGGCCGACGAGCCATTGCCGGCTTGCGATGCCGTCTGGCTGCCTGGGGGCTATCCGGAGCTGTATGCCGAGCAGCTCTCGGCCTGCTGCCGCCTGCCCGAGACATTGCGTGCGCATGTCGAGGCTGACCGTCCCGTCTGGGCCGAATGTGGGGGTATGCTGCCGCTCTTCGGGCAGATGCACCATGACGAGCGTGAATGGCCGATGTGGGGCATCCTGCCGGGCAGCATCGAGTTCGGCAAGCGTGCGGCCGGTCTGGGCATGCAGCAGCTTGCCTGGCCGCCCGTATTGGCAGGCATGGACCTGAATGCGCTGGTGGCGGACAATGTCGCCGATGCACCGACCTCGGACAATACCTTCGAAGCATCGGCCGCAGACGATATCCTCCATGCACCGACAGCCGATGAGAGCATCGGCCCGTTGCGGGGCCATACCTTCCATTATTCGCGCTGTACCACCTCGCTGCCGGAAGTCGCGCACAGCAGCCGTCCCATGTCATCCGGTGCCAACCCGCACACCGAGGCGGTCTATCGGTACCGGCAGTTGGGGGCCAGCTATTTTCATGCCTGGTTCGCCAGTGCACCGGTCCGTGCCGCAACCCTTTTCCTGCCGAAGAAATCGACATGATGAGCCTCAGGTATTCCGGCGAGTCCGACAAGGACGGATCCGGGAAGAAGACATCCTCCACCGGTCCGCGCAAGGCGTCTGGCGCCGAGCGTCCGGACGATGGAGCCCCCTCGGATGTGTCCCGTGAACGGGCGTCGTCATCCGGCGGCCGTTCCGGCACGGACAGCCTGCATGCCGACGCTCCGGATGCGGCGGACCGCAAGGCGCGCGCCGCAGAGTCAGGTGGCGGCATCGGGAGAGACGGAGCTTCATCGATCTTTCCCATTGTGTCGCACGTCGGACATGAACTGATCCTGGGCGGGCAGCGTAGTGGAAAGTCGCGGCGTGCCGAGCACCTGGCCGAGCAGTGGATGAAGGGGGCAGAGGGGCGCAAGGCGGCCTTCGTGGCCACAGCCCAGGCGCGTGACGACGAGATGCGGCATCGCATCGAGCGCCACCAGGCTCAGCGTCGCGCCCGTCTGCCGGGCATGCGCACGATCGAGGAGCCGCTGGCGCTGGACCGGGTCATCCGCCGCTACAGCCGCCCCGAGCGCATGCTCGTCATCGATTGCCTGACGCTGTGGCTTGCCAACCAGCTGGCCCGTCACGAGGATGTTGTGCCCAGAAAGGGGCATGGGTTGGCCGAGAACTTCTGCCAGAGCGCAGCCATGAAGTCGCTGCTGACCGCCATCGAGCAGAGCCGTGGGCCGCTGGTCTTCGTCAGCAACGAGATCGGTCTGGGGGTGGTGCCGGTGGGGGCCGGCGTGAGGGCCTACGTGGACGCGCTGGGCTGGCTGAACCAGCAGGTGGCGGCCCGCTGCCAGCGTGCCTGCTTGATGGTGGTCGGCCAGCCTCTATGGCTCAAGCGCGAAGCGCAGCCGGCGGCAGAGCCGACCTCCATACAGGAGCGGCCCTACGAGGCCATTCCGACGCTCGTCGAGACCTTGCTCGGCCCCTCCTCGGCGGCGTCTCACCCGGTACTGCCGGACATGGCGGCTGCACTGTCCGGAATGCCCGAGTCGATGATCGGGACGGATGGGCAGCACAATACCTCATTCCATGACGATCTCACTGCTGGGCGGAGCCGGGAGGCGGACGACGATGGCATCGGCGAGACCGGGCCCGGCACCGTGTGGTTCGTGGGGGCTGGCCCTGGTGACCCAGAGCTGCTCACCGTCAAGGGGCGCAACCTGATCGCGCAGGCGGGCGCCATCCTCTTTGCCGGCTCGCTGGTCAGCGAGGCCGCCACGCGCTGGGCGCCGCCAGGCTGCGAGATCGCCGACAGCAAGGGCATGACGCTGGAGGAGATCTGCCACTGGTTGGCCAGCCGAGCTCTGCGGCACCGTACCGTCATCCGGCTGCAGACTGGGGATCCGTCGCTCTATGGCGCCCTCATCGAGATGGTGCAGCCGCTGGACGATGCCGGGGTACCGGTGAAGGTGGTGCCGGGCGTGAGTTCCGCCTTCGCTGCCGCTGCCGCTGGCGTCGAGAGCCTCACGCTGCCCGAGGTCACGCAGACCGTCATTCTCACGCGCGTGGCCGGCCGCACGTCAATGCCCGAGGGCGAGGACCTGGCCTCACTGGCTCGGCATCGCAGCACGCTGTGCATCTTCCTGTCCATCACGCTGCTGTCCCGCATCCAGCATGATCTGCGCGCCGCCGGCTGGCCTGACGATGCTCCTATCCTGGTGGTACACAAGGCCAGCTGGCCCGGTGAAGAGAAAATCGTGCGTACCACGCTGGCTGACGTGAAGGAGGCCTGCCGACAGGCGAAGATCGTCAGCCAGGCCATGATCATCGCCAGTCCCACCATCGGTGCCCGCCAGTGGAGCAACCTGAGCAAGTCACGGCTCTACGATGCCAGCTTCACTCATCGCTTCCGCCGCGCCAGCGAAGAGCGTCTCGTCGACATCGCGGTGGGCAAGTTGAATCCGCAGTCCGGGACCCAGGAGCCGGAAGGGCAGACGAGAACTACTTTTACTGATGAGGCTTCGGATGACAACCCTCAATGACACCATCCTGCTGGTCGGCCATGGCTCACGCGAAGCCGCTGGCAACGCCGAGATCCTGCTGTTTGCCGAACGCTGGCGTGCCCGTCACCCCGGCTGGCGCATCGAGGTCGGCTTCATCGAGTTTGCCGATCCGCTGCTGGATCCGGCCCTGATCCATGCCGCACGCAACAGTCAGCGTGTGCTGGTGCTGCCGCTCATCCTCAACGCCGCCGGTCATGTTCGCAAGGATATCCCTGGCGCCATCCAGCGTGCCCAGAAGCGCCATCCCGACGTCCAGTTCCTCTACGCACCGCACCTGGCCGTCAGCGATCCGCTGCTGCGCATTCTCAAGCGCTTCCTGCGTGAAGCCATGCTGCGACTGGACGTGCCCGACCCCCGAACCACCGGGGTCATCCTACTGGGGCGTGGCTCCAGCGACCGGCTGGCCAATGGGGACGTGGCGCGCATGGCCCGCTGGCTGTGGGAGATCGGCGATCATGAGCGCGTGGACCTGGCTTTCACCGGTGTGACCTTCCCACGCCTGGAAAAGGTGGTGCGCGACCAAGTGGCGCTGGGCATGATGCAGATCGTCGTCATGCCGTACTACCTGTTCACCGGCACGCTCATCAAGCGCATCGGGCGTCAGATGGAGAACCTGGCCGCCCAGTATCCGCAGGTACGCTTTGCCCACACCAGCTACTTCGGCTTCGAGCCCGAGATTGCCCGCATGCTGGACGAGCGCGTCCATGCCCTGCAGCAGGGGGTGGGCGCCATCGATCTGGATCGACTGATGCGGCCCGATCCATTCCGCGAAAGCGAGGGGCACCACCACCATCATCACCATGGCCATGATCATCATCACGGACATGACCATGGGCACGACCATGACGCGCATGATCATGGTGATGAACATTCCCATGGCGCCGATCCGGATCATCCGCATGATCATGCGCACGCCCACGGTCATGACCACGACCACGAACATGAGCACGGTCATGACCAGGCCCATGGGCATGGGCAGCATCATGCAGGGGCTCCGGCATCTGGAGAAAGCCAGGCTCGTGGCGAAGGGCAGGGCGGTGGCCTGGATCCGGTGGGCAGTCCTGTCACGGAACCGCGTGATTCTGCACTTCGGCAGGGCCATGCCCGCGCAGAGCCTGTTCGTCAGGATGGTGATCATCAGGTTGCGAATGATCATGCAGAAGGCCGTTTAAACCCGGATGTCGCCCGTGCGATTCCGCAGGGAACGCCGCTGGGGCCGCAGTCTGCCTTCCCGAAAGGAAAGGCGATTCAACCCGGCCTGCCCGGGCGTCCCCCCTTCCCCCGTTCACGCTTTGGCCGCTGAGCGCCGGCTGATTTGCCGTCGTCCGCGTACCATCCTTTCATCTTCGACATTCCCGACCGCCAGAACCCATGAGCACCGTCAACACCGTCACCGAGCAGCTGACCCGCGCCGGGCAGGTCATCGAGCATGACAGTTTTGCCACCATCGACCGCGAAGCCGGTCCGCATTCCTACACGGCCGAACAATGGCCGATCGTGCGGCGCATGATCCACGCCAACGCCGACTTCGATTTCAACGGCCTCACGCGCTTTCATCCGGATGCCGTGCGCGCTGGCCGAGAGCTGCTGCTGGACGCCCGTGCCCAGGGCGGCGCCCATATCGTGGCAGACGTGGAGATGATCTGCGTGGGGCTTTCCGCACCACGACTGGCGCATTTCGGCGTTCAGACCCACCAGTTCATTTCCGACGAGGACGTCATCGAGCAGGCCAAGGCCGAGAACAGCACCCGTGCCGTACAGGCCATGCGCAAGGCGCAGCGCTTGGGGCTCATTGACGGCCAGATCGTCGCCATCGGCAACGCGCCCACCGCACTCATCGAGCTGGTACGGATGATCCGCGAGGAGGGCGCCCGCCCGGCACTGGTCATCGGCATGCCGGTGGGCTTCGTCTCGGCCGCCGAGAGCAAGGCATTGCTGATGGAAGTCACGGAAGCCCCCTGGATTGCCATTCAGGGACGCAAGGGCGGCTCCACCCTGGTGGTGGCGGCGCTGCATGCGCTACTGGCGCTGGCCGAGGCCGAGCAGAAGAAGACCGGATCGCAGGATCCGCAGAACGCCCCGGCATGAATCCGTCGCAGCACCCTTCGGTGGACGAGGCGGTTGCAGCGCCAGGAGGTGACGCCCCCGCTCCAGCAGCATCCGATCCGTCCCGCCGCACTGGCCGCCGAGACAAGCCCGAGCGCGGTACCCGAACCGGTTTCTCGACCGGCGCTTGCTCCGCCGCAGCGGCCCGCGCTTGCGCACTGGGCCTTGTACAGGGGCAGGTGCCGGATTCGGTGGAGAGCCTGCTGGCCAACGGCCAGCGCGTGTCGTTTGCCATCCATGATGGACACATTGAGGGCGAGGGCATGGCCCGTGTCGCGCATGGCTATGTTCAAAAGTTTGCGGGTGATGATCCGGACTGCACCGACGGCGCCCATCTGACGGTGGATTTGCGTATCCTGCCCGGCCAGGCCGGTCAGGTGCAGTTTCGTGCGGGTCCGGGCGTGGGTACCGTCACGCTGCCCGGCCTGGGACTGGAAATTGGTGGTCCGGCCATCAATCCGGTGCCGCGCGCCAACATCGCGCAGAACCTGCAGGAAGTGGCGGGCCCGCTGCTGGCCGAGCACGGACTGGAAGTCACCATCAGCGTGCCCGGCGGCGAGATCATGGCCAGGAAGACCACCAACGCGCGGCTGGGCATCCTGGGCGGCATCAGCATCCTGGGGACTAGCGGCATCGTGCGGCCGTATTCCACCAGCGCCTGGCGCGCCAGCGTGGTGCAGGGGATCCAGGTGGCGGCCATCACTGGTAACGACATCGTGGTGCTCACCACCGGTGGGCGCAGCGAGGCCTTCGCCATGCGCGAGGTACGCCGTGACCGCCCCGAGTTGCCCAATGCCTGCTTCGTGCAGATGGGCGATTTTCTGCGCTACGCGCTGGACGAGGTCGTGGCGCAGGGCATCCGGCTGGTGGTCTTTGGTCTGATGGTCGGCAAGCTCACCAAGATCGCCCAGGGCGAGACCATTACCCACGCCAACCGCAATGTCGTCGACACGACGCTGGTGGCCGACATCGCCCGTCGCATCGGTGCCAGCGACGCCGACTGCCAGGCCATTACCGAAGCCAAGACCGCACGATTCGGTGCCGAACTGATGGTGGAGCGAGGTCTGGGCGATGCCTTTCACCGTGCGCTGGCCGAGGCGGCCATTGCCACGCTGCAGGATCCGGACCGCTACGGCCGCGCCTTCCAGATTCGTATCATGGTCTGCGACGGCGAGGGTAACATGCTGGCCGACGTCTGGTCCGCACCTGCCGACGATCGCCCCCGACCGACCACGGCCGGGCGTACCGGCATCTCGCACACGCATTCCGCCGATTTCGACACCGACGAGGATTTTCCGCCGGAACCCCGTCATACCCGGTGAATCATGACCGATCCCAATCCCTGCCGCATCATCGGCGTGCTCGATGATGGCGCTGCCAGCCTCACGCCCACCGCACTAGCTCACATTCGTCAGGCTGATGTGATTATCGGCGCCGAGCGCACGCTGGCCCTGTTTGCCGGGCAGTTCAAGCCCGATGCACGCACCTTCGATCTCACCGGCCAGCTCAAGGCCGTGCCCGGCTGGGTGGAAGCCGCCCGCGGAGCGAGGCAGAGCTGCGTGGTGCTCGCCACGGGCGATCCGCTGTGCTTCGGCATTGCTCCGTACCTGGCGGCACGGCTGTGCACGCAGGCGCTGGAGATCCTGCCCAACGTGTCAACGCTGCAGCTGGCCTGCGCCCGGCTGGGCATGGCCTGGCAGGACGTGCCTTTTCTGTCCATTCACGCGAAGGACGCGGGCCCCTGGCAGCGGGGTGCGGGTCCCTCGCACGGTCTGTATCGGCTGGCTCAGGCCGTGCATGCGCATGACCGGCTGCTGGTGCTCACCAGTCCCGACAACACGCCGGCGCGCATTGCCGAGCTGCTGCGCATCGAGGGACTGGAGGATGCCGTACAGATGGCAGTGGCCGAGAACCTGCTGCAACCGGACGAGCATGTTCATGCGCTGCTGTCGGTAGACGAGGCGGCCGGCATGACGTTTGCACCGCTCAACGTGGTGGCGCTGTGGCGTATCCAGCCGCGTGACAACCCGGTACTGATGGGCCGTGAGGACGAGAGCTACTTCCAGCGCCGTCCCAAGGGCGATGGCACCGGCGGGCTGATCACCAAGCAGGAAGTGCGCGCCGTGTCGCTGGCGCGGCTGCAGCTGCGTGCCGACAGCCTGGTCTGGGACATCGGCGCCGGCAGCGGTTCGGTGGGGCTGGAAGCCGCGCGGCTCTGCCATCGGGGCCATGTCTGGGCCATCGAGAAGAACGCGCACGACATCGAGATCATCCGCCAGAATCACGATGCCTTCAGGGTGGCCAACTACACGCTGGTGCATGACAAGGCCCCGGCCGGCATGGAAGCGTGGCCGGATCCCGATGCGGTGTTCATTGGCGGCAGCGGCGGGGAGCTGGCCGGTCTCATCCGGCTTGTGCTGTTCCGTCTCAAGCCCGGTGGACATCTGGTGATGAACTTCGTGACGCTGGAGAACCTGGCTACGGCGCTGGAGACGCTCAAGGACGTGCAGGCCCAGGGCGCCGGTGCGAAGCAGCCAACCGAGGCAGGCTCAGAGGAGCCCACACACGGTGCTCATGATTCGGTATCGCATGATATGGGGAGCGCAGCGGCATCCGACGCCGGCAAGGCGCTGCACTGGGATGTGCTGCAGCTGCAGGCCTCGCGCAGCCGTCCCATCCTTTCGATGAACCGGCTGGCCGCCGAGAATCCCGTCTGGCTGGTCTCGGCCAGCTGGCGCGACGTGAAGACCGATGCGATGTGACGGCCGATACGGCTGGCTGAAGCCATCGGATGCCGCTGACAGAAGAATGCCGAGGCGGCCATCCGGACACGCTTGCCCGACCCTTTCCGGAGACGATGTCTGCCATTGTCTCCGTCCATGAATTGATGACAGGATCCTTGCACCATGCATGACACTCTTGGCCGCCTGATCGGTGTTTCCCTCGGCCCCGGTGATCCGATGATGATCACCCGTGCCGCCTGGGCCGAATTGCAGCGGCGCGACACCCGCTGGGTCTATCCGGTGCGAAGCGGTAACAGCGAAAGCCACGCCTTCGGCATTGTCCGGCGGGCCGGCATCGAGCCGGTGGCCGATCATCAGCCGCTTGTCTTTCCCATGACCTACGATGCCGAGAAGCTGGGCAAGGCGTGGCTGAAGACGGCGCAGACTGTGCTGCCGTGGCTTCAGGCCGGGCAGGACGTGCTCTTTCTGGTGGAGGGTGACGCCAGCACCTATGCCACCTTTGGCCACCTGGCCCGCACCGTGAAGAGCCTGGACGAGCGCATCTCGACCCCGGTGATCGCGGGCATCAACGCCTTCACGGCTGCCGGGGCGATGGTGGGGCAGCCACTGGCCGAACAGGACGACACCATGGCGGTGGTACCGGCCGCCTATGGCGTGAGCATGTTGCCGCGACTGCTGCATGATTTCGACACGCTGGTGCTGATGAAAGTGAAGCCCGTGCTAGACGAGCTGATCGACTGGCTGATGAAGCATGGTCTGCTGGGCGAGGCTCATTTTGTCGAGAAGGTGGGTGCCGAGGACGAGCGCAGCGTGAGCGGCGATGCGCTGCTGGCCCTGCGCGGCCAGAAGGTCAGCTACCTGTCACTGGTCATCGTCCGCCATCCGCACCGGGTTCGTGGCGAACGCATCCGCGGCTGCCTGAAGAAGCCCAAGGTCGAGGGACAAGGTGCTTCATCGACAGGAGCGGCTGCATCGACGTCGACGGTTGCGCCTGTGCCTGCCGTGGCGGATCCTGCTGCATCACGGACAGGCGAGACGGGCGCGGGGCAGGGTGCCGATGTCGTCGGAAGCGCACTGCCCTTGTCGGGTGTGAATGCGGCAGAGTCGACAACCACCCCGCCGGATACCCGTTCCGTGTCGCCTGTCCAGCCCACGCAGGAGGCGCGTGTCTGCCTGCTGGCCATCACCAAGGGGGGCATGGCCCATGCGGTACGGCTGGCGCGGATGCTGCCTCATGCCACCGTCTGCACGCTGCCCAAGTTTGCTGCCGATCTTGAGGCATTGCCGAACGAGAAGTTCATCTGCCAGAAGACGTTGCGCGAGGAGATGGGAGGCATCTTCGGTCGTTTCGATCAGCTGGTCTGCTTCGTTTCGCTGGGGGCCGTGGTGCGACTGGTGGCCCCGCACCTGAAGGACAAGGAAACCGATCCGGGCGTCATCGTCGTCGATGATGCGGCACGCTACGTCGTGCCAATGCTCTCGGGCCATGTGGGCGGCGCCAATGCCTGGGCCGAGCGCGTGGCGCGTCTGCTGGATGCCACGGCCGTGCTCACCACGGCCTCGGATGCGGGCGGCACGCTGGCCGTGGACATTCTGGGGCGGGAACTGGGCTGGCAGGTCGAGGCGCCGAAGATCAATCTCACGCGCGTGGCGGCCGCTGTCGTCAATCGCGAGCGGATCGCCATCGTGCAGGAGACCGGCAGCCGGCACTGGTGGACGTGCAAGACGCCGCTGCCGGCCAGTATCGAGCTGCTGGATGACCTGGCCGATGTGAAGCCGGGTTACCACCAGGCACTGCTCTGGATCACGCACCGACCGGTGGATGCCAGCTTCTGGACCCAGTGGCCGGAACGACTGATTGTCTACCGCCCGCCGCAGGGTCAGGACGAGGATGCCCGGCCGGGTGATGCTGCAGCGAAGGAAGCGACGGCATGACGCAGGACATCGCGCTTGGTATCGGTTGCGATCGCAACACCCCCCATGCGACGCTGGCCCAGGTCATTGATGAGGCGCTGCAGCGGCTGGGGCGTGACTGGTCGGCGGTGAAGGCCGTGGCCAGCATCGACCTGAAGGCTGACGAAGGGGCCATGCAGCAGCTGATGCAGCAGCGTGGCTGCGACATTCGTTTCTATTCGGCAGCCCAGCTGGCGCAGGTGCCGGTGCCCAATCCCAGCGAGACGGTGCGCAAGTACACGGGCACGCCGTCGGTCAGCGAGGCGGCGGCATTGCTGGCGGCGGGCGCCGACGGTCAGCCTGCGCCGATGTCGGCGCTGCTGATCGAAAAGCACAAGCTGCGCGGCCCCGACGGGCGCAATGCCACCGTGTCGGTGGCGGCCATCGGCTGACACACACGGCACTGCCAGGTTCGTGCAGTCGGTGCATCAATCATGAATGTGCCCGCTGGCATGAACACAGTGCCTGTTTCCCTTTGCATATTGACAGATAAAAAACGCAGGAGTCTGACCCCATGTCCCATGGAAAGATCATGCTGGTCGGCATTGGCCCGGGCAGCGCCGAACACATGACGGCCCGCGCCCGCGCAGCCATTGTCGAGGCCGACACGGTGATCGGCTACGTGACCTACATCAAGCTGGTGGCCGACCTGCTGGATGGCAAGGAAATCATCCGCAAGAGCATGACCGAGGAGCTGGATCGTGCCATCGAGGCGCTGGCTCGGGCTCGCGAGGGCAAGAAGGTCGCGCTGATCTCGTCGGGTGATGCCGGTGTCTATGGCATGGGAGGCCCCACCTTCGAGGTGCTGATGCAGGCTGGCTGGACGCCACCCGAAGTTACCGTCGAGACCGACGAGGCCGGCAACGAGCAGCGCATCGTCGGTGACGGCATCGAGGTCGAGATCATCCCGGGCGCCTCGGCAATCAACAGCTGCGCCGCCCTGGTGGGGGCGCCGCTTACCCATGATTTCTGTTCGATCTCGCTCTCGGACCTGCTCACGCCGTGGCCCACCATTGCCCGTCGTCTGGATGCGGCGGCAGCGGCCGACTTCGTGGTGGCACTCTACAACCCCAAGAGCGGGCGGCGTACCCGGCAGATCGTCGAAGCCCAGCAGCTTTTCCTGCGGTATCGTGATCCGGAAACACCGGTGGCCATCGTCAAGAGTGCTTACCGCCGTCGCCAGAACATCGTGCTCACCACGCTGGCAAAGATGGCCGAGGCCGACATCGGCATGCTGTCCACGGTCCTGATCGGCAACAGCAACACCTTCATGCGCCATGGCCTGATGATCACGCCGCGCGGTTATGCCAACAAGTACGACGTGACGGGCGATCATGGCCTGAAGGGGGGCGAGCGCTCGGGCCGTTCGCTGTCCACAGGGCTGGACGGCTGGCTGCATGCGCTGCATGCGGCCCATGCCGCCGGCGAGGCGGTGGAGGCGCTGGCCAAGCAATATCGTTTGCCGGCTGACTATATTCGGCAGAAATTGGCTGAACCGCTGCCGCAGCCCGAGGTCTCGAAATCGCGTCGCAAGCCGCCCACCGAGGAAGGAAGCGAGGGGTGAGGGCGCTTCGCTGAAGTCTGCACGCCATGATCGAGATCGCTGCCTGGGCACATGCCGCCGTGCCGCTGCTGGCCTTCGGGCTGGATGTGGCCTTCGGCGAACCTCCCGTTCGCCTGCACCCGGTGGTGTGGATGGGCCAATACCTGCAATGGGCGGGCGAGCGAATTGCGCCGTCGGTCGTCGTGGATGCGCCGCCTCTGCTGGGGGCCTGGCATGCGAATGCGTCCCGAATCGATATGCCCGGAAGAGAGCAGATCCGTCTGTCGGAAACGGGCAGGGCCATGACCGTTCAGGATGCCCGTCGCCAGTTCCGGCTGGGTGCGCTGGCCTGGCTGCTGGGCGCTGCCGTGACCACGTTACTGGCCTGGGGCGTGCAATGGACGCTGGGGCAGTTGCCCGTCTGGCTGGCCGTGCTGCTGCTGGCGCTGTGCCTGAAACCGCTGTTTGCCTGGCGCATGCTGCGTGACCTGGTGGCGCAGGTGGAAGCGGCGCTGGGGCAGGGGCTGCAGGCAGGGCGGGAACAGCTGGCCCATCTGGTCAGCCGGGATGTGCAGCGGCTTGATGAAGCCGGTGTGCGCGAGTCCGCCATCGAGACGCTGGCCGAGAACCTGAGTGATTCGGTGGTGGCGCCGCTCCTGTGGTTTGCGGTTCTGGGCCTGCCGGGGGCGGCCCTCTATCGCTTTGCCAACACGGCCGATGCGATGTGGGGCTATCCGGGCGTGCATGGCGGTCGCCACTGGCAATGGGCAGGCAAATGGGCAGCGCACGCCGACGATGTACTGAACTGGCTACCCGCCCGGCTCACGGCCGGGCTGCTGATGTTGGGGGCTCGCCGAACGCTCTGGCAGGCGCTGCCGGCGCAAGCTGCGCTGACCCCATCGCCCAACGGGGGCTGGCCCATGGGGGCCATGGCGCTGCGCCTGGGAGTCGGATTGGGCAAGCCGGGCGTCTATCGGCTCAATGCACAGGCTTCGGCACCGCAGACTGTCCACACCTGGCAGGCCCTGCGTCGTGCCCGTCAGGCAGCGTGGCTGGCGGTGGCGCTGTGCGCCGGGGTCTCCATCCTGCTTGGTTTCTGGGGATGATGGTTGCCTTCCGAAGCAATCACGGTCTTCAGGGCTGAATTCCAGGGGGCTTGGGGCCTTTGAGCCTGGGGGGGATGGTTCGCCGGAAGGGTCGGTTTCGGCGTGGCGGCCGGGGGGCGTGGCAGCATGCCTCGTGCCGGATGCGTGCATGTCCGAAAGTCAGACTTCGGCGGCTACCGTCGCAGACGTATCCGGCTCATTCAAGGCATAATCTTTCGCCATGGAGATTTGCGGCGCATACAACCACGGGGGACCAGACGCAGACGGCGTGCCGCTGCACGATTTCTCCACCAATGCCAACGCAGGCGGGCCGTGTCCGGCTGTGCTGCACCGCCTGCAGTGCCTGGTGCCCGATACCTATCCGGACCCGGCCTATGCGTCGCTGCGCACGCAGCTGGCCCGCTGGCATGACGTGACGCCTGCGCGCATCGTCATCGGCGCCAGTGCCAGTGAACTCATCATGCGGATCACGGCGGCCGTTCTGCCTGACATCGCTTCCGTCTGGGTGCCACGCCATGCCTATGGCGACTATCGCCGCGCTGCCGATACCTGGGGAAGGATGGCCGATGCCTGGGAAGACGAGGACCGTTGCCACCTTTCGCACGCCTTTGCCGTGGGCTTGCCATCTCGGCTGCCCGGACGGCGGGCGCGGCTTGTCTGGATCACCTGGCCGGCCAGCCCGCAGGGTGACATGCCGCCCGCGCTGACAGCACTGGCCGAGGCGCTGACCCGGGACGATATGGTGGTGCTGGACATGGCCTATGCCCCCCTGCGGCTGGATGGGGATGCCCGCTCCGGGACACCCGACGGGGCTGATGCCTTGCCTGTGACGCTGGCTGCGTGCGCGTGTCGGCTCTTTTCGCCGAACAAGGCGCTGGGGCTGACGGGGGTGCGCGGTGCCTATCTGGTGCTGCCCGAAGCCTTGGCCCTGACCGATCTTCCCGCACGCCTGGTGCGACTTGCGCCGTCGTGGCCCCTGGGGGCGCACGGACAGGCCATGCTGGAGGCCTGGATGGAGCCCGGTGTGCAGCAATGGCTGGCCGAGAGCCGCAAGACGCTGCAAGGCTGGAAGGCGACGCTGGAAGCCGGGCTGCTAAAGCGGGGCTGGCAGCTGATGCCTAGCGTGGCCAGCTTCTGCTGTGCCCGGCCACCGGTACCGCCGGCCGCGCTGCCGGCCTGGCTTGCGGGGCTGAGAACGCGCGGAATCAAGCTGCGTGATGCCACTTCTTTTGGGCTGCCCGGCTGGGTGCGGCTGGGAGTACGCGCCCCGGCCAGCCAGCAGGCACTGTGGCGGGCACTGGACAGCACAACAAACCTGAGGACCTCTTGACAATGAATACGACCGATCAGCCCTCGGGCTGGCGCCGCTGGTGGCTGGGGGTCCGTCCACCCACGCTGGGGCTGTCTCTGGTTCCGGTGCTGCTGGGCACGGCGCTGGGAGTACGCCTGGGGGGCAGCTTCGATCTGGCGTCCTTCTTGGTGGCGGTGTTCTGCGTACTGTGCATCCAAGCCGGAACCAACCTGTTCAACGATGCCGGAGACGGAGCACGGGGCGCCGATGGCGCCGATCGGCTGGGGCCGGTTCGGCTGGTAGGCAGCGGGCTTGCCTCGGTGGCGGAGGTCCGGGGGGCCGCGAGGCTATGCTTTGTGCTGGCGCTGGCTGGTGGCCTGTTGCTGGCGTGGTGGAATGGCGGGGTGATTCTCCTCATCGGGCTGGCCTCGCTGCTGGCGGGCTGGCTGTATTCGGCTGGGCCAAGGCCGTTGTCGCACACGCCGTGGGGAGAGTCCTGCGTGCTGCTTTTCTTCGGGCTGGTGGCGGTGGCGGGTAGCTACTTCCTGCAGACGGGGCGCTTCTCGGCGCTGGCGCTGGCCTTCGGGGTGGTGCCCGGCTTGTATGCGGCGGCGGTGCTGCTGGTCAACAACACGCGAGATCTGGTGCAGGACAGGCGGGTCGGGCGCACCACGCTGGCCTGCCTGCTGGGCCGGCAGCGAGCGCAGAAGCTGTATGCGGTGTTGCTGCTGCTGCCTTTCGGGCTGCTGCCGATGCTGGCGGCGGCCCTGGGGCTGCCCTGGCTGGGCGCCGTACCGCTGGTCCTGGTGCCGACGGCCATCGTGCTGGTGCGCCGCTTCGGGCAGCGCGAAGGGCGGGCGCTGAACCAGCAGCTCAAGGACACGGCGCGGCTGCAGGCTCTGCTGTGCGCCGTACTGGTGGGCTGTCTGCTTTTCTGAAACCAAGGCCCGGGCGTTTTCCACTGTTCGGGCGCCTAGGGATTCTCTATCCCGTTCTGTGGCGCACCTGCTCGCGGGACTTGTTCAGCAGAGAGTTCCTAGTCCGGCTTACGCGCCAGCAAGGTGGCAAAGCGCATCTCGATGCGATTGCCGTTCTCGTCGGTGCGGTGCAGCTTGCCGGGGTTCTCGTTGTACTTCAGCACTTCCCAGCCGGCGTCGGCGTAGAAGGCTTTCAGCCCGCCGGACTGGAAGCGGAACGGGAAGGGTACCTGGCACGGATAGTCGTCGCTGTCCATGGCACTGACGATCAGGTTGTAGCCGCCAGGAGCGGTCTCCTGCTGCATGCGGGTCATCAGTGGCACGATGACGGCCGGATGCAGGAACATCAGCACCACGGTGGACAGGATGAACTGGTAGGGACCGTCGAATTCCAGTGATTCCACCTGGTTCAGATCCACCTCGGCCAGGCGGATGTCCTTGAGCCCCTCGGCGTCGGCGATGTGCTGCAGGTTGGTCAGGCTGCTGCCGTTCCAGTCCCAGGCATCCACGGCAAAGCCACGCCGGGCCAGGTACAGGGCGTTGCGCCCGCCGCCGCAGCCCACGTCCAGCGCCCGGCCCACCGGCACCTGTTCAGCGGCCTCTACCACTTCAGAATGCGTGGCGGTTAGGTCGTACTTCTTGGTGAAATACTCGGCTGGACGGCACAGGAGATCCAGCTGGCACTGGATGTCCGGGCTCATTGAGACAATCTGGGCCCACTGTTGCGGCGCAACGAGCGGCAGCTGGTGCTTGGGATCCAGGGTGAAGCGCTCGGTGACTTCACCGTCCTCGCTCATCAGTGCGAACTGGAGTGAGCCCTTGAGGATCTTCAGCTGCGCCCAGGTTCCTTTCTTGGTGTTGTGCCGCTCCAGGAAGCCGCCGGGCACGGTGTCATACTGCCACACTGGCATGCGCTTGTAGACGACCAGTTCTTCTTCGTTCATGCCCTTTCCTCAGCCCTGCAGTGCGGCGGACACCACCTCGCGGGCCTCGGCCTGCACCTGTGCCAGATGCTCGGGGCCCTTGAAGGACTCGGCGTAGATCTTGTATACATCCTCGGTGCCCGAGGGCCGTGCGGCGAACCAGGTGTTCTCGGTCGTTACCTTCAGGCCACCGATCTTCGCGCCGTTGCCCGGGGCTTCGGTGAGTTTGGCCACGATGGGCTCGCCGGCCAGCGTGGCGGCCTTGACGTTCTCGGGCGCCAGCGCGGCCAGTCTGGCCTTCTGCTCGCGGTTGGCCGGGGCATCCACGCGCGCGTAGGCGGGGTTGCCGAAGCGGGCGGTGAGTTCGGCATAGTGCTGGCTGGGGCTCTTGCCGGTGCGGGCCAATATTTCGGAGGCCAACAGCGCCAGGATGATGCCGTCCTTGTCGGTGCTCCAGACGGTGGCGTCGTGGCGCAGGAAGGAGGCACCCGCAGATTCTTCGCCGCCGAAAGGACCGCTGCCGTCCAGGAGGCCCGGCACGAACCACTTGAAGCCCACGGGCACTTCGACCAGCCGGCGACCCAGCGACTGGGCCACGCGGTCGATCATCGAGCTGCTGACCAGGGTCTTGCCGATGAAGCCGTCCTTGGGCCATTGCTGGCGGGCGCCGAACAGGTACTGGATGGCCACGGCCAGGTAGTGGTTGGGGTTCATGAGCCCTGCATCCGGCGTGACGATGCCGTGGCGGTCAGCGTCGGCGTCATTGCCGGACGCGATGTCGTACTTGTCCTTCTGGGCCACCAGGCTGGCCATGGCGCTGGGCGAGCTGCAGTCCATGCGGATCTTGCCGTCCCAGTCCAGCGTCATGAAGCGCCAGGTGGGGTCCACCAGCGGGTTGACGACGGTGAGGTTCAGCTTGTGGCGCTCGGCGATGGCGCCCCAGTAATCGACCGACGCGCCGCCCAGCGGATCGGCGCCGATGCGCACGCCGGCGCTGCGAATGGCGTCCAGGTCCAGCACGTTGGGCAGGTCGTTCACGTAGGTGCCCAGATAGTCATAGGGGCGGGCCTGCTTGCGGGCGCGCTCGAAGGGCACACGCTTGATGCCTTTCAGGCCGGCCTTGATGTATTCGTTGGCGCGTGCGGCGATCCACTTGGTGGCATCGGTGTCGGCCGGGCCGCCGTGCGGCGGGTTGTACTTGAAGCCGCCGTCGGTGGGCGGGTTGTGCGACGGGGTGACCACGATGCCGTCGGCCAGGCCCTTGTGCGCGGGCAGATCGTTCACGCCACCGATCTTGCCCCGGTTGGCAGTGAGAATGGCATGCGAGACGGCCGGGGTGGGGGTATAGCGGTCGGCCGCATCGACGCACACCTCCACGCCATTGCCCACCAGCACTTCCAGAGCGCTGGCCCAAGCCGGTTCCGACAGGCCGTGGGTGTCGCGGCCGATGAAGAGCGGACCGTCAAAGCCCTGGGCCTGGCGATAGTCGCAGATGGCCTGCGTGGTGGCGAGGATGTGATCCTCGTTGAAGGAGGTCTTGAAGCTGGTGCCACGGTGGCCGGATGTGCCGAAGGCCACCTGCTGCTCCACCACGGCAGGATCGGGCTTGCGGGTGTAATAGGCGGTGACCAGGCTGGCCACGTCGATCAGGTCTTCGGGCAGAGCCGGTTTGCCGGCGCGAGGATGCGACATGAGAGGGTCTCCTGCTTCATGGGTGGCGATACCCTGATGTTACGAAAATTCCCCATGGCTGGCAGCCAAGCCACAGCAGGTCATGATTTCTTCAGGCACGCATGAGATGGCATGTGGACCCCGGGTGGCGGCTCGCCCCGATGGTCGTTTTCTGGCCAGCGGAGGACTGAATCCACGGTTCCCTCACAGGATGGGAAATCGTCTGACCGTTCCGTGGCTCCAGATTATTATGTAACATCTTCTGGAGGTTCCTGATGAAAAAACGCTTGCTTGTTGGCGCCCTGGTCGCGCCGGTTCTGGGTCTGGCTGCCGTGTCGGCACAGGCGCATGGTGTCTGGGTTGCACCGCACTACGGTGAGCTGGGTGTCGTCTACGGCATGGGCTATACCGACGATGCCTATGAACCGGAGCGGGTCCGGTCGGTGGCCGGCTACGATGCCGATTTCAAGCCGGTCACGGTCAAGGTGCAGGCCAAGGATCATCACAGCGTCGTCGAGGCACCGGATGAAACGGCCGTGCTGACGGTGTTTTTCGACAACGGTTACTGGGAGAAGGACGCCAAGGGCAAGTGGCAGCCCGTTGACAAGGCTTTGCAGGGCGCGGAGGTCGTCTGAAGTGCCGATGCCGGTATCCACGCGGTTGAGCAGGCGT
>CALIXC010000015.1 GCA_938046755.1 uncultured Lautropia sp. | reverse complement strand
GGGTGCCGTCTCCTGGGCCTTGGCAGCCTGGGCCGCGCAGGTCTGCTGCAGGGCCCTGGTCTCGGCAGCACGCTGCTCGGCCAGCTCGGGATGCAGCATCACCTCGTAGGCGGACACGGCCTGGTCATAGCCGGCCAGCACCGTCTCGATGACCGACGGCTGCACCGGCGGCTGGGCCAGCGTATCCTCGACCTGGGTTTCCAGTTCGTGGATCATCTGGCCGAAGCGCATGGCACCGGCCATCCGGGCACTGCCCTTGATGGTGTGGAAGAGCCGCATCAGCGCGCCGGGCACCGAGCCATCGGCCGGGCGCTCGCGCCATTCGCGCAGGTTGTTGTCCACCTGCGGCATCAGCTCCTCAGCTTCCTCGAAGAACACCGGGCCCAGGTCCGGATCGATCTCGTCAACCAGGCCGGCCAGCGGATCGCTCTTTTCCTCGGTCTCACGCCGGGCAGCCCCCAGCACTTCGGCAGCCTTCTTCAGCAGGTCCTCGCCGCGCATCTCGCGGCCGGACTTCGACTCGACCGCCGGTTTGGCCGGCTGGCTGTCGGCGTTGATCTCGGCATCCCAATTGGCCAGTAGCGCTTCCATGCGCTCGGTCGTCTCGGGATCGGCCGCCGGCTCGATGCGTGATGCGAATTCGGCCAGCATCCGGTCGATGACGCCCAGCGCAGCCTGCATGCTCGCCTTCATGCCATCGGGCAGCGGCCTGGCCACTTCGCGCTGCTTCACCAGCAACTTTTCCATGGCGGCGGCAATACCGCGCACCTGAACCAGACCCACATGACGCGACGTGCCCACCAAGGTGTGCAGGGCGCGAATCAGCGGCTCGGGTGCACGCAACGCGTCGGAAGAATGCCAATCCTGCCAGTCTTCGTTCATCCGCATGCGGGCCTGCGTGGCCTCGGCATTGAAGATGTCGAAGAGTTCGGCATCCACCAGGCGTTCGCCGATGCGAACCATCGACTCCTGGGGCTCGGGCTGCACGACCTTGGCGATCGGAGCGGGGGCGGACGGCACGACGGCGGCTTCAGGCACCACCGGCGCGGCGGGCGCAGGATGCTCAGCCGTCGGCTGCACATCAGGTTCTTTCCGAGCCGATTCGTAAACCGATTCGTAAACCGATTCGTCATCGAATTTAAATGCGTTGACGTCCAGGGCCTCTTCCTGAGACCCTTTCGATGGCATTTCAGCAGCAAACGATTTTGTTTCGACACCCAGCGAACCGGCATCGAAGTTGAATGGATCATGCGAAACCGGCGTAGCCTCGATCGGCTTGTCGGCCGGCTTGGCTGTACCCATGTCCAGCAGCGGAATTTCGTCGTTCTCGCCGAAATCGGCCGGCACCATGAAGGCATCGGCAAGATCCAAGTCGGCTGCCTCCACATTGCTCAGTGCCAGTTCGTCGCCGTTGGGCAGTTCACCCAGCATGGACTCGAAGTCCGTGGACTCACCCGCCATGGCATTGGACCAGGCATCCAGATCGGTCTGCTCGTCGAAGGCTTCGTCCTCAGCCTGGGCCTCGAAGGTGTCATTACCCAGCAGGTCGTCTTTCTGATCTTCGAAGTCCTCATCCAGCAGGGAAGCTGTCGGACGGACCGGGTCGCTGTGCAGAGAGGCCAGATCGGCCACGGGCATGTCGGCCTGACGATGGCTGGCGTCATCCAGGAAACCTTCCAGCGACTGGCGCAGATCGCCTTCGGCCATCGGGCTGGCGACACTGGCGAAGTTGTGGCTCCGCGAGAAACCATCGGCACGCGAGGAAGACAGCGCACTGGCCGACAGGGCCTCGTCCAGCGACGGCACCTCCAGCGTGGGCAGCTCCGGTGCATGCACCTCCGGCATGGGCATCGTGTCGGCCTCGCCATTCAGCGACAGCATCGGCAAGGTCTCGGCCTCGTCAGCAGGCTGCGAAACAATAGCAGCAGGCGTCGGCTGGGCGACAGACTTGACGACGGGCTGAACAGCAGCCTGAGCGACAGGTTGCGCCACCGGCTGAGCGACAGCCTGGGCGGTCGGCACGGTGGCGGGCTTGTCGGGGAAGGCGTGGCAGCGAGCTGTCAACAGGCTGGCATCCAGCACACGACGCGGCGCGGCCTGCAGCTGCTCGCACCAGCTTCGGAAGAATTTCGCACCATCCTGGATAAGATCGAAGAGCGGCGTGGTGCCGTCCTTGTCCTCGGCCAGCCAGTGGTTCATCATCTGCTCGAAAGCCCAGGCGGCTTCGCCGAAGGCGTCCAGACCCACCATGCGGCTTGAGCCCTTCAGCGTGTGGAAGCCGCGGCGGATGGTGGTCATCGCCTCGCGGTCGTCCGGCGCCTTGCGCACCACGCCCAGGTTCTCGTCGATGGCGTCCAGTACCTCGGCGGCTTCCAGCAGGAAGATCTCGTGCAGCTCGGCCTCATCGGCCGACAGCTCGACACTGCCGTCTTCCAGCACGCCCTCGGGCAGGGCCGGCGCAGCCACCTCGGGCGCCACCTCAGTCTGCACGCTTTCCGGTGCCGGGAATGTCAGGCCTTCCTCGACGGCCGGCTGCATGGCTGCCTCGGCAACCGGCGCCGCAGGCAGCTCGAATGCCAGAGCATCCCCCGCCCCGTCATGAGCCTTCGACGCAGGATCTTCAGCCGCACCCTGTGTCGCCGCCAGACCCGCCGTCGCCTTCAGGCTGTCGGCAGCGATGGAGGCCTCAGGAGCGGCTTCATGCGAAGCATCCGTCGGCTGTTCCGCCTCTGCCGGCACATTGGCAGCAAACGATCGGAGCAGTGCATCGGAGTCGACATCCGTTGCGACTTCTTCCGACGTCTCGGGAATGGAGGTGTCCTCGAACAGCATGCCACGCTGCGCGTCGAAGCGGAAACGGCGAGCGCGCGACGCCGACTGCAGCATCGTCTCGACGAAGAAGCCCACTGAACTCAGACCATCGGCCAGGCGAGCACGGCTTGCATCGTTGAGCGTGACGCGGGCACGGATGATGTCATCGACCTGCTTGCTGATGGCACGACAGGCATGGGCGGCATCCCGGTACTCCAGCACGGTCAGCACGGCACCCGTCTCGGCCAGCAGCGGCTCCACCGTTTCCAGACGATTCACCGCCGTATCATCCCGGAAGTAGTCGTCCAGCGCCTGCTCGCAGGTGGAGAGGTTATGCTTCAGCTCGTTGACGAAGGCCGCCTGCGTCATGCGCTCGGATGCCTGGTTCGACAGCGCCACCAACCATGGCAACGGCGTGGGGTCGAAGGCATCCGGGTTGGCCAGCAGGCTGCTGATGCGTGCCGCCAGCTCCTGCGCCCGGTCGTCATAGGCGGGGTTGGAGCGCAGCGCACCGGACAGCGCCTCTTCCATGAACAGCACGGCGGTGGCCACCTCGATGGCCAGCATCTCGCGTGTCCTGCCCTGCTGCCCAGCCAGCGCTGACGGCATGGTGGCCAGCGTCTTGCCCAGCATGCCCAGGCCAGCGTAGTGGGTCTTGGCCAGCGTCTGGTTCAGCTGTCCGACGGCCTCGGCAAATGCAGGCTCCTCGGCCTGCGTGCCACCCGCCAGCTTTTCCCAGGAGCGATGCACCTGCACCAGCGCCTCTCGGGCGATGCGGATGGTCTCCGGATCCGCCAGGCCGTAGCGGCGACGCTCGTAGTCGGCCGGCACCAGGCTAGCCAGATGGAAATGACGCTTGACCTCTTCCACGACGGCCGAGCCGCTGCCCGCCTGCGCCAGAATGATCAGCAGTTCCTTGATAAACTGCGGCGGCACGTCGGACTGGCCGGTGAACAGGTGGCGGTTCTGGATGTTGATGCGACCGACCGCACGACGGGTGGCCAGATCGACCTTCAGCGCACCGTGCTTGAGACCGTCAAGCAGCGCATACGACAGCCAGTAGAAAAGCCGTGCCCCCACATGCGGCTGATTGCGCAACATGCGGCCCATGGACTCGTGCAGCCCGTCGATGGCCGCCACGACGTTCTCGCCGCGGATCAGCGCCGGCAGCGCACGCTCGAAGCCGCGTGCGGCAGACTTGGCCCGCTCTTCACGATCCGGGGCGTCGGAAATCATCGCCCGCACCGAGGCCGGCAGCGCTCGGTCCAGATCCACGTCGAAGAGCGCAGCAGGATCGGGCTGAACCGCCTTGCGCAGGCCCACCAGATCACGGTAGTACGGATAAAGCACCAGCACCGGGATCACCGTACCGCTGGCCTGCATGTCCTCCAGGTACTCCGTGATGGCACGCATCACCATCTTGAGGACATCGATGCTCGATTCGTCGGCTTCCAGCACCCCGTCCTCGAAGGCCGAGATCACATGCTCGGCCTCTTCGGTCAGCAGTGCCACACCGGAAATGCCGGCAACCTGCAGCGCACCATGGGTCTGGTGCAGGTGCAGGCGTGCGCGCTTGATGGCGTCCTGGCCATGCGGGTTGGCCCGCAGCTCGTCCAGCGCATGCGCGACGTGCTGCAGCGACTCCCGGATCTCTGGCACGAACCAGGACAGAGTCATCATATCGATATTGTTGCCGTGTTCCACCCGTCACCCTCTTCGACTCGATTGGATCGCGCAGCCGGACCATCCGGAGATGCGCTCACACCTCTGAAACTTCACCCCACTCGGAAGCGGGCCACTGAATTCTTGAGTTCCCGTGCCAGCTCGGACAGCTGCAGAATGGACCCCGCCGTCTGCTGCGTGCCCTCGTTGGTCTGGCTGTTGACCAGCAGAATGCGCTGGATACTCTGCGCCACTGACGACGCCGAAGCCGCCTGGTTCTCGGTCGTGCGGGAAATGCGCATGATGAGGTCCGCCAGTTCCTGAGACACCTGACCGATACCGATCAGCGCCATGCCGGCCTCATCGGACAGCTTGGCACCACGCACCACGCCCTGCGTGCTGCGCTCCATGGCAGCCACCGCATCGTGCGTGTCGGTCTGAATGGCCTTGACCAGGGCCGAGATCTGGCGCGTGGCCTCGGCCGAGCGTTCGGCCAGACGCTGCACCTCTTCGGCAACCACGGTGAAACCACGGCCCGCCTCACCGGCCGATGCCGCCTGAATGGCCGCGTTCAGCGCCAGCACGTTGGTCTGTTCGGTAATGTTGGAGATCAGCTCGACGATCTCGCCGATCTCCTGACTGGATTCACCCAGGCGCTTGATGCGCTTGGCGGTGTCCTGAATCTGCTCGCGGATGCCGCCCATGCCGGCAATGGCGTTCTGCACCGCATCACGGCCACGGCTGGCCGCCGACAGCGACTGGCGTGCCACCTCGGCCGACTCGGAAGCAGAGGCAGACACCTGCTTGATCTGCGCCGCCATGTTCAGAACGGCCTCACCGGTCTCGCGAATCTCGCGCGATTGCTGCTCACTGACGGCCTGCAGGTGCGAAGCCGTGACCTGTGCGCTGGCCGAGGCCTCGGCCACAGCCGCAGCGGTACGGTTGATTCGGCCCACCAGACTACGCAGCTCCTCGACCGTGTAGTTGATCGAGTCGGCGATGGCGCCCGTGATGTCATCGGACACCGTGGCCTGCACGGTCAGGTCACCATCGGCCACGTTCTGCAGTTCGTTCATCAGGCGCAGAATGGCGGCCTGGTTCTGGTCGTTGATGCGACTGGCTTCCTGCTCCAGTCGTTCGGCCTCCAACCGCTTGTCGATGGAGCGGTCAGCCTGAATCTTGGAATCGTCATAGTAGGCCTTGCACAGCAGCAGCAGCGAGAGCACCGCCGCCGACGCAAAGCCCAGAATGGCCCACTGCATCGAGTTCTGCGTGTTGCGCTGCTCGATGAGACGCGCCCGCAACGCGTTGGCCGCGCCCATCAGCCCATCACTCTTTCTGAAGACATCCAGACCAGCATGGCGTGCCTGCGCCAGGGCAGGCAGTGCCTTCTGCGCTTCCAGCGCAAGCCGGACAAACTTCGCAGCCAGTGCATTGTTCTTGCGCAGGGCTTCACGAGCCTCGGTGTTTCTCAGCGGGGCGATATTGCGGTTGGTGTCGCCATCGAGCGCCGTCTCGCGCGTCACGGCGAAGCTCTCGATGGCGTCGGCCAGTGATACGGCATCGCGGCTGTCAAACTGGCTGCTGCCGTGCATGCGGATGATCTCGCCCACAATGGTGCGCATCTTCGCGTTCAGACGAGAGAACAGCAGCAGGTCGGGAGCGTTTCCGGCTCCGTCACGGATGGATGCCTTCGCGGCACGCTGCGAAGCGGACAGTTCACGCTCAAGCGCAGCCACTTCGTTGACCAGGTCGTCAAAGCGCACCAGCACATCCTGCTGTTCAATCAGGGCCTTAACCGAAGGAGAGACGTCTTCCCAGGCCTTGCTGAAGCGCTGCTCTTCAGTTCGGTAACTTTCCGGCAGGGGCGACACACGCAGGTGATCCACTTCCCCACCCTCTTTCAGCGCATTGACGGCATCAGACAGGAAGGCCTGGCTGCTCTTGAGCTGATCATAGGCTTCCTCGTTGCCCTGCACCGCCATGTTGGCCGCCTTGGCCAGGCGTTGCGAGTGCATCAGGGCATCACCCACCACCTCGTTCTGCAGAGCGTTGACACGGTCGGACTGACGTTCGTAGGCGCTGAGCGCAACGGCCGCACCGACGGTGATGGCCAACGCTCCCAGCAGGATGATCGATTGCCACTTCAGGCTGAGCCTGCCCAGCAGCGGGGTGGTGCGCACACGCGCACGTGCCGGGGATGCAGCGGCGGCCGTCTTGCCGGATGCCTTTCCGGCGGCCACAGGTGCAGGCGACACGGGGACGGCGGGTTGCGCCCCCACCGTCGATCCCTGCAACGAAGACAATGCCGACATTTGCCCTATTCCTCTTTCTGCGCTCGGGTCAGCGACCCACCATCAGGAACGACGACGACGACACCAGCTTGGACAGGCTGAGCCGACGCCACGTCTGCCCTTCTGCGTCACGGAACTTCTCGGACAACCAGGGCTTGTCGAAAGTCTTCTCTTGAACCGGCGTCATGGCCGCGCTGTTGCGCAGACCCAGCATCCGGCTCACTACCAGCGTGGCGTTGAAGGTCAGCGCAGGTGACAGCGTGAGCAGACGCGATTCCTTGGACAGCGGCGTGAAGTTGCCACCCATGAAACGGGCCAGATCCACCACCGTGAAGAGCGCACCACGCACGTTCACCACGCCCAGGAACCAGTCCTGAGTCAACGGAACCTGCATAATCGAGGTGGACGGCATCGTCACGATCTCGCCGGCTTCAGCCAGCTCGACCAGATAACGATCCTCTCCGATCATCAGCGCCAGATGCGTGGCCGAGGCGCCGTTGGCACCCTTCTCTGCCTTATCCTTCGCCGCACCAGCATGAGTGGAAGATGCAACGGTCTTGGCGGCCTGCCCGGCTTCCTGCCCCAGGGTTTCGATGGCACTCATGTCACTGCTCCATGGCCAGGCCGGCAATCTTAGACAGCAGAAGTTCCGGCTCGACCGGCTTGACCAGGTAGTCGCGCGCGCCCTGGCGCAGCCCCCAGATACGGTCGCTCTCGGCGTTCTTGCTGGTGCACAGGATCACATGCACATCCTTCATCGCCGGATCCCGAGCGATGGCACGGGTTGCCTGGAAGCCGCTCTTGCCGGGCATCACCACGTCCATGATGACGATAGCGGGTCGTTCGGCCTGCACCTTCTCCAGCGCTTCGTCACCGTTCTCGGCCGTGATCACTTCATAGCCTTCCTTCACCAGCAGCGAGGCCATGAAGAATCGCTCGGTGGGCGAATCGTCGACGATCAGAATCTTGCGTGCAGTCTGTGCGTTCATGCTGTTTCTCCGCCAATCAGTTCGGCATGCCCGCTGCAGCCAGCTCCTGATCGGCGCGACGGCTGTGCGCCTGCACGCACTTGAGCAGGCTGTCCTTGGTGAAGGGCTTGGTCAGATATTCCTCCGACCCCACCAGGCGGCCACGCGCACGGTCAAAGAGACCGTCCTTGCTGGAGAGCATGATGACCGGGGTGTTCTTGAAACGCGGGCTCTTCTTAATCAGCGCGCAGGTCTGGTAGCCGTCCAGCCGCGGCATCAGCACGTCGCAGAAGACGATGTCCGGCCCGTGGTCGGACAGTTTGGCCAGTGCGTCGAAACCGTTCTCGGCCAGCACGACCACACAGCCGGCCTGTTTCAGAAAGATCTCCGCACTTCGGCGAATGGTGTTGCTGTCGTCGATCACCATGACCGTCAGTCCGGCGATGCTTTGGGTGCCGCTCATTTCCTGCCCTCAAGTCCAGTTGATACCGATGTGAGCGCCGCTGCACGCCTCTCGGAAAACCGGCAAGCCGACTCCATGGCATTCCCGCATCGGTCACTTCCGCGTATTAAAGGGAAAGATGTCACGCCCCGCCCCCCATCTCCGACGAGCCCGCGACAGTTCCGGACCAATGGTTGACGGGTTGTGGCGCGCCGTGGCTTAGACTTCACCGCTTCGGCAGGACAGAAAACGGGATCCGGCACGACCGGCTCCGGTATGATCCGGAATGCCGGAACAGACCTGCCTAGCCCGCGGTCTGGGCCGCTTTCTCGCGCTGCGTGGGGCGGCGGCCGGGGGTCTGACAAGCCATTTCATGCCCCCGTTCGGCCCTTGCCCGCCATCATTCATGGAGACCACCATGCTTCCCGCCTCTTCCCCCGATCACCCGGAAAGACAGGCCCACCGTGCTCTCATCCACGGGGTCTATGCCATCACCGCCGACGAAGGGGATACGACACGTCTGCTGGCCGACGTGGAGGCCGCGCTATCAGGGGGCATCCGCATCCTGCAGTACCGCAACAAGCATGCCGACAGGGCGCTGAAGCGGCTGCAGCTGGAAGCCCTGAAAGCCGTGTGCGAACAGCACCAGGCGCTGCTGATCGTGAACGATGACTGGCGGCTGGCCGCCGAACTGGGCATCGATGCCGTTCATCTGGGCGAGGATGACGGCGATATCAAGGAAGCACGCCAGGCGCTGGGGCCCGGGTCGCTGATCGGGGTGTCGTGCTACGCCAGCGTGGAGCGTGCCCGGGCACTGGCGCCGGTGGCCGACTATCTGGCGTTCGGGGCGCTCTTTGCGTCGGGCACCAAGCCACTGGCGCGCCCTGCCCCACTGTCGGTCTTTCGGGAAGTGCAGGCGCTGTCTCTGGCGCGTCCGCTGGTAGGCATCGGTGGCATCGATGCCGGCAACATCGGTTCGGTGCTGGCTGCCGGGGCCGATGCCGCCGCCGTCATCGGCTCACTGTTCCGGCGGGGGGATGTGCGGGCGGCCGCGCAGCGGCTGGTGGCCGCTGCAGCCCGTCCATGATCACCAGGGTTTCAGCGGCAGCACGTCCAGCACGCGGCCATCCTTGCGATCCACCAGCACGGTGGCATCGCTTTCCTCACCCTTCAGCGGCAGGTAGCCAGCCTGGGCGTCAGAAAGGCCGGCCTTCTTCAGCGCGGCATCCAGCACGGCCTGATCATCCGGGTTGAGATTCCGAAGTGCTTTCAGGTCCAGCGCTCGCGCCTTGACGGTTTCCTTCTGGTTTTCCAGAGATTCGTACCACTGCGGGAAGTGCTGCAGATCACGACCACCAAAGGCCGATTCCACCAGCACGTCCTGGCGCAGCTTCTCGTCGGCAGGTGGGTTTGCTGCCGACCATCTGGGGCCGAACCAGTTCCGTTGCGCCAGCGGGTTGCTGGCAGCAGCCTGCAGGTCCTCGGCCTGCAGGTCGGCACGCGAGACGGCCTCGAAGCGGTCCTTCACGAAGACGAGATAATGCGGACGCCCTGCTTCGACCGTGTGCAGGCCATAGCCCAGGGCCAGCAGCTGCATCAGGCCGATCAGCGCCAAGTCCATCGGCAGGCTCTTCTTGCGGCGATCGAAGACCATGAAGGTCATGATGGGCCCCAGGCTCACGTCCACCGCCAGCAGCAGCACCAGAATGGTGCCCACGCCGGCCACGGCTGCCAGGGGTCCGGCATACCAGTACTGATAGACGACGAGCATCACCAGACTGGCAATGGCCAGCGAGATGCCCAAGTGGCAGCCAGCCGCACGAAAGCGCGCCCGCAAGGCATCACCACGCCAGCTGTCACGCCACGGCAGCTTCTGTGGTGGCTTAGTAGGAGTCGCTGCGGAGGTTGCATGTGCCATGGTCAGCCGGTCCTTCAGGATGAATCTTGAACACGGCGGACAAGCCTAAGTCCCAGGGCGCAAGCGGACAGCACCGGACGGATGGACGGCCATTGGCAGCGGCTGTCGTCCGAGTGCTGGCGTGAGGGCGCAACAGAGGCGACAGTCAGTCGATGACCAGCACGTCGCCGGTCTGCAGGATGCGGGGCTGGAAGCGCCCGGCCCAGGTCTCGATCTCGCGGGCGATCAGCTCACGATCGGAAGGCTTGAGATGCGTGATGTGTATCTGGGGATCGACACGCAGCCGGGCCAGCTCTTCGGAAAGCTGGATGGGGTACAGGTGCTTGGCGGTGACGGCCAGATCCCGCTCGCGGTTGGCGAAGGCCGTTTCCAGGATGAGGTGGCGCAGATCCGAAATGCCATTGACGGTGCGCCAGAATTCCTCGGTGGGCAGGGTGTCACCCGAATAGACAAGGCTGCCGGCCGCTCCCCCGATGTGAAATCCCACGGCCGGCACGGTGTGGTTGGCCGTGACGGGGCGGATGGTACGGTTGCCGATCTGCACGGGGCTTCCCACCTGCAGAGGGCTGTACGTCATCCACGGCCGCTCGAAGTGCGGGATCTCGGTGAAGTCGGGCCATATGACCCAGTTGAAGATATGGTCCTTCAGCGCCTGGATGGTCTCGGGCAGGGCATGGACGACGACGGGGAGTTCCCGGCTGCTGCCCACGGTGTCGAGCATCAGCGGCAGTGCGCAGATGTGATCAAGGTGGGAGTGGGTGAGAAAGACGTGGTCGATGCGGCGCATGTCCTCGACAGACAGATCCTCGACGCCGGTGCCGGCATCGACCAGGATGTCGTGGTCGACGAGGAAGGATGATGTGCGAGCCGGACGCCCCGGCCTACCCGCCGTTCCCGGCGTGCCACCGAGTCCACCGCTGCAGCCGAGGATATGGAAGCGCATGGGTCGCATTAGAGCACTGCCGTGCCCTCCGGCGACACTCTGTTGACATAGCGTCTCGGACAAAATACACGCACCCTTTCGGTCCTGCCCGGAACGTCTGCTTCACCCAACGCCACCAGCTCGACACGGATCACCTGGCGGGCCGTCATCTCGCCCAGCAGCACCGGTAGGCCGAAGCGCTTGGTGAGCGCCTCCAGCCGGGCGGCCAGGTTCACGGCGTCGCCGATGGCGGTGTAGGCACGCCGCAGCTGGGAGCCCATGTCCCCGACACGGGCGGTGCCGGAATTGATGCCGATGCCGATGACCAGCGGTGGCAGGCCGCGTCGCGCGAAATCACGACTCAGTTCCTCGGCAGCATCCTGCATGGCAATGGCGGCGACGACGGCGTGGTCCTCCTGCTCCAGGTCATCAACCGGCGCCCCCCAGAAGGCCATGATGGCATCGCCCATATACTTGTCGACGGTACCCTGGTGCTGATGGATGACTTCAGTCATCCGGGTGAGAAAGGTGTTCAGGTATTCGCGCAGCACCTGTGGGTCCATCGATTCGGCAATGCGCGTGAAGCCCCGGATGTCGGCAAACAGGATGGTGAGCCGCTTGTTCTGGCTCTCGATGGGATAGGCCGACGGCTCGCGGGCCATGCGCTGCACCAGCTTGGGCGAAACGTACTGGCCAAAGAGGGCCACGACGGCCTGGCGTGCCTTGCTCTCGATGAAATGGCCGGTAGCCAGGTTGAGGATGGCGATCAGCACGACCGCCATCATCGGTGCGGCCACCGGGGTGACCCAGTCCAGCACGCCGAACATGAGAGCGTTGGCAGATTGCAGCACCAACAGCAGCGCAACGGCCAGCAGCACGATGCCGGCCGCCCCCAGCCGAGGCATGGCCAGGGCAGCCGCCCCCGCCACCAGCAGCGTGATGAAAGAGACCGTCAGCTCGGCATGCCAAGGTACGTAGGGCATGTACCCGGCCAGGGCGCCGGCGATAAGCGTGGCCTGCACTTCCACCCCCGGCGTGTCGATGCTGACCGGCGTGGTGTGCCGGTCACCAATGCCGGGGGCCGAGGCGCCCACCAACACGATGCGGTCGCGGAAACGTGCCGGGTCTACCCTGCCTTCGATGACATCAGTGGCAGAGATATACTCGAAGCGTCCGGCCTGCGGGCCGGCCTGGCCGGCAAAGGGCACGCGCGCCGTCAGGTCGCGTGCCAGCGGCAACCGGGTCTGGGCATCCAGCGACAGTAGCTGTCCCTCCAGTGCGATGGGCGGGTTGTCGCCGTAGACACGCAGCATGGCCAGCGCCAGCGATTCGTAGACCTGACCATTGAAGAGCGTGAGCACCGGGACGGAACGGACCACGCCATCATCGTCAAGCTGGGCGTTGTAGAAACCGCTGCTCCGCGCGGCGTCGCTGAGGCGCTCCTGGTTGGCCCCGAAACCATCCCACTGGGGCAGCAGCCAGCCATCAAAGGCATCCCCTTCAAAGACCGAAGACGGGAGACGACCAATGCGGCGGGCACCGGCCTGACGGGAAAAATAATAACCCAGCACCACCGGCCGACTGCGGATGGCCTCGGCCAGCGAGAGATCCCCGGCTGGCTCGGGCTCGGCGAACACGATGTCGAAGCCCAGCACGCGGGCCTTCCCTTCATCGACGATGCGCTCGACCAGCCGGGCCAGCGTCCGACGCGGCCAGGTCCAGCGCCCCTGCTCCTGCAGACTCTTCTCGTCGATGTCGACGATGAGCACCCGGGGCTCGAATTCCGGCGGCTGCCACCGCAGCCGATGATCCTGGTTCAGACGGTCGAAGGTCTGCACGGCCGGCATGGGCACATGACCCAGCAGCACCAGAATGGCCAGCGCCGTGATGGTCAGTCCCCCCACGGTGGCCCACAGCCGGAACGAGCGCAACAGCGCATGCACCGACTGCAGCAGGCGATTCATCGCGACGGCCCCGACAGCGGCTGGCCGCCTGCCGGGGACTGGCTGAACTGGATAATGGTGCCGCTCAGCTCGATCAGATCATGGTTGCGCAACGGGTGCGCCCCCAGGCCGATCGATTCGCCGTTGACCATCGGATAGGCACTGCCCTCGACATGCGTCAGGAAGAAGTTGCCGTTGCGGTTGGTGACGACCGCCACCTGCCCACAACCGTTTCGGATGCTGACGATGGGACGGTCAATGATCAGAAGCCGCCCGGCGTCATGCCCACCCAGAAAACGCAGCGAGACACCTTGGAAGTCGGCGGGTCGGTCCAGCGCCGGCCGAGCCCTCGGCATGGGCGGCGGCGCATGGGGCAGCATGACGGGCGGCCACGCGGCCTGACCCTGCACCGGCGTGGGCGGCAATCGCGGAGCGCGGTTGAAACCTTCGATGAAGCCGGCATGGCTGCCCTCTTCCGGGGCAGGAGGCACCGGGGAGGAAAAGATGCCCGATGGTTGCGGTGCCCCCGGCAAGGGCGGCAGGCCGCCCGAAACCCGAGGGGGTTCCGTGGCAGAGCCATGCAGCGACGATGTTCCGCCCGACCGTGTATCCCGCGTGGCAGACAGCGGCGATGAGGACGGATCGACCGGTGGCAGTGAAGCCGATGGGTTGGGCGCCCCAGGTGCCTGGAAAAGCGGAAAGTCCGGGGCCAGCCTGTCCAGCAGGAAGATCGTATCGCCCATGGAAAGCGGCGGGAAAGCGTCGGAGGAAGAGGCTTCCCGAGACGACGCGTCGAGTCTCGAAGCGTCAAGGTGCAGGGCGTCGTCAGACCGGGCGCCCTGCTCATGGGCATCCGTTGGACCGATGGTGCCGGCACGTCGATAGACGAGGCGATAGATGCCGATGTCGATGCTGTCGCCGTCGTTCAGCAGTGCACGCGCCACGGGGGCGCCGTTGACCAGGGTGCCGTTGCGGCTGCCCAGATCCTGGATCACCACGTCCTGCTGGCCAGCCAGCAGCACGGCGTGCTCACCGGAAACGGTCAGGTCATCAAGCACCAGGGTGTTGGTGGCACGCCGGCCAATGAGCGTGCGTGTCTGTGTCAGCCAATAGGTACGCAGCGGCTGGCCGGCCGCCGACAGCGAGAGCTGCCCGTACCTGTTGCCTTGCTGCTGCATTTCCCCGTCCTGGTGATCGGTGCCCATCTGCATCCCCTGACCCCGGGAGCCTGGGCAGAAAAGACCGTCGACGCTCCCGGCAGCGACTGTAGCGACCGGGAGGCGGAAGGGGAAAGGGTGCCGGCGTCAACGGCCGGCACCATGGGCCCGACGGCAGGCCTCAGAGCACCTTCTTCAGCAGGCGCCCCATTTCGGACGGATCGCGGGTCGTGCGGATACCACAGGCCTCCATCACTTCCAGCTTGGCGTCGGCCGTGTCGGCACCACCGGAGATGAGCGCACCGGCGTGGCCCATGCGCTTGCCCGGAGGCGCGGTGACGCCGGCGATGAAGCCGACCACCGGTTTCTTCATGTTGTCCTTGGCCCAGCGCGCGGCGTTCACTTCGTCCGGTCCGCCGATCTCCCCGATCATGATGACGGCGTCGGTGTCGGGATCGTCGTTGAACATCTGCAGCACGTCGATGTGCTTCAGGCCGTTGATGGGGTCGCCCCCGATGCCGACGGCGGTGGACTGGCCCAGACCCAGGTCGGTGACCTGTGCGACGGCCTCATAGGTCAGCGTGCCGGAACGCGACACGATGCCGATGCGGCCCTTGCGGTGGATGTGACCCGGCATGATGCCGATCTTCAGCTCGTCGGGCGTGATGACGCCCGGGCAGTTGGGGCCCAGCAGCAGCGTCTTCTTGTTGGCCTTGCGCATCTTGTCACGCACGACCAGCATGTCACGAACGGGGATGCCCTCGGTGATGCAGATGACCAGATCCAGGTCGGCGTCGACCGCTTCCCAGATGGCATCGGCAGCGCCTGCCGGCGGCACGTAGATGACGGAGACGGTGGCACCGGTCTCGGCCTTGGCTTCCTTCACCGAGCCGTAGATGGGAATGCCCTCGAAATCCTCGCCGGCACGTTTGGGATTGACGCCTGCCACGAAGCAGTTCTTGCCATTGGCATAGTCCCGGCACATGCGCGTATGGAACTGGCCGGTCTTGCCGGTGATGCCCTGGGTGATGACCTTGGTGTCCTTGTTGATCAGAATCGACATTGCGATTGTCCTCGAAGTTCAGGGCTGTTGTTATTTACCGGCTGCAGCGGCAACCACCTGGCGCGCGGCGTCGGCCATCGTGTCTGCCGCGATGATCGGCAGGCCGGAGTCGGCCAGCATCTGCTTACCCAGCTCTTCATTGGTGCCCTTCATGCGCACCACCAGCGGCACGCTCAGATTGACGGCCTTGCTGGCGGCGATGACGCCGGCTGCGATGGTGTCGCAACGCATGATGCCGCCGAAGATGTTGACCAGGATGGCCTTGACACCCTTGTTCTTCAGCATCAGCTTGAAGGCCTCGGTGACCTTCTCGGCCGTGGCGCCACCGCCCACGTCCAGGAAGTTGGCCGGCGAGCCGCCGAACAGCTTGATGGTGTCCATGGTGGCCATGGCCAGACCGGCGCCGTTGACCAGGCAGCCGATGTTGCCGTCGAGCTGGATGTAGGCCAGATCGAACTTCGAGGCTTCCACCTCGGCCGGGTCTTCCTCATCCAGGTCGCGCATCTCGACGATGTCGGCGTGGCGGAACAGGGCGTTGGAATCGAAATTGAGCTTGGCGTCGAGCGCGATGACGTCGCCCGTGCCGGTGAGGATCAGCGGATTGATCTCGGCCAGCGAGGCATCGGTCTCGAAGAAGGCCTTGTACAGACCCTGCAGCACCTGACGGGCCTTGGGCAGGCTGGCGGCCGGGATGCCGATGCGGGTGGCCAGATCATCGGCCTCTACGTCGGTGAGGCCCTGGGCCACGTCGCAGAAGACCTTGTGGATTTTCTCGGGCGTCTTGGCAGCCACTTCCTCGATGTCCATGCCGCCTTCGCTGGAGGCCATGACGCAGATCTTCTGGGATTGGCGGTCGATGACGATACCGACGTAGAGTTCTTTCTTGATGTCGGCGCCTTCCTCGATCAGCAGCCGGCGGACCTTCTGTCCTTCCGGGCCGGTCTGGTGGGTGACCAGCTGCATGCCGAGGATGGAAGTGGCGTGCTGACGGACTTCATCCAGCGAGCGGGCCAGCTTGACGCCGCCGCCCTTGCCGCGGCCACCGGCGTGGATCTGGGCCTTGACGACCCAAACAGGGCCGCCAAGCTGCTCGGCCGCCTTGACCGCTTCTTCGACATTGAAGCATGGAATACCCCGGGGCACCGTTACACCATAGCGCTTCAGGATTTCTTTGCCTTGATACTCGTGGATTTTCATGGTGATCTCGGTTGGGTCACATATGCCGCGTTGATGCTATCACAGCGGTCATGGCGATTAACCCGGAGAAAACGTGCTACGTGGCCCGTCCTACCATGAAATAAGGGAATACCCGAATATGAATTCGGTGCACTTCAGAAGCCACCATCGAATGCCGACGAATCGTCATCCTCGTCGGGCGCATCGACGATGCGGGGCACGACGGCGGACACGATGCCCGGTGCAAACCCTCGCCCCACCAGGAATCGATATTGCCGGGCCTTTTCCTTCAGGCTGGAGGGGGGCTTCCCGAAACGGCGCTGCCAGACAGCCTGGGCGCGGCTCTTCTCGTCCTCGGCCAGCGGCTGCAGCACGTTGGAAATGAGGTGTTCATCCAACCCCTTGCGCTGCAGATCCTGCGACAGGCGGGCTCGGCCGAAACGCTCTGCCCCGTTTCGCACCAGTGATTCGGCCATGCGACGATCGGACAGCAGCTTCATGCCCTCCAGCTCGTCCAGCACCGATTCGACCAGTTCGGGCGACGGGGCACGCGGCCTCGGACTGCCATCCTCTGTACCATCGAAAACGGTGGCTCCGAACCATGCGCCGGAGGTGCCATCGAACGGATCGTCGGACACCGGTGCCCCCTCATGGACACCTTGCTCCCACGCCCTGCCCCCGGCACGCCGACAGCGGCGAACAGGCAGTGGCGTCAGCAACTTGCGGGTGAGTTCGGCCCGGCTGTGCTCACGCCGGGCCAGCAACACGATGGCTCGTTGCTTGAGCGCGCTGCGCTGGGCCGACACGGATTCGTCGGCCTGCAGAAGCGCCTGAAGATCACGAAAGCTCATGCTTGCTCACCGCCCACTTCACAGCCTCACTCGACGTCCTTATCCTTGGCGGCACGCGAGCGGCGCCCCTCGGGCGTGGGCTCTGCACCATCGGCCTCGGTAGCGGGCACGGGCGCCTCGCCACGTGCGGAGACACCGACAGCCTCGCGGATGCGGTTCTCGATCTCCAGCGCCAGCTCGGGCTTCTCGCGCAGGTATTCGCGGGCGTTGTCCTTGCCCTGACCGATGCGCTCGCCGTTGTAGCTGTACCAGGCGCCGCTCTTTTCCACGAAGCCATGGGTAACGCCCAGGTCGAGGATCTCGCCCTCACGCGAGGTACCTTCGCCATAGAGGATGTCGAACTCGGCGCTCTTGAACGGAGGCGAGACCTTGTTCTTGACGACCTTGACGCGAGTCTCGTTGCCGATGATCTCGTCGCCCTTCTTGATGGAACCGGTGCGGCGGATGTCCAGACGCACGGAGGCATAGAACTTGAGCGCGTTGCCGCCGGTAGTGGTCTCGGGATTGCCGAACATGACGCCGATCTTCATCCGGATCTGGTTGATGAAAATGACCAGCGTATTGGTGCGCTGGATGGAGCCGGTGAGCTTGCGCAGCGCCTGGCTCATCAGCCGGGCCTGCAGGCCGGGCAGCGCGTCGCCCATATCGCCCTCGATCTCGGCGCGCGGCGTGAGCGCGGCCACCGAGTCGACCACGACCAGATCGACCGAGCCGGAACGGACCAGCGCATCGCAGATTTCCAGGGCCTGCTCACCGGTGTCGGGCTGGGAGATGAGCAGTTCGGGCAGGCACACGCCCAGCTTGGCGGCGTACTGCACGTCGAGTGCGTGTTCGGCATCGATGAAGGCGCAGGTGCCACCCAGCTTCTGCATCTCGGCAATGACCTGCAGTGTGAGGGTGGTCTTGCCGGAAGACTCCGGCCCGTAGATCTCGACGACGCGGCCACGCGGCAGGCCGCCAACGCCCAGGGCGATGTCCAGCCCCAGCGAACCGGTGGAGACCACTTCGATGTCCGGCGCGACCTCGCCGTCGGCCATGCGCATGACCGAACCTTTACCGAACTGCTTTTCGATTTGTGCCAGAGCGGCAGCCAGTGCCTTGGCCTTCTCTGCGCGTGCCTTGTCGTCCATGACGGATGTCCTGTGAGGAGATTGAAGCAGCCCCGATTATGACACCAGACCACTGTACATACAATCAGTCTTTTGGCCTCGGCTGGATGATGGAGGTCATTCAGGCGAGTGAATCAGCCGAATGTATGATGTGCGCGCTGCTTCATGGCGACGCAACGGTGTAAGGTGTCCCGAAACGTTGTGTGCAGCGCACAATGGCCACGTTCTGCGCCATGGGCGGACCTGGGGGAGTATCGTACTGCCTCCAGGCCGGGCGTTCCGGTGGCAGTAACCACGCAGGCAAGCCCCTACCCCGACCTCGCAAGACCCCGGCAGTATCCGGGCATTATTCGATATATGAGTGAGTATTGAATTTCATGAGCAAGACTATTGCAGACCTTCTGGTGGAAACACTGTCCGATGCGGGTGTACAGCGCATCTGGGGCGTGACGGGCGACAGCCTGAACGGCATCAACGACAGCCTGCGGCGCTTCAAGCGCATCGAGTGGTTGCCTGTTCGTCACGAGGAAACGGCAGCCTTCGCGGCCGGTGCCGAAGCCGCCGTAACCGGCAAGCTGGCCGTGTGTGCCGGCAGCTGCGGCCCGGGCAACATGCACCTCATCAACGGTCTGTACGACTGCTGGCGCAACCGTGTACCGGTCCTGGCCATCGCTGCACACATTCCCTCCACCGAGATAGGTCTGGGCTACTTCCAGGAGACCCACCCGCAGGCGCTGTTCCGCGAATGCGCCGATTTCGTGGAGCTGGTCTCCAACCCAGCCCAGATGCCCGAGATTCTCTACCGGGCCATGAACACGGCCATCGGCAAGCAGGGTGTGGCCGTCCTGGTATTGCCGGGCGACGTGGCGCTGTCGGAAGCACCGGCCGTGTCACCGCGGCATTGGGTGGCGGAACAGCCGCAGCGAGTAGCACCCACCTCCACCGAGATTGACCGGCTGGTCGGGCTGCTGAACCAGGCCAAGGCGCCAGCCATCCTGGCGGGCGCAGGTTGCGCCGGCGCACACACCGAGCTGGTGTCCGTGGCCAAGGCCCTAAAGGCTCCGATCGTGCATGCACTGCGTGGCAAGGAATACGTCGAATACGACAACCCGTACGATGTGGGCATGACCGGACTGATCGGTTTCTCGTCGGGCTACCACACGCTGATGAGCGCCGACGCCGTGCTGATGCTGGGCACGGGCTTCCCCTATCGCGCCTTCTATCCCAAGGAAGCCACGATGATCCAGGTGGATCGCGACCCGACGGCGCTGGGTCGGCACACCACGCTGAGCCTGGGCATCGCGGCCGACGTGCGCGAGACACTCTCGGCCCTGCTGCCCAAGCTGGCCGAGCGTTCAGACACGACATTCCTGGACCATGCACTGGCACACTACCACAAGGCGCGTTCTGGACTGGACGAGCTGGCGCAGCCGGCGGGAGCCGGCAAGCCGGTGCACCCTCAGCACCTGATGCGGCTGGTCAGCGAGCTGGCGGCCGAGGATGCCGTATTCACCGCCGACGTGGGCACGCCGACGGTATGGGCTGCCCGCTACCTGAAGATGAACGGCCGACGCCGGCTGCTCGGTTCGTTCAACCACGGCTCGATGGCCAATGCCATGCTGCAGGCGCTGGGTGCACAGGCAGCACAGCCCAACCGACAGGTGATCTCGCTGTCGGGGGACGGCGGCTTCACAATGATGATGGGTGACATGCTGACCGCCGTGCAGCAGAAGCTGCCCATCAAGATCATCCTCTTCAACAATAGTTCACTGGGCTTCGTGGCGATGGAGATGAAGGCTGGCGGCTACCTGGACACAGCCACCGACCTGCACAACCCCGATTTCGCGGCCATGGCCAAGGTGGCGGGCTTCACGTCATTCCGCGTCGAGGATTCGACCAACCTGAAGGAGACGCTGACCCAGGCGCTGGCACACCCCGGCCCGGTGCTGGTGGATGTTCGCACCGAACGCAACGAGCTGATCATGCCGCCGAAGGTACAGATCGGCCACGCCAAGGGCTTCAGCCTGTACATGCTGAAGGCCGTACTGAACGGCCGTGGCGACGAGGTGGTGGAGCTGGCGCGGACGAACCTGCGCTAACTACAGCAACGCCTCCGCCGATTCAGGCAGGATCTGGCCGCCGTCGATGATGATGGTCTGTCCCGTGATGTACGCCGCTTCGCGACTGGCCAGGAAGCAGGCGGCATAGCCGATGTCCTGCGGTGTGCCCAGGGTATGCGTCGGCACGGCGGCGCGCATCTGGTTCAGATATTCCTCGCCCTGGGCGATCAGCCCTTCACTGAGCACGTTGCCCGGCATGACGGCGTTGATGGTGATGCCGAATCGCGCATATTCAAGCGCGACGCTGCGCATGAAGCCCAGCTGCCCGGCCTTGCTGGCGCCGTAGTGGCTCCAGCCCGGAAAACCGGTGACGGGCCCGGTAATGGAGGATGTGATGACGATACGGCCGTAGCCGCGCGGCTGCATGGCAGCCAGTGCGGCCTGCACCATCAGGAAGGTGCCCTTGAGGTTGATGCCGTGCGTCTGATCCCAATCTGCCTCGGTCATGTCAGCCAGCTTCTTCTGCGGGAAGATGCCGGTATTGGAACAAAGAATGTCGAGTGCGCCGAAACGTTCGACGACGGCGGCCACGGCATCCTGGCAGCTTTGCTGCACGCGGACATCGGTGTGCTGGTAATGGGCACCCAGTTCCTTGGCAGTCGCCTGACCCTGTTCACGGTCGATGTCCGCAATGACGACATTGGCCCCCGCCTGCCTCAGCACGGAAACAATGCCTTTGCCGATGCCCTTCGCACCACCGGTGACAAGCGCGGTCTGTCCTTGCAGGGAAAAAAGTGAAGCGGTCATGAATGTCTCCCGATGCGCAGGTGAGTCAGACCACGACAGGCTGCTGGTCCTGCGCCTGGTCCAGCAACTGCACGGCACGCCGCAGGGCGTGGATGGCGGTCTGACGACGAATGTCGGCCCGGTCACCGGAGAAGTGCCGGGTTTCGGTCAGCACCAGCGGTTCGGGCGTGCCGGGCGGCCAGCGCAGCGCCCAGCCGAAGCAGACGGTACCGACGGGTTTTTCAGCCGTGCCACCGTCCGGACCGGCAATGCCGCTGACAGCCATCGACAGCAGGGCATCGCTGCTGCGCAATGCGCCCAGCGCCATCTGGCTGGCCACTGAGGTGCTGACGGCGCCTTCCGTCTCCAGCGTGGTGGCATCCACGCCCAGCATCTCGACCTTGGCCTGGTTGGCGTAGGTAACGTAGCCCCGGCTGAACCAGGCGCTGGAACCAGCGGTCTCGGTCAGGGCGGCGGCAATCAGGCCGCCGGTGCATGATTCTGCCGTGGTGACCAGCCCTGCCCCCAGGGCCGTCACGCGCTCACCCAGCAGGCAGGCCCAGGCAACCGGGTCGCCTTGTGGGTCGGGGTACTCGTTCTGTCGATCATCCTCTTTCATCGCGTCCTCCCCTTGCTCCATCCGCATATCCGGTTGCACCGGATATGCCGCTTGCAAACCTACTGCCTACTGCCTACTGCCTACTGCCTACTGCCTGCTGCCTGCTGCCTGCTGCCTGCTGCCTGCTGCCTGCTGCCTGCTGCCTGCTGCCAACTCATGCTGACACGTTACACCGGAGGCAGACAACCCTTTGGTGCGCGTACTGTCCTGCGTTCCCACACCGGAAAAACCGGCCTCTCCGGAAAGCCCGACGATCAGCCAAACAGCCTGGCCCAGACGGCCATAACGATGAGGGTATAGGCGGCTGCCAACAGGTCGTCCAGCAATACACCGGTGGCGTTCTGCCATTGGCTGTCGATGGTGCGGATGGGTGCGGGCTTGGTGATGTCGAAGATGCGGAACAGCAGGAAGCCCACCAGCTGGGTGGAAAAGTCCTGCGGGATGACCCACAGCACCAGCCAGAAAGCCACGATCTCATCCCAGACGATCGCGCTGTGGTCATGCACGCCCACGTCGCGGCCGGTACGTTCGATGGCCCAGTGCCCCACCACCAGGCCCAGGGCGATGAGCACGCCCATGCCGGTATCACCCAGCAGCGGCGCCAGAATGGCGAAGGCCACCCATGCAAAGAGCGTGCCCATGGTGCCGGGCACGACGTTGCTGAGGCCGCTGCCCAGGCCGAAGGCGATCCACCGCGACAGGCGCGGTTTCATGAATTCAAAGGTCGGCCGGATCCGGCCGAAGGTTCCGTCAGCACGGACCAGATCGGTCACGTCCTCTACCTTGTTGTCATTCATGTCGAGAAATGGTCATGTCCACGAGCTGCCAGTGGCCGGGACTGGCCTTTGGCATCAACCAGAAGCATAGCGCTTCCAGCCACGATCCTTCCGATCATGCGGGCATCAGGGCAGCATTGCAAGATGGTATCGGTCTGCACCGTCGGTGCGGTGAACAGCAGCTCATAGTCATCGCCGCCATGCAAGGCAAGCTGCAGGGCCTCGTCATGCGCTACGCCACTTTCCCGTAGTACCGGGTCCAGCGGCAGGCGGTCTTCCCACAGTTCTGCCCCCAGGGACAGGCCCTGTCGGCGGCCCGAAGCGGTCAGCAGATGCCCCAGGTCACCCGCCAGACCGTCGGAGATGTCCATG
>CALIXC010000014.1 GCA_938046755.1 uncultured Lautropia sp. | reverse complement strand
TCTCGGTCGCCGTCATGCAGGCCATGCGGGATGGGTAGTTGTGTGTAATGGGATGCATTGAAGACGGGTCAATTTATAGAAAAATAAATACGACCGGGAAAAACACGATCGTTTACAGATTCCACCCGGTTGGAACCAAGGATTCAATCATCATCGTTGCCGTGTTTTCCGCCGGCAGGAACATCAATTACTCCGACATAGCCGACTGAGTAAGGGGAATCAGACTACTGCGCAATCTCCTGCGCTGCAGGCCCTCTTCACACTCCCTCACTCCCCCCCTCCAACCCCACCAGAATCGGACAATCCGGCCGCTCGTCCCCCGCGCAGCAATCCATCAGCGTCTGCAGCGTGTCCACCATCTGCTGCAGGCTGGCAATGCGTTGCTGCAGGTCCTCGATGTGCCCGCGGGCAATCCGCTTCACGTCCGCACTGTGGCGCGACCGGTCGTTCCACAGATCCAGCAGCGTCTGGATCTCGTCCACCGCAAAGCCCAGGTCACGCGCGCGCCGCACGAAGCGCAGCCGGTGCACGTCCTTCTCTGAATACGCCCGGTAGCCCGAGGCCAGCCGCAGGGGGGCCGGGATCAGCCCCACCTGCTCGTAGTAGCGGATCATCTTGGCCGACACGCCCGAGGCCCGCGCCGCTTCTCCGATGTTCATCGCCCCCTCCCGTCATGGCCTGAACGGCCCTCGAACACGGGCAGCCACACACCCGATGTTCCGCCAAAGCGGCATGGACCAGACATGTCTGGCCTGCCCACCCGGAGACCATCCCTGACCATCCCTGACCATCCGCTCAAGCATTCTCCCCACGCCCGAAATGCCGCAGCCGCAGCGCGTTGCCCAGCACGAAGACGCTGGACAGCGCCATGGCGCCCGCGCCCAGCATCGGGGACAGCAGGATGCCGAAGGCCGGATAGAGCGCGCCGGCCGCCAGCGGGATCAGCGCGGTGTTGTAGGCGAAGGCCCAGAACAGGTTCTCGTGGATGTTGCGGATGGTGGCCCGCGACAGCCCGATGGCCTTGGCCACCCCCTGCAGATTGCCCGACATCAACACCACGTCGGCCGCCTCGAGGGCCACGTCGGTACCGGTGCCGATGGCCATTCCCACCTCGGCCTGCGCCAGCGCCGGCGCATCGTTGATGCCGTCGCCCACATAGGCCAGCGCCCCGTGGGTGGTCTGCAGGCGCTTCACTGCCTCCACCTTGCCCGCCGGCAGCACCTCAGCCACCACCTCGTCGATACCCAGTTTCCGGGCAATGGCCTGCGCGGTTCGGGCGTTGTCACCGGTGATCATCGCCACCTTCAGCCCCTGCGCATGCAGCGCCGCAATGGCCGCCGGCGTCGTCGCCTTGATCGGATCCGACACCGCCACGATGGAGGCCAGCTTGCCGTCCACGGCCACATAGAGCGGCGACTTGCCCTCGCCCCCCAGGCGCTGCGCCACCTCGGCAAAGGGGCTCACATCCACCCCCATCGACTGCATGTAGCGGTCGGCCCCCACGGCCACCGGCACCCCAGCAGGTTCCGCAGAGTCAGTGCCCACTTTCGAAGCATCCTGCACCCGTGCGTGCACGCCCAGCCCCGTCAGCGACTCGAAGTCCTGCACCGCCGGCAGTGCCAGCCCCTCGGCCTCGGCGGCCGCCACCAGCGCCCGCGCAATCGGGTGCTCGGAACGCGACTCCAGCGCCGCCACCTGGGCCAGCACCGTGGCGCGCGCAAAGCCCGGCCGCACCTCCAGGTCGGTCAGTGCCGGCCGGCCCTCGGTCAGCGTGCCAGTCTTGTCCACCGCCACCACCTTCGCGTCCTTCAGAAGCTGCAGCGCCTCGCCCTTGCGGAACAGCACGCCCAGCTCGGCCCCACGGCCGATGCCCACCATGATCGAGGTCGGCGTGGCCAGCCCCATCGCGCACGGGCAGGCGATGATCAGCACCGCCACCGCGTTGACCAGCGCAAAGCCCAGCGCCGGCGTCGGCCCGAACACCATCCAGATGGCGAAGGTGATGAGCGCGGCCGTCATCACGGCCGGCACGAACCACATCGTCACCCGGTCCACCAGCGTCTGGATGGGAAGCTTGGAACCCTGCGCCTGCTCCACCATCCGGATGATCTGCGCCAGCACCGTCTGGCCGCCCACGGCCGTGGCCCGCAGCGTGAAGGCGCCGGTCTGGTTCACCGTGCCGCCCACCACCGGGCTGCCTGCCGTCTTGGCCACCGGCACCGGCTCACCGGTGATCATCGACTCGTCCACATAGCTGTCGCCCTCGATCACCTCGCCATCCACCGGCACCCGCTCGCCGGGGCGCACCTCCACCACGTCCTGCGCCCGCACCTGCGCCAGCGGCACGTCCACCACCTGGCCGTCACGCCGTACATGGGCCGTGCGAGCCTGCAGGCCCGCCAGCCGCTGGATCGCCTCCGACGTGCGCCCCTTGGCCCGCGCCTCCAGGAAGCGCCCCACCAGGATCAGCACCACGATCACCGCCGCCGACTCGAAGTACACGTTCACCGAGCCTGCCGGCAGCACCGACGGCAGGAAGGTGGCCACCGTGGAGAAGCCCCACGCGGCCAGCGTGCCCACTGCCACCAGCGAATTCATGTCGGGCGCCCCGCGCAGCAGCGCCGGAATGCCTTTGCGGTAGAAGCGCAGCCCCGGCATGAAAAGCACCAGCGTCGTCAGCACGAACTGCAGGTACCAGCTGTTCTGCGTGCCGATGGTGTGCGCCACCCAGTGATGGAAGGCCGGCACCATGTGCCCGCCCATCTCCAGCAGGAACACCGGCAGCGCCAGCGCTGCCGCCAGCCACAGGTCACGCCACAGCGCCCGCTGCTCGGCCGCCTTGCGATCCACAACAGAGTGAGCGCCTGCTTCCTTGGAAACACCGCTACCATGCGCATCAGCGCCCTCGCCTGCAGCGCCCGAGGCCGAGCCGGCGTCCTCACCGCCGTCCACCACGCGTGCCGGATACCCGGCTTTCTCGGCCGCCGCCAGCAGCGCCGCCACCGGCGCCAGTCCACTCACCGTCGCCCGTTCCGTGGCCAGGTTCACGCTGGCCGAACGCACGCCCGGCACCGCCTTCAGCGCCCGCTCCACCCGGCCCACGCACGAGGCGCAACTCATCTCGTCCACCTGCAGCACCACGGTGCTCTCGGGCACGTCATAGCCCATCTTCTGCACCGCCTGCACCAGCTGCTGCGTCTCCAGCGGCTCGGCCAGTGTCACCGTGGCCCGCTCGGTGGCCAGGTTCACGTTCACCGACGCTACCCCGGGCACCTTACCCAGCGCCATCTCCACCCGCCGCACGCACGACGCGCAGCTCATGCCCTCGATGGGCAGCACGAGAGTCTGGGCCGCCTTCTGCAGCCCGGTGCCGGACACAGCCGGATTCGGTGCATTCATGATCCATTTCCTTGCCGTTGCACGGCCTTGCTGGAGCCATCAAGCATAAACCTTCCCATCATGGGAAGGTCAATGCCTCTGCAATCAATAACCATTCATCCGGTGGTCCCATGGCCCCTTGCGCGTAGAATTCGCCCCTTTGCCAGCGCTTTCGTGCAGGATGGCCTCCCCTGTCCAGCCTGACGACAATCCGGCAGATCCCTACGGCCCCATCCAGCGGCCGACCCTCCGGATCTGCCCGGCCTTTCCGCCGGCATCTATCCATTCGATACAAGGAGACGGTCCATGACCATGACCCCCGCAGATACGGCAACCACCATCATGTTTGCCATCTACCTGGTTGCCATGCTGCTCATCGGCTGGCTGGGCTACCGGGCCACCAGCAACCTGTCCGACTACATCCTGGGCGGACGCAGCCTGGGCAGCTTCGTCACCGCCCTCTCGGCCGGCGCCTCCGACATGAGCGGCTGGCTGCTGATGGGCCTGCCTGGCGCGGTCTACGCCAGCGGTCTGTCCGAATCCTGGATCGCCATCGGCCTGTGCATCGGTGCCTGGCTCAACTGGTACCTGGTGGCCGGGCGCCTGCGCGTCTACACCGAAAAGGTCGGCAACGCCCTCACCATGCCCGACTACTTCACCAATCGCTTCGAGGACCACAGCAATCTGCTGCGCATCTTCACGGCCATCGTCATCCTCATCTTCTTCACGCTGTACTGCGCCTCTGGCGTCGTGGCTGGTGCCCGCCTCTTCGAGAGCATGTTCGGCATGCCCTACAGCATCGCCCTGTGGGTCGGCGCACTGTGCACCATCGCCTACGTCTTCATCGGCGGCTTCCTGGCCGTCAGCTGGACCGACACTATCCAGGCGTCGCTGATGATCGGCGCGCTGATCCTTGCCCCGCTGATGGTCATCTACAACCAGGGCGGTGTCACCGAGAGCATCCAGCTCGTCGAACAGCTCAAGCCCGGTGCCACCAGCCTGGTGGGCAATCTCGACACCCTGGCCATCCTCTCGCTGGCCGCCTGGGGCCTGGGCTACTTCGGCCAGCCGCACATCCTCGTGCGCTTCATGGCGGCCGAATCGCTGCACACCATCCCCAACGCCCGCCGCATCGGCATGATCTGGATGTTCCTGTGCCTGTTCGGCTCGGTCGGCGTCGGCTTCTTCGGCATCGCCTACTTCGGCAGCCACCCCGAGATCCCCAACACCGTGGCCGCCAACAACGAGACCGTCTTCGTCGAGATCTCGCGGCTGCTGTTCAACCCCTGGATCGCCGGCCTGCTGCTGGCTGCCATCCTGGCTGCCGTCATGAGCACCCTGTCCTGCCAGCTGCTCGTCTGCTCCAGCGCCCTCACCCAGGATCTCTACAAGACCTTCCTGCGCCGCGGTGCCTCCGACCATGAACTGGTCTGGGTCGGCCGCGCCATGGTGCTGCTGGTCTCGGTTGTCGCCATCTGGCTGGCCTCCGACCCCGACAGCGAAGTGCTAGGCCTGGTCAGCTACGCCTGGGCCGGCTTCGGTGCCGCCTTCGGCCCCGTCGTGCTGCTGTCGCTGATGTGGCCGCGCATGACCCGCAACGGCGCGTTGGCCGGCATGGTCGTCGGTGCCCTCACCGTCATCATCTGGAAGAAGACCAGCTGGGCCGCCCTGGGCATGCCCGTCCTCGATACCGTCTACGAGATCATCCCGGGCTTCCTGCTCTCGACCCTCGCCGTCGTCGTCTTCAGCCTGATCTCGCCGCCCCCCTCGGCCAGCATCCGCCAGACCTTCGACGAAGTGGAAACCGACGTGCGCGAGCACGGCTAACGCGTCCATTGCGGCCCACCCGGCCGCCCGCTGCTGACCAGCCTCCTGCACGCTGGTCAGCAG
>CALIXC010000013.1 GCA_938046755.1 uncultured Lautropia sp. | reverse complement strand
CTTGAAGTAGACGTCGTTCTCGAGCCCGCCCCACAGGGAGGCCAGGACGACGCCGATCACGCCCAGCGGCACCACCAGCAGCACCGACAGCGGGATGGCCCAGCTTTCATACGGCGCGGCCAGGCACAGGAAGATGGCCAGCAGCGAGAAGGCGTACAGGATGTAGACCTGCGAGCCGGAGCGCTTCTCCTCGAAGGAGATGCCGGTCCACTCGTAGCCGTAGCCCTGCGGCAGTTCGGCCACCAGCTGCTCGACCTTGGCCATCACGTCACCGGTACTGACGCCCGGCAGCGGCGTGAATTCCAGCCGGATGGACGGGTAGCCGTTGTAGCGGATGGTCTGCATCGGACCCATCGCCCAGCGCACGCTGGCAAAGGACGAGAAGGGCACGACCGCGCCGGCGGTGTTCAGCACGTTCAGCTTCAGGATGTCCTGGGGCTGCATGCGGTCCTTAGCATCGGCCTGCACCATGACACGCTGCAGACGTCCCTGGTTGGGGAAGTCGTTCACGTAGGTGGAGCCCATCATCGTGGACAGCGTGCTGCTGATGGACGCAAACGGCACGCCCAGGGCATTGGCCTTCTCGCGGTCGATGTCGACCTGCAGCTGCGGGGCGTCATCCAGGCCGTCCATCCGCACCATGGCGAACATGCCGCTCTGCATGGCCATGCCCGTGAGCTGCTTGCTGGCCTGCATCAGGGCGTCGTGGCCCTTGCTGGAGCGGTCCTGCAGTCGCAGCGTCGCACCACTGGCGTTGCCCAGCTCGGCAATGGCTGGTGGCGACAGCGGGTACACGAAGGCATCCCGGATACCTGCCAGCGCCATCTGGGCCCGCTGGGCCAGGGCAGCGGCCGAGTGCTCTGCACCCTTGCGCTCGTTCCAGTCCTTCAGCGTCACGAAGGCGATGGCCGCGTTCTGGCCGTTGCCGCTGAACGAGAAGCCCAGCACACCGATGGTGTGCTTGACCTCGGGCTGCGCCATCATGAACTGCTCGATCTTCTGCATGGCATCCAGCGTGCGCTCCTGCGAGGCACCGGGCGGCAGCTGGACGTTCACCACGATGTAGCCCTGGTCCTCGTTGGGCAGGAAGCCCGAGGGGATGCGCATGAAGAAGAAGGCCGTGACGCCGATGATGACGCCATAGAGCAGCATCCACCAGGCCGAGCGGCGGATGACGCGGGCCATGCTGCTTTCATAGCGCTTGGCCGTGCTGGAAAAGCCGCGGTTGAACCAGCCGAAGAAGCCGCTCTTGGCATGATGGTGGCCGGCCTCGACCGGCTTCAGGAACGAGCCGCACAGCGCCGGCGTGAGCGACAGCGCCAGGAAGGCCGAGAAGCCGATGGAGGTGGCCATGACCGCCGAGAACTGGCGGTAGATGTTGCCCACCGCGCCGCCGAAGAAGGCCAGCGGGATGAACACCGAGATCAGCACCACGGTCACGCCCACGATGGCGCCCGAGATCTGACCCATGGCCTTGACGGTGGCCTGCCGTGGCGGCAGCCCCTCCTCGCTCATGATCCGCTCGACGTTCTCCACCACGATGATGGCATCGTCCACCACGATGCCGATCACCAGCACCATGCCGAACATCGTGAGCACGTTGATGGACATGCCCAGCGAGAGCAGCACGCCGAAGGTGGCCAGCAGCGCCACCGGCACCACGATGGTGGGAATGAGGGTGTAGCGGATGTTCTGCAGGAAGAGGAACATCACCAGGAACACCAGCACGATGGCTTCCCCCAGCGTGTGCACCACCTGCTCGATGGAGATGTCGACGAAGTCCGAGGTATCGTAGGGCACCTGCCATTCCATGCCCTGCGGGAAGAACTGCTGCAGCTCCTTCATCTTGGCGTGGACGGCACGGGCCGTGGACAGCGCGTTGCCGGTGTTGGACAGCATCACGCCGATGCCAGTGGCGGGCTTGCCGTTGATGCGGGCGGTGGTGGCATAGCTCTGACCCCCCAGCTCGATGCGCGCCACGTCCTTCAGGCGCACGGCCGCACCGCTGGTGGTGGTGCGCAGCACGATGTTGCCGAATTCCTCGACCGTGCTGAGCTGACCCTTGACGTTGACGTTGGCCGTGATCGGCGTGCCGTGCACGTTGGGCAACGCACCGGTGGCGCCGGCCGAGACCTGGATGTTCTGACCCTGGATGGCCGAGACCACGTCGGCCGAGGACAGCTTGTAACTGTCCAGCTTGGCCGGGTCGACCCAGATGCGCATGGCGCGCTCGGCACCGAACAGTCGGGCCTGGCCCACGCCTTCGATACGCTGTATCTCGGGCACGATGTTGCGCGAGGCATAGTCACCCATGCCGATGGTGTCCAGCGATGGATTGCTGGACGACAGCATCACGAAGGTGAGGAAGTTGGAACGTGCCTTCTCGATCTGCACGCCCTGCTGGGTGACGGCGCTGGGCAGCCGGGGCGTGGCCCGCGACAGGCGGTTCTGCACGTCCACCTGGGCGAGATCCTCGTTGGTGCCGTTCTCGAAGGTGAGCGTCAGCGTGCCGGTACCGTCGGCCTGGGCGACCGATTCCATGTACATGAGGCCCGGTGAGCCGTTCATCTCGCGCTCGATGATGCTGAGCACGCTGTCTTCCAGCGTCTGGGCCGAGGCGCCCGGGTAGGTGGTGCTGATCCGGATGGTGGGGGGCGCGACGTTCGGGTACTGCGAGACGGGCAGCTGGGTGATCGAGACGACCCCCAGCACCATCAGGAACAGCGCCACGACCCATGCAAAGACGGGGCGGTAAATGAAGAACTTGGCCATGAAACTTGCCTCTTACTTGCTGTCGCCGTGCTTGTCGGCACCCTGAGGCTGCTGGCCCTGGGCACCGCCCTGGGCGGCCTGCTGCGAGACCGGCGGCTGGCCCGGTTTCCAGGGCACCGGGATCACCTTGGGCACGCGCAGCATCTCCACCAGCTGGAAGCCATCGACCATCACCTGGTCACCGGCCTTCAGGCCGCCGACCACCACCCAGTTGGCACCGTTGGCACCGCTGATCTGCACCGGCACCTGCTTGCGGATGGCGGCAGGCACTTCCTGCGGCTTGCCGTTGGGACCCTGCGGGGGCATCGTCACCGTGCCGGCAGGCTCCAGGATGGTGAGCGTGTCACCCTGGGCGGTGCGGGTCACGGCCTGCTGCGGCACCAGGATGGCATCGGGGATGGCGGCCTGGTCGAGCACGGCACGCACGTACATGCCCGGCAGCAGGGTACCGTCCGGGTTGGGCACCTCGGCGCGCAGCGTCACCTGACCGGTGCTCTCCTCCACCGTCAGGTCGGTGAACAGCAGAGCGCCCTTGTGCGGGTACTCGGTGCCGTCGTCGAACTGGATGCGCACGCTGGCGCTTTCGCCATGGCCTTCGGCAGCCTTGAGCTTGCCGCTGGCCAGACCCTGGCGCAGCTTCATCACCGCCGATGCCGGCTGGGTGATGTTCACGTACACCGGATCGATCTGCTGGACGGTGGCCAGCGGGGTGGCGCTACCTTGGCCGACCAGCGCGCCTTCCGTCACCAGCGCACGGCCGATGCGGCCGCTGATGGGGGAGGTGACCGTGGCGTACGACAGGTTGATCTGGGCCGTCTTCAGGTTGGCACGGGCCACGCCGATGTCGGCAGCTGCCTGGCGCTGGGCCGACACGGCGTTGTCATAGTCCTGCTTGCTGATGGCGTTGGCCTTCATCAGCGGCGTGTAGCGGGCCACCTTCTGGGCTGCCAGCTTCTCGGCTGTCTGGGCACGCACCAGCGCGGCATGGGCGCTGTTGTAGGCGGCGCGCAGCGGGGCAGGGTCGATCTGGAACAGCACCTGACCGGCCTTCACGTCACTGCCTTCCTTGAAGAGGCGCTTTTCCAGGATGCCGGCGGCACGGGCGCGGATCTCGGCCACGCGCGACGATTCGACCCGGCCCGGCAGGTTCTGGGACAGGCCGACAGGTGAGACCTGGGCCTGGATCCCGCCGACGGGCAGGGCCGGCGGCGTGCCGCC
>CALIXC010000012.1 GCA_938046755.1 uncultured Lautropia sp. | reverse complement strand
CCGCCCTGCCCCTGCTGGCGGCCTGCCAGCCTGATGTCGTCCAGCTGTCGGGCCCCACGATGGGCAGCAGCTACCACATCAGTTATGTGCGTGCCAGCGGCACGCCCGAACCTGAAGCCGTCCAGGCCGAGATCCAGCACCAGCTCGACCAGCTTGATGCCGCCGTCTCCACCTATCGCAACGATTCCGATCTGGCGCGCTTCAATGCTGCCCCGGCGGGCACCTGCCAGCCCATGCCCCCCATGGCGCTGGAGCTGGCCCGCAGTGCCAGGCAGCTGGCTGCCGACAGCGAGGGGGCTTACGACGTGACCTTGCTGCCCGTCCTGGACGCCTGGAAGTTCGGGCCGAAGGCAGCACGAGAAAAGGCCCGGAAAAAGACGCCAGAAACCAGCGCATCCCCTGCGGCCGGCAACGACAAGTCCCTGACGGTGGACCAGCTGATGGCGCAATCCGGCGCCCCGCAGCGCCCTTCGCAGCCTGCCACGCGCCCTTCCCTGGACGCCGACACGCTGGCCAGCCTGCGCGCCCACACCGGCATGGGGCACCTGAAGATCATCGGTGACCGGCTGTGCAAGGACGCCCCCATCACCGTCGAATTCAACAGCATCGCCGCCGGCTACATCATCGACCGACTGGCCGAGCGCTTTGCAAACCAGGGCATTCACGACTACCTAATCGAGGTCACGGGCGAGATTCGTGCCGCTGGCGAGAAGCCGGGTGGCCATCCCTGGCTGATTGCCATCGAGGCCCCGCTGGACCATGACCGCAAGGCGCAGCGCCTGGTCCAGCTGAAGGATGAGGCCATCTCCACCTCGGGCGACTATCGCAACTATCGCGAGGAAAACGGCCGGCGCTATTCGCACCTGATCGATCCGCGCACGCTGGCCCCCATCGAGCACACGCTGGCAGCCGCCACCGTCGTCACCCCCGAGGCCATGCGGGCCGACGGTCTGTCCACCCTGCTGATGGTGCTGGGGCCCGAACACGGCTACGACTATGCCATGCGCCACCAGCTGGCGGCGCTGCTGGTCAGCCGCACGCCCCAGGGCTTTCAGACGCGCACCACGCCGGCCTTCGATGCCCGCTTTCCGGCACCCGCCGCGCCCTGAAGCCGTGCGCTGAAGCGGCGCCACAGGTGTAAGGTGCCACCATGGTTCAATACTGATCCAGGCCCACGGATGGGCCGATGGAGATTCCGATGATTGTCTGGCTTCTGGTTTTTGTCGTGATGCTGCTGGTCGTGGCCGGCATGGCCGTGGGCGTGATGGCCGGCCGCAAGCCCATCGCTGGCTCCTGCGGCGGCATTGCCAACCTGGGTATCGAGAAATCGTGCGGCATCTGCGGCAACGACTTCACCAAGTGCACCAGCAACCAGCCCGCAGATGAGGCCGGCTCCCAGGACCGATCAGCAGCCACCAACAACGCCGCCCCCGCGGACAATCTGGTCCGCCAGGAATCCCTGTAAGCACCTTGCTGGCCGGCCGGCGCCCATGCCCGGCCTCCTACCGTCCGTCTCACCTACCTATTTGCCTGCCACCTTTATCGGCGGCAGGACCGATCCGTCCACTGCTGCTGCACCAGCTCACCTTCGCGGCACTTGAATTGGCGGCCTGCCGATGCGGCCACCCAGCCCGCACCACGCCGCACGAACTCGATGCGGATGCGCTGCGACGCGATGCTGTCGTCGGGCAGGTCAGCCATCGTCACCAGATAGACTGCGCTGGTAACCGGGCCATCGGCATAGATGAAGCTCTCGCGCCGGCTCTGGTTGACCGGCAGCGCGGCCAGCGTGCTGGCCTGTACCGGGAAGAGCGTCTCGAAGACCTGCTTGCCGCACATCTCGATGGGTTGCTCGCAGGGTTTGCCCAGCTGCGCGGCGTTCTCGGTGGACAGCGCCATCGGTGCAAAGCCATCGGCCGTGCGCACGGTGGCCGGCAGCGTGGCCGGCACCCGCGTGCCGTGGTTGCTGCCCGCCGCCTCGATCACGGCTGTCTGCCAGCCTCGCCGGGCATCCGGATCGCGGGAGGCCTTGCCGCCCGCCTGGGCTGAGCCAGCCTGACCGGCCGGCTGCCCATCCTTGCCCGTCCGCTGTCCGCTTCCGTCGCCTGCGAGATCCTGATCAGCGGCACCGGCGCCCCGGGCATCCGTCCGGTTGTCGATCATGGCCGACCCGGTCTGCGCCCGGTCCGCGCCTTCCTGATCGGACGATGCAGCGCCGGCATCCACCACGCCCGGTGCGGAACCAGCCGTGGCCCGTGCCAGCGATGCTTCGGCAGCGTGCATCTGTTTCAGCTGATCGGCCGAGATCGATGGATTGGCCGCCACGATGTCGGCCGCCGAATGGGCGGGCAGTGCGCCGTTGTGACCCGCATGGTCTGATGCGCTCCCCTCGACCGCCCCGGAAGCCGAGGCGCCAGACCGAGCCGAACCGACCTGCCCTGCCCCCTGCCCGCTGGCACCTTGCTGCCGCGGGCGAGCGGCCGCAAGGGCATCTTCCTCGGACAGACCCCGGTTAGCGATGGCTTCATCACGGTGCAGCGCGTCCAGATCCGCAGCGCGTTCCGAGGTCCCGGCCTTGCGGGCAGCATTGGTGTGCTCCGACGCATGTCGCTGGCTCTCCGCCTCGGCCACCCGCTGCTTCTGGCCATAGGCGGCCGTCACGGCCTCATCCTGCTCGACGGCATCCTGACGCGGGCGCCAGCGGGCATCCAGCGCGGGCACAGCTTCCTGTTCGGTCGGCGTGATGGTCTCGACAGGCGTGGCCGAGCGCACCCCGATATCCGAGCGGTCGGAACGCAACACCCGCACGGCCGGATCCTGAGCATCGGCCGTACGGCTCGCCTCCTGACCCGAGACCGGCTGCCCGGAAGAGGCACGACCGGTCACGACTCGGTTCGACGCATCCTGCCCTGCCCCGACAGCTGCCTGCGCTGCCGGGGCAGCACCCGCTGTACCGGCCTGTGTTTCCGCGCTGGCCACGCCGGCCTGGGCCCGCCCTGCTGCGCTATCGGCCTGGGCCACGGTCTTGCTGCCCGCCTTGCGCCAGGCAAGCTGGCTGGCCGACCCGCAAGCCTCCTTCTGCCAGCTGCCACCCTGGCAACGATACTGGATGCCCACCTGCACCAGCTGGAAGCCCTCGGCCGTCTTCTTGAAAGCCAAGCGGCGACGCCAGCCGGCATGTGCACTGCGATTTTCCGGCACGGCCGTCTCCAGGAAGATGACCACGCCGCTGTCAAACAGGAACTCCTCCTCGACAAAGCGATAGGCCGACTTGGACGCACTACCCGCCGGCATGCCCAGCTTGCCCGCCACCCGCCGGCCGCAGGTCTTGACCTTGCTGCTCTGACAGACGATCGGCCCCTGGCTCACGCTCTGTGCCGCGAAATCAGTCGGCCGGGCGATATCGGTACGTGCAGTGGCAGCCTGTGCGCCCCAGGCGCAGGCCAGGGCAAGGGTCAGCAGCGACAGTCGGAAGGCAGGGAAATTCATGGACACCGGGTTGAACAGAACAAGCAGCGACCCACACGGAGCCGCCGCAGTAAAGGAAAAAACTCACACGATGATGGAAGTCTTGCAGCCCCCATCCGAATGCGCAAGCGCAGACCCCGGCCCTATGCCGGGAAAGGGCCCGAAAAGTGGCCGACGATGCGATCTTTAAAGCTTTCAGCCGTCTTTCAGGGCCTGGGCGCCCAGCTGCACCCACTCCAGCGCCAGCTCACGTTCGGTGATGAAGGCGTTGTACAGCGTGTCTTCGCACAGGATGCCGCGCAGCATGTCCTCGGGCAGCCGGCCGGCCTCATCGGCTTCGTAGTCGCGGCGCCATTCACCATTGAAATAGTAGTGGTGCAGCTCCTGCAGCCGGGCATGGGCCGTCCGCCATTCCCGCTGGGCCGCCTGCAGGCGTGGCAAGGCCTCGGCCCATTCCTCATAAAGCGCTTCCAGCCGGCGGATGCGTGCCAGTTCTTCCGGGGGCAGCAAGGACGTGTCGCCAGCCTGGGCATCCGCCTTCGCCGGCACAGGGGTAGGCTCACCAACGGCTGCATCGGCTGCGGCAACCGCAGAGGCATCGGCAGCCGAGTTGTCCCCTGCATCGACGGCCGTATCGGCAGGCGCTTCTTCAAGGATATCGGCATGGACGAGGCCCGACAGGCCAGCATCAGGGAGACCGCTTTTCATAAGACTTCAACGCGTTTCACAATATGAACAGAAGACCAGCGACGTCCGCAGCGCACGCCCTACCAGACAGACTGTCCGCCTATCCGGCCCAAGGCGAACTGTCGGCGTGCCAGCGTGTGCGCACCGTCCGGAGCGACAGTCTCCGGACCTCGTTGGCATCGATGACAACATCGCTCAATTATAGCCGAACGCATCACAACATGACGCGAAAGCGCAGCAAAATACTGAAAAACGAACACGAACTCGGCGCCGAGGCGATGCCGGGCCGCGACACTGTTTCGCCATCTTCCCGCCGCCCGATCAGGGTGCGGCGCAAGCGATGGTCGGGCCAGCCGGAACGGTGCCCGGCCCTACCGTGACGCGCAAGACGGACGGGTATACTGCCAGCAAAGTATTATCCGCCATAAGAGCTGAACGATCCCGTTCTCAAAACATTCGCCAATTCCACGGAGACTCTCATGACCCATCGTGTCGAAAGATTCGGCCTGCAGGTATCCGCCCCCCTTCATGACCTGATCGAAAAGGAGGCGCTGCCCGGCACCGACGTCAGCGCCGACGCCTTCTGGCAAGGCCTGTCCAGCCTCATCCACGACCTGGGCCCCAAGAACCGCGCCCTGCTGGTCAAGCGCGACGACATCCAGAAGAAGCTCGACGACTGGTACCGCGCCCATCCCGGCCCCATCCAAGACATGGCCGCCTACAAGGCCTTCCTGACCGAGATCGGCTATCTGGTGCCCGAAGGCCCCGACTTCGCCATCGACACCCCCAACGTCGATGACGCCATCGCCAAGGTGCCCGGCCCGCAACTGGTCGTGCCCGTCATGAACGCCCGCTACGCGCTCAACGCCGCCAACGCCCGCTGGGGCAGCCTGTATGACGCCCTGTACGGCACCGACGCCATCGGCAGCCTGCCCAAGGGCGGCGGCTACGACCCGGCTCGCGGCGAGCAGGTCATCGCCTGGGCCAAGCGCTTCCTGGACGAAGTGGCCCCGCTGGCCCAGGGCAGCCACAAGGACGTGACTGCTTACCAGGTGGTCGACGGCAAGCTGGTGGCCCGGACAGCCCAGGGCGCCACCGGCCTGAAGAATCCGTCCCTCTTCGTGGGCTATCAGGGTGAGGCCGGCTCGCCCTCTTCCGTGCTGCTGCGCCAGAACCAGCTGCACATCGACCTGCGCATCGACCGCAACAACCCCATCGGCAAGGCCGACCCGGCCGGCGTGGCCGACGTGGTGATGGAAGCGGCTGTCTCCACCATCATGGACTGCGAGGACTCCATCGCCGCCGTCGACGGTGAGGACAAGGCCGACGTCTACCGCAACTGGCTGGGCCTGATGAAGGGCGACCTCACCGAGGAAGTCAGCAAGGGCGGCAAGACCTTCACCCGCCGCCTGAACCCCGATCGCGTCTACACCACGCCCGACGGCAAGGGTGAACTGTCGCTGCAGGGCCGCTCGCTCATGCTGGTGCGCAACGTCGGCCACCTCATGACCAGCCCCGCCATCCTGGACAAGGAAGGCCGTGAAGCGCCCGAAGGCATGATCGACGCCATGTGCACGGTGCTCATCGCCATGCACGACCTGAAGAAGACCGGCGGCGCCCGCAACTCCGCCAAAGGCTCCATCTACATCGTCAAGCCCAAGATGCACGGGCCCGAGGAAGTGGCCTTCGCCAACGAGATCTTCAACCATGTCGAGAAGGTGCTGGGGCTGCCGGCCAACACCGTCAAGCTGGGCATCATGGACGAGGAGCGCCGCACCACCGTCAACCTGAAGGAAGCCATCCGCGCTGCGCGCTCGCGCATCGCCTTCATCAACACGGGCTTCCTCGACCGGACCGGCGACGAGATCCACACCTCGATGGAAGCCGGCCCGATGGTGCGCAAGGGCGACATGAAGACCCAGCCGTGGATTCTCGCCTACGAAGACAACAACGTCGACGTGGGCCTGGCCTGCGGCCTGTCCGGCATCGCCCAGATCGGCAAGGGCATGTGGGCCATGCCCGACCTGATGAAGGCCATGCTGGATCAGAAGATCGGCCATCCCAAGGCCGGTGCCAACTGCGCCTGGGTGCCCAGCCCCACCGCCGCCACCCTGCACGCCACCCACTACCATCAGGTCGACGTGCTGGCTCGCCAGGCCGAGATCGCCAAGGGCGGCAAGCGCGCCAAGCTGGAAGACATCCTCACCATCCCGGTGGCCGCCAAGGCCGACTGGTCCGAGGCCGACAAGCAGGCCGAGCTGGACAACAACGCCCAAGGCATTCTCGGGTATGCGGTCCGCTGGGTGGATCAAGGCGTGGGCTGCTCCAAGGTGCCCGACATCAACGACGTGGCCCTGATGGAAGACCGCGCCACCTGCCGCATCTCCTCGCAGCACATGGCCAACTGGCTGCGCCATGGCGTCGTCACCCGCCAGCAGGTCGAAGAGACCTTCAAGCGCATGGCCGCCGTGGTGGACAAGCAGAACGCCGGCGACCCGGCCTACCGCAACATGGCCCCGGCCTGCAACGGCATCGCCTACCAGGCTGCCACCGACCTGGTGTTCAAGGGTTGTGAACAGCCGGCCGGCTACACCGAACCCATCCTGCACGCACGGCGTCGGGAGCTGAAGGCTTCGCTGCAGAAGTGATGGCCTGACAGGCACCGGGCCCGGGTGTGGCTTTCGGCTACGCTCAGCCTTTCCTGCCGGGAGGGTGGCGGCCATTAATCGCGCGGCCAAAGTCGTCTCCCCAAGGGGACCATTCGGGCCCTGCGCACAGAATTTCAGATGGGCACCGGGGAAGCAGAAGCGGCGCGATGTTCGTTGAGCAGGACCTTCCCCGACTCTCCTGACCTCAACGTCTCGCCCCCGGTCCGGACCTGCATGCCGGGGTAGTGCGGCAGGGAGAGGGCAGCCTTGGGCTGCCCCCTTGCCGATGGGGACACATAAAGCCCCCTGCAGCTACGCTTCCCTATGGTGCAGGAACCCGGTGCGTTCAAAGTACTCGAAATACAGGGCCAACAGCGCCTCATCAAGCTCGGGGCACACAACGCCTGAACCATCCAACATCGCTTGCGTCTGAACACATTCGAATTCAGGCTGATGCATTTCCGGGGCTACGCCCCGTTCATCGGAAGCCCCTTGCCCTTCCTCTGCAGACAGCATCGGCAGGAAGCGATGCAGAGCATGCTCTTCGGAACCTCTGGCCGCCGCCAGCATTGCCGAATACCACTGGTCAGCAGGAACGAGTCTCACCGGATACCCCAGGTCACTGACCATCTCATAGAACCGGTCCAAAGACACACCACGAGGATTGACCAGGTGCGACACCCGAGGCAAGGGTGACGCCCCATCTCCTAGCAAGCGCTTGGCCATTTGGACAATGGCGGCACTGACATAATCTACAGGCGCCATGTTAATGAAATCGCCCAGATCCGGCGCCATGCCGAGTTCGACGCATGTCTTCATCAATC
>CALIXC010000011.1 GCA_938046755.1 uncultured Lautropia sp. | reverse complement strand
CCGGGTAGACCTGCATGGAGGTGCCCACGACTAGCACCGCATCAGCCTGCGACACCCATTCGGCTGCCAGATCGATGAGCGGAACGGCTTCGCCGAACCAGACGATATGGGGGCGCATGGGGAAACCGTTCGGATCCCGGTCGGCCAGCGTCTGATCGCGGGTCCAGTCCACCACGTAGTCATCGTCGACACTGCTGCGCAATTTCTTGAGTTCGCCATGCAGGTGCAGCACCAGACGGCTGCCGGCACGCTCGTGCAGGTCATCGACGTTCTGGGTGACGATGCGCACGTCGTAGTAGTCGGCCAACCTGGCCAGTGCGTAGTGCGCCGCATTGGGCTGCGCGGTGAGCAGCTGGCGTCGACGCGCGTTGTAGAAATCGATGACCAGCTGTGGATTGCGGGCAAAGGCTTCGGGCGTGGCCACCTGATCCACCCGATGCCCTTCCCACAGGCCATCGCTGTCGCGGAAGGTCTTCAGGCCACTGTCGGCGCTGATGCCTGCACCACTGAGGACGACGATGCGTCGTTTCATGTCCACCTCGGCTCATTGGATCGGGAAAGACAGCATTGTCCCAGCAAGCGCGCCCACGAAAAAGCCCGGGCAGGCGTGACATGACGCACTGCACCGGGCTGATGTCCGGGTGGGAAGGATCGACTCAGTCCTTCAGCAGGTTGTTGGACTTGAACGCGGCCAGCCACTTGTCGGCGATGACGGCTTCACCCTGGTCGTTGGGGTGGAAGCGGTCACGCAGCATGGTGGTGGCGAAGCCGGCGTGTTGGTCCACCACGATGACCTTGGACTTGGCGGTGGACAGCGGCGCGATCTGTGAGGCGATCTGGGCGTTGTAGGCTGCGACGCTGGCCTCTTCCGTACCTCCTTCGGTATTCAAGTAGGGAATGACCTGAGCCACCAGGATGGTGATGTCGTCGTCCGCGGCGCGCAGCGTCTCGATCATCGCCCGCAGCTGCGTGACGGCGTTGGCCACGCCATTGGCAGCGTCGTTGTGCAGGTTGTTGGTGCCGATGTGGATGACGGCCACGTCGGGCTCCTGATCACGCACGGCAGCCTTCAGGGTGCTGAGCGCCTGCGGCAGCGCGGTGTTGACCTGATCGACGCAAGCGCCCCAGTAACCCTGATGGGCGGTGTCGAACTCGGGCAGCTTGTAGGCACCGGTATCGACGGCGGTACTGTTACTGGCGCACGAGTTCACGTCGGCTGTGGACGTGCCCAGCCGGGTACCCACGAAGTCCACCTGCGGCAGGCTGGCGTCGGTCATCAGGCCGTTCCAGAGATTACGGCGGAAACTGTCCTGCGCGGTGCCAGCCTGCGGGGCACTACCCTGGGTGATCGAATCGCCGATGTACATGATGCGCACCACGTCATCATCGTTGTCGGCGCTGTTGGCGATGGGCGCACGGCCGCCGGCAGGCGCAACCCCCAGCTCGTCCACCTGCGTATCGGTAGCGGTAGTGAAGTTGACGGCCTTCCAGTCATTGGTGGCCAGCCGCAGCTGGCCATTGCCCGCGTCGGTGAGCGCAGCGCTGTAGGCGCCGGTGGAACCATTGGCGGTGCCCGACTGGACCCAGGCCTCGGTGGCCCAGGCGGCTGCCGTGTTGACCAGATACTTGGCGTTGGCGCGATCATCGGCGCCACCGGCCGTGTCCTGCACCAGGCGAGTCTGAGCGGTGGTGAAGATAGCCTCCACCTGTGCCGGTTTCACCAGGCTCTGCGTGAAGGCGGCCTCGGGCCAGAAGCGGAACAGCTTGCCGGCCGTCATCTTGACCGAGACGCCGCCGCTGGATTCGGCGCGCAGGCAAGTGCCCAGCTCGCAGGCCTCGGCATTACCGTTGTAGGCGGCGTTGTAGAAAGCGCCACGCACCTGGTTGCTGTACTGCACGCGGCTCCACTTGCCGCCGCTGCGCACGTAGGTTTCCAGATTGCGCAGCTGCACGCGGGTGTTGGTGGCGGTGTTGCCGGTGGCGGTGAAGACCTGGCCATAGGCACCCAGCGCGCGGGCAGTAGCCGGCGCGGTGGCGTTCTGGGCAGCCGCCGCGGTGGCATAGTAGCCAGCGGTCAGCTCGGCAGAGGCGGATTCATGGGCACCCGTGCGAGCAGCCTTGATGGCGGCTAGCGAGTTGACCGTACCCGTGGCCGTGGTCGTGCCGGTGCTTCCGGTCGTCCCCGTGGTGGTACCGGTCGTGCCGGCATTGGTCGTGCTGGCGGTGTTGTTGTCGTTGTTGTCCGAGCCGCAGGCTCCCAGAGCGAGGGAGACGGCGAGAAGCCCGGCGGTGGGCACTGCGCGAGAGATTTTCATGGAGCTGTGCAATCGGAAGTGCCCATGAGCCATGTCTTCGGAAGGACTGGTCCGGACTGGAAGCCGGACGGATTCTATGCAGTCGCTGCACGCCATGGACCGGCAGTCATGCCGACACATGAAGCATCCTGCAGGAATCGTCCCGGCCTTTCGTGGCCCCGGGCAGGTTGAAAAGTGGCGCGCAGTGTAGCAGCGCTCCATCCCACCCTTTATTTCAGGATCACCCCGCCTGATACGCAAACAGAACAAAGCACCGACATTGCTTGGTAAAAACGCTGCAGAAACACAGTCAGACACGGCTTCCGGAGCGATATTTCCGGACATTTACCGAATATCCATCGTGACAACACCCATGGATAATGAATACATTAAGAAGATACATGCCTATTTGAAATAAATAGCTACACTCTTCCAATAAACGATACGACCAATACGTCAGAACCAGGGGGCTGATGCACTAGGTCCCTGCAAAGCAAGGATACGCACGGGAAAGAGCACCCGAGTCAGCAACCAGGGAAGTAGCCAGACAGCGCACCCCGGGCCAGGGCATCCGGTGTCTGCAACGAGGGACCTACACGCTGCGCCTGTCGCGCAGTGCCTGGGCCACCGTGGCGGCATCGACGTATTCCAGCTCGCCGCCCAGCGGCACGCCCCGGGCCGGACGGCTGACCGTCAGCCCTCGGGCCGTGAGCACCTCGCTGAGGTAATGGGCGGTGGCCTCACCTTCCTGGGTGAAGTTGGTGGCCAGCACCACTTCCTTGACCACGCCGTCGGTGGCGCGCGCCAGCAGGCGCTCGAACTGCAGGTCGGACGGCCCGATGCCGTCCAGCGGCGAGAGTCGGCCCATCAGCACGTAATAGAGCCCCTGATAGGCGCGGGTGTGCTCGATGACCAGCTGGTCAGCGGGATTTTCCACCACGCACAGCAGTGCGGGATTGCGCGTCTCGTCACTGCAGATATCGCACAGCTCGTGTTCGGTGAGCGTGTTGCAGCGGCTGCAGTGCCGCACCCGCTCGAGTGCCTGCGCCAGCCCCTCGGACAGGCGCCGGGCAGCGTCGCGGTCGCGCTGCAGCAAGTGAAAGGCCAGCCGCCTGGCCGAGCGCGGCCCCACGCCGGGCAGTCCACGCAGGGCGAGGATCAGTTCGTCGAGGGCGGCCGGGTCCTTCACGCGCAGTCAGCCGTCAGCCATCAGAACGGCATCTTGAAGCCCGGGGGCAGCGGCAGGCCGGCGGTGACGGCCGACATCTTTTCCTGGGCGGTCTGCTCGGCGCGGCGCAGCGCATCGTTGACGGCCGCGGCCACCAGATCTTCCAGCATGTCCTTGTCGTCGGCCAGCAGGCTGGGGTCGATGGCGATACGGCGCACATCGTTGCGGCAGGTCATCACCACCTTCACGAGGCCGGCACCGGACTGGCCTTCCACCTCGATGTCGGCCAGCGAGTCCTGCACCTTCTTCATGTTGTCCTGCATCTGCTGGGCCTGCTTCATCAGCCCGGCCAACTGGTTCTTCATCATGACGATTTCTCTCCATCGAGGGGTTTGATCGAATCTGGCAGTATGGTGGCTCCGAACTCTTCGAGCAATGTCCGGACGAAAGGATCGGCCTTGATGGCCTCTTCGCTCTCGGCCTGGCGACGCGCCTGTTGTTCGGACGCACGTGCGGCAGCAGTCTGGCCGCCGGTCTGGCCCACCGTGACCTGCAGCTGCACCCCGGCACCGAAGTGGTCGGCCAGCAGCTCGCGGGCACGCTCCACCAGCGAAGGCTCGGCCAGATGGCGGATGGGCACCTGAACCTGAAAGACCAGCCCCTGCACGCCCTTCAGTTCGCTCTGCGCCAACAGCTGGCGCACGGCGCCCTGGGCATGCAGGCGCGCCACGAGGCTCGGCCAGTCGCCGTCGAAATCCAGCGTGGTGGCGATGGCGGTGGGGTGGTGGGCGAAGTCGTCATACACGGTGATGCCGCGCACGCAGCCTTTCACTTCCATGCGCCGCTTCACGTTTTGGAATTGCGAAAGCGCTTCGCAGGCTACCTGAATACTCACGCCGGCATGGCGGGCAGCGGCGATTACGGCCAGCGCGTTCAGGCGGTTGTGTTCGCCCAACAGCTGCCAGCCGATGCGGCCGACGGTTTGCCCGTGGTGCAGCACATCGAATGCGCCGTTCTCATCCGGCTCGCCGGCCTGCCAGCCTTTTGCATTGCCGAAGCTTTCCACCGGCGTCCAGCAGCCTTGCGCCAACACGGTTTGCAGGCTCTCTTCGCGGCCGTTGCACACAATCAGGCCTTGGCCGGGAATGGTACGCACCAGATGGTGGAACTGGGTTTGGATGGCGGCGAGGTTGGGGAAAATGTCGGCGTGGTCGTATTCGAGGTTGTTCAGAATGGCGGTGCGCGGGCGGTAGTGCACGAACTTGCTGCGCTTGTCGAAGAAGGCGGTGTCGTATTCGTCGGCCTCGATCACGAAAAACGGCGAGCGGCTGGCCGGATCGGCTTTGGGCGCCTGCGGCAGGCGGGCGGAAATGCCGAAGTTTTGCGGGATGCCGCCAATGAGGAAGCCCGGGGCCAGGCCGGCGTATTCCAACACCCAGGCCAGCATGGAGGCAGTGGTGGTTTTGCCGTGCGTGCCGGCCACGCCGAGCACCCAGCGGCCGTGCAGCACGTTTTCGGCCAGCCATTGCGGGCCGGACACATAAGGCAGGCCGCGATTCAAAATGGCCTCGATTACCGGCATGCCGCGCTTGGCCACGTTGCCAACCACATACACATCGGCGGGAAATTCGTTCAGCTGTTCGGCATCAAAACCTTCGTGCACGGCAATGCCCAAATCGGCCAGCTGCGTGCTCATCGGAGGATACATTTTGGCATCGCAGCCGCTCACCTTGAAGCCCGCTTCTTGAGCGATGGCGGCCAGCCCGCCCATGAATGTGCCGCCGATGCCGATAATGTGGACGTGTTGCATAGCCGAAAGCCTTATCTGGAAATGGAAAGGCAGAATTATAACGGATTGGTGCGGCGGTGGGCACGGGCTATTCCTGTTATGCCGCAGATTAGGCTTTTAGGTAGCCTTACCGTACAGCAGGCTACCTGAAACTATGTTCTGGCGGAATCCAAAATGGTTTCAGGTAGCCTATTTCAGCCAAACAGCCGAATAAACCCGTTGATTTGACAATAAAACCACTAAAATTTAGAATCCCGCCGTTTTGAATTGGGAAGCCGGGATGACGATGAACAAACGTGTGTTGGTGGTGTCGTATTCGCAGAGCGGGCAGTTGGCGCGCCTGAAAGAGAGTTTTCTACGCGATATACGCGGCACGGCAGGGATTGAAGTGGACGATGTGGTGCTGCAGCCGGCGCAGCCGTTTGCTTTTCCCTGGCGCTTCCTGCCGTTTTTCGATGCCTTTCCCGAAACTGTACATTTACAACCCGCCCCCATTGAGCCGCCCGTTTTGGCACACGAGCGGTATGACTTGGTGGTGATTGCCTACAGCGTGTGGTTTTTGTCGCCTGCCCAGCCGATTACCGCGTTTCTGCAAAGCGCAGCCGCGCAGCGGGTGTTGCGTGATACGCCGGTGATCACATTAATCGGCTGCCGCAATATGTGGCT
>CALIXC010000010.1 GCA_938046755.1 uncultured Lautropia sp. | reverse complement strand
GAGCGCCGATCGATCGATCGCCAGGGCAATCCGGTGATGATGCAGACCCTGGGTCGGCACGATCCCTGCGTGGGCATCCGCGCCACACCCATTGTCGAGGCGGTGTTGGCGCTGGTGCTCATCGATCACTGCCTGCTGCACCGTGCGCAGTGCGGTGATGTAGATTCCGGTCTGGCGCCGATTCCGGCGTCGGCCCATCCCACGCAATGAGGGTCTGCTTCCCCATGGATTCATCCCGGACGATGACGAGAAAAGGTCTGACCCGTGCCCGCCGGCTTGCGCTGGCCGCATTGAGCGGTAGCCTGCTGCTGACGGCCTGTACCTCCGTGCATACCACCAGCGAAGGCGCCATCGGCCTGAAGCGGCGGCAGATGATGTCGCCGCTGGTCTCGGAGGCGCAGCTGGACCAGAGTGCGCAGGTGGCTTATGCCGAGGTGCTGCAGAAGGCGAAGTCGGGCGGAGGGCTCAATACCGATCCAGCCATGACCGCCCGGGTACGGGCGGTGGCGGGGCGCATCATTCCGCAGGTGGGGGCCTTCCGGCAGGATGCGCTGAAGTGGCAGTGGCAGGTCAACGTCATCAAGTCCGATGAGCTCAACGCCTGGTGCATGCCGGGCGGCAAGATCGCGTTCTACAGCGGCATCATCCAGCAGCTCAACCTCACGGATGACGAGATCGCGGCCATTATGGGGCACGAGATCGCCCATGCGCTGCGCGAGCATGCCCGTGAGCGGGCTTCGGAGCAGGCCACCGCCGGCCTGCTGATCAACGCTGGAGCAGCCGGCTTCGGGCTGGGCAACAGCGGTGCGGACCTGGGGCGGATGGCCTATCAGACTACCTTCGGGCTGAAGCACAGCCGCCAGCACGAGACCGAGGCTGATCGCATCGGCGTGGAGCTGGCAGCGCGGGCCGGCTACGATCCGCGCGCAGCCATCACGCTGTGGCAGAAGATGGCGGCCCGCAGCGGCGGCAAGAGCCAGCCCGAATTCCTGTCCACGCACCCCTCGGCCAGCACGCGCATCAAGGATCTGCAAGACTATTCGGCCCGCGTGATGCCGCTTTACCAGGGGCAGGGGCGCTGACTTCCCCTCATGCCGAAGTCGTCGACCTGCGTGGCATAATCACACGATGCTTAATACCGCCCGTACCCTTTACGACAAGTTGTGGGACGCTCATGTCGTCCGCCAGGAAGCCGATGGCAGCAGCCTGCTGTACATCGACCGCCACCTGCTGCATGAGGTCACCAGTCCGCAGGCCTTCGAGGGTCTGCAGCAGGCTCACCGCACGCCGTGGCGTCTGAACGCCAATCTGGCCGTAGTGGACCACAATGTGCCCACCACCGGCCGCGAGGACGGCATCGCCGATCCGGTGGCCCGTCTGCAGGTCGAGACGCTGGGTGACAACGCCCGCAAGTATGGTCTGACCTACTTCGACATCGATGACCGCCGCCAGGGCATCGTGCACGTCATCGGGCCCGAGCAGGGGGCCACGCTGCCGGGCATGACGGTGGTCTGTGGCGACTCGCACACCAGCACGCATGGGGCGTTCGCCGCGCTGGCGCATGGCATCGGCACGTCCGAGGTCGAGCACGTGCTGGCCACGCAGACACTGGTGGCGCGCAAGTCGCGCAACATGCTGGTGCAGGTCGACGGCCGGCTTCCGGCCGGTGTCACGCCCAAGGACGTGGCGCTGGGCATCATTGGCCGCATCGGCACCGCCGGCGGCACGGGCTATGCCATCGAATTCGGCGGCTCGGTGTTCCGTCAGATGTCCATGGAAGGCCGGATGACGGTCTGCAACATGGCCATCGAGGCGGGCGCCCGCAGTGGTCTGGTGGCCTTCGACGACATCACGATGAACTACCTGCGCGATCGTCCCATGTCGCCGCGCGGCGCCGACTGGGACAAAGCTGTGGGCTACTGGCGCACGCTGCGCAGCGACGAGGGGGCACGCTTTGACCGCGTGGTGCAGATCGACGCCTCCGAACTGCGCCCCTATGTCACCTGGGGCACTTCGCCCGAGATGGTGGTGTCGGTGGAGGATCGGGTGCCCGATCCGGACCGCGAGAAGGATGCCGTCAAGCGCGAGGGCATGGAGCGGGCGCTGCGCTACATGGGTCTCACGCCCAATATGCCCATGACGGCCATCAAGATCGACAAGGTGTTCATCGGCTCGTGCACCAACTCGCGCATCGAGGACCTGCGCGAGGCGGCTGCCGTGGTCCGGGGGCGCCGCCGCGCCGACAACGTGAAGCTGGCCATGGTGGTGCCGGGCTCGGGTCTGGTGAAGGCCCAGGCCGAGGCCGAGGGTCTGGACCGGATCTTCCGCGAAGCGGGTTTCGAGTGGCGTGACCCGGGCTGTTCGATGTGTCTGGCCATGAACGCCGACCGGCTGGAGCCGGGCGAGCGATGTGCGTCGACCTCGAATCGCAACTTCGAGGGTCGGCAGGGAGCGGGTGGACGTACCCACCTGGTCAGCCCCGCCATGGCGGCGGCGGCGGGGGTATTCGGTCATTTCGTGGATGTTCGGAGGCTGTGACGACATGAAGGTATTCAACGTGCACCGTGGCAAGGTCGTGCCGCTCGACCGGGCCAACGTCGACACCGACGCCATCATCCCGAAGCAGTTCCTGAAGTCTATCAAGCGCTCGGGCTTCGGCCCGAACCTGTTCGACGAATGGCGCTATCTGGACGTGGGCGAGCCCGGCAAGGACAACAGCAAGCGGCCGCTGAACCCGGATTTCGTGCTGAACCAGCCGCGCTATGCGGGCGCTTCCATCCTGGTGGCGCGCGAGAACTTCGGCTGCGGCTCGTCGCGCGAGCATGCGCCGTGGGCGCTGGATGACTACGGTTTCCGCTGTATCATCGCACCTAGTTTCGCCGACATCTTCTACAACAACTGCTTCAAGAACGGGTTGCTGCCGCTGCGGATGACCGAGTCCCAGGTGTCGCGCATCTTCGACGACGTGAAGGCCTTCGTCGGCTATGAGCTGATCATCGATCTGCCGGAGCAGGTGGTGCGCACCACGCAGGGTGAGGTGATCGGTTCCTTCGAGATCGACGCCTTCCGCAAGAACAACCTGCTCAACGGGCTGGACGAGATCGGGCTGACGCTGCAGCATGCCGACGACATCCGGGCCTACGAGGAGCAGCGCTTCCGGGCTGAGCCCTGGCTGCAGGCCAGCCTGGGGCATTGACGGCGCAGGTGTCATCATCCATCCGGATGCCGGGGTGGGGGCTGCCTCGGTGTTCCCAGCGACTCGGACCATCAAGGGCCAGACCTGCCGGCGCACTTCCGGCGGGCTCTGGCTTTCATGTTTTGAAGGACAGGAGGAATCGAAATGAAGATTGCAGTGCTGGCCGGTGACGGCATCGGGCCCGAGATCACCGCGCAGGCAGTGCGGGTTCTGGAAGTGCTGGCCCGTGACGGGCTGGACGTTCAGACCGAATCGGCGCTGGTGGGCGGTGCGGCCGTCGACGCCAAGGGCGATCCTCTGCCCGAGGAGACGCTACGGGTGTGCGAATCGGCCCGTGCCATCCTGTTCGGCGCGGTGGGCGGTCCGGCCTATGACAGTCTGCCGCGTCTGCAGCGTCCCGAGCAAGGGCTCCTGCGGCTGCGCAAGCATTTTGACCTCTTTGCCAACTTGCGGCCGGCCATGGTCTACCCGGAGCTGGCCGATGCCAGTCCCCTGAAGGCCGACATCGTGGCGGGCCTGGACATCCTGATCCTGCGTGAGTTGACGGGGGACATCTATTTCGGGCAGCCTCGGGGCATCCGCACCAACGAGGCCGGCGAGCGTGAGGGCTTCGACACTATGCGCTACAGCGAGTCCGAGATCCGCCGCATCGCGCAGCGCGGCTTCGAGGCGGCACGCCGGCGTCAGCGGCGGCTGTGCTCGGTGGATAAGGCAAATGTGTTGGAAACGACCCAACTGTGGCGTGATGTCGTCATGGAAGTCGGCAGGGACTATCCGGATGTCGAGCTTTCCCACATGTACGTGGATAATGCGGCGATGCAGCTGATCCGCCAGCCGCGTCAGTTCGACGTGATCGTCACCGGCAACATGTTCGGCGATATCCTCTCGGACGCCGCGTCGATGCTGACCGGCTCGATCGGCATGCTGCCGTCAGCCTCGCTCAACGCATCGGGCTTCGGCATGTACGAACCGATCCATGGGTCGGCGCCGGACATTGCCGGCACCAACAAGGCCAATCCGCTGGCCACCATCCTGTCGCTGGCTATGCTGCTACGCTACTCGCTGGACGAGGAAGCGGCTGCCCGACGGGTGGAGGCCGCCGTACGGAAGGTGCTGGCCGATGGGGTGCGTACGGCCGACATCGCGCGTCAGGGTGATAAAGTGTCAAGTTGCAGCGAAATGGGCGACGCCGTGGTGGCAGCGCTCTGAGCGCCGGGGATCCGGCCACAGGAACAAGCAGGGAGAAAGCATGAGCAGGAAGTATCGGGTTGGTCTGGTGGGCTGGCGTGGCATGGTGGGTTCGGTCCTGATGGACCGGATGCGCGCCGAGAAGGACTTCGATCTGTTCGATCCGGTGTTCTTCAGCACCTCCAACGCCGGTGGCAAGGCACCGATGGGTGACGCGCCGCTGGGGGATGCCCACGACATCAATGCCCTCTCCGCGCTTGATGCGATCGTCACTTGCCAGGGCGGCGACTATACGCTGGACGTTCATCCGAAGCTGCGTGCGGCTGGCTGGAAGGGCTTCTGGATCGATGCGGCGTCGTCGCTGCGGATGGACGAAAAGGCCGTGATCGTGTTGGATCCGGTCAACCGACATGTCATTGATGCGGCCATACAGACCGGCAATCGGGATTTCATTGGCGGTAACTGCACGGTTAGCCTGATGATGATGGCTCTCGGCGGTCTGCTTCAGGCGGATCAGGTCGAGTGGGTCACAGCAATGACCTATCAGTCCGCCTCTGGCGGTGGTGCACAACACATGAGGGAGCTGGTCAGTCAGATGGGCGCAATCCACGCATCGGTAGCAACCGAGCTGTCGGATCCGGGAAGCAACATCCTGGACATCGACCGTACGGTGGCCGAGACCATGCGTGCGGCGGATTTCCCCTCCAAGCAGTTTGGCTATCCCCTGGCAGGCAGTCTGCTGCCCTGGATCGACAAGGACCTGGGCAATGGCATGTCGCGCGAGGAGTGGAAGGGCGACGCCGAGCTGAACAAGATGCTGGGTCGTACACCGGAAAACCACATTCCGGTCGAGAGCATCTGCGTTCGGGTGGGCGCCATGCGCTGCCACAGCCAGGCACTGACCATCAAGCTGCGCGAGGATCTGCCGCTGCCGGCCATCGAAGAGATGCTGGCAGGCGCCAACGACTGGGTGCGCGTCGTGCCCAACGATCGTGAGGCGGCGCTGGCCGAACTCACGCCGGCGGCCGTCACCGGCAAGTTGCACGTGCCGATCGGTCGTCTGCGCAAGCTCACGCTCGGTAAGGGCTACCTCAGTGCCTTCACGGTCGGCGATCAGCTGCTGTGGGGGGCGGCCGAGCCGCTGCGCCGGATGCTGAGGATCGTGTTGGAGCGCCCGCTGACCGCGTAATGACCGCTTGAGAATTGACTGAAGTTTCCTGGCTCGTTCCCCGGCGGGCAGATTTCCGCCGGGCCATCCAAAGAGTTTGTTTCGTTCCAGTTCCTGTAAGAGGTGGTACCTTGTCTGAACAGCCCCGCAGTAAATTGCATTCGATGACGTCTGGTGGCTCCGGGCGCAGCCAGATGGCGACTGCGGTTGCCGTCGCCCTGGCGATCCTGTCCAGTGGTGGCGTCACGTCCGCCGAGGCTGCCGGTCTCGGCCGCCTGACCGTCCAGTCCGCACTGGGACAGCCGCTGCGCGCCGAGGTGGAAGTCACCTCTGTCAGCCCCGACGAGGCAGAGTCGCTCAAGGCACGGATCGCCTCGCCCGAGGCTTTCAGTCGCGTGGGGCTTCAGTATAAGGAAGCTCTGGCCGGCGTGCGCATGGACGTCGAGAACCGGGGCGGCCGCTACTTCATCAAGGTCACCTCCAGCCGGCCTATCAATGACCCCTTCGTCGATCTGGTTGTCGAGCTGAGCTGGGCGTCGGGCACGTTCAGCCGTGAATACACCTTCCTGCTGGATCCTCCGACCCAGCAGAACGCCAACCAGGCCAACCGTTCGGGCAACGCACCCGTGGCCGGTGCCGCCACGGCAGCCGCTGCCACTGGTGCGGCTGCGTCCGGCGGCAATGCCGTGCGCACCATCGATCCGGCCACCGGCCGCCTGGTCAACCAGGAGCGCGGTGCACAGGGCCG
>CALIXC010000009.1 GCA_938046755.1 uncultured Lautropia sp. | reverse complement strand
CATTTGAACGGGATGGGTTCGCGGTGGTCGCAGTGGTGGCAGCGCAGTTGGCGGGTGCGTTGGTGCAGCACCATTTTGGCGGAGCAGTTCGGGCAGCCGAAGGTATGGCCGCAGTCGCCGCAAAACAGCGCGGGCGCGAAACCGCGCCGGTTGAGGTACACCAGCGACATGCCGCCCGCTTCAAAATTCTGTTTCAAAAGCTGCAAGGCTTGTGGCGAGAAGCCGTTGTCGAGTTTCAGACGACCTACGTTGAGGATGTCCACTTGCGGCAGTTGCGCAGCGGTATGGGCACGCTCGGTCAGTTGCAGCAGGCGGTACGCGCCGCTTTGCGCCTTGTGCCAGCTCTCCAGGCTAGGCGTGGCGCTGCCCAACACGACTGGACAGCCGCTCTGCTTCGCCCGCCACACCGCCAAATCGCGGGCGTGGTAGCGCAATTCGTTGTCCTGTTTGAACGAGCCGTCGTGTTCTTCATCGACCACAATCAGCCCGACATCAGGTAAAGGCGTGAACACCGCCAGCCGCGTGCCAATCACCAGCTGCGCCTGCCCCAACATTGCGCGCAAATAATCCTGCGTGCGTCTGCCTGCCGCCATCTGGCTGTGCAACACGGCAGTCGGCACGTCGGCAAAACGGTTTTCGACCCGCTTCAAAAGCTGCGGCGTGAGGTTGATTTCGGGCAACAGAAACAACACCTGCCGCCCCTGCGCCAACACTTTCGCCATCGCATCGAAATACACCTCGGTCTTGCCGCTGCCGGTGATGCCGTACAGCAGAAACGGCTGGAAGCTGCCGAAGGCCGTCTGAATTTCATCGGAGGCCTGTTGCTGGTTGGCGTTGAGCTGAAATTCAGACAACCTTAAAACGGGTTTCGCTGCTTCCGTGGTTTCAATCCAGCCCTGTTCCACCCAATCTTCGATTAACTTCGCCGCCTGCGCGTTCACCTGCTTCAACGCCGCCATCGTCATCCCGCCCGACAGCAGCGCGTCCCACAAAGCCGCTTTTTTGTTGAACCGCGCCGGCGGCGGCGTTTGCGCCCTGCCCGCTTCGTTCAGCGCATAAAACAACGGCGGCTGCGGCATTTCCACCGCGCGTGTTTCCTTCAAACCCTGCGGCAGCGCGGCAAACACCACCTGCCCCGTCGGATAGTGGTAATAACGCGACGTAAACGAGAGCAAATCACGCCAGCTTTGAGGTAATGGCTTTTCTTCCACAAAGGCCGTCTGAACGCTCAAAATCCGCGCCGTATCCATATCGGGCGCAATATCCGTTTCCCACACAATCCCGACCACGGTCTTGTTGCGGAAAGGCACAAGCACCCGCGCTCCTTGCGTCAGCGGCTCGGAATGGGAATAAGTCAAAAGGCCGTCTGAAAGCGGCACGTTTACGGCGATGCGGTGGTAGATCATCATGTTAAACAAGGTGGAAAGGCAGCTGGATTTTAGAATCCACATATTTTAAACGAATCCGCGCCAAGAAAAACCCGAGCCGCCTCCGCGGCAAGATACGAATGCGACTTTCCGCCATCATTCCGAGCAAATTATCAAATGCGTATGCACCCCATGTTTGATACAATGCCCAATCTTTAACGGCAACATATCAACCTCACATATGAAAAACAAACTCGTCAAATTCCTTATCCCCCTTACCCTGCTGCCCCTGATTGCCTGCGGGCAGACCAACGGCAGCAGCAAAACCGCTTCGGCTCCCGCCGTAAGTTCGGCGGCGTCGGCCAAACCTGCCGGCGGCAACGTGGTCGAAACAGTGAAAGCGAAGCTGGAAAAAACCTACGCCGGCCAGAACCTGAAAGTCGTCAGTGTCAGCGAAACGCCGCTCAAAGGCATTTACGAAGTCATCGTAACCGGCAAACAGGTCATCTATACCGACGCTTCGGGCGACTTTGCCCAGGCCGACCGTTTCTACGGTGAAAGCTCGGGCTACGGCCACGACTACGCCTATGCCTATGGGCGCAGCGGGGAGAAGCGGCGCAGCAGCGGTAGCAGGTCTTCCTCGGTTCCAACAGTCACTCAGGTTGCCCCCAATACCCAGACAACCTGATGGCGGACAGGTATGAAGGGTGATAGATGTACATTGCCATTATCTGCCGGCGGTCGATGATGGTGCACAGGACTGGCAGAGCGCGCTCCGACTGATTCGCCTGGCGCGTGCCGAAGGCGTCACGCGGATGGTCCTCACCCCGCATATCCGGGCGGGGCAATGGAACAATTCATTGGGGTTTCTGCGTCCGCGTTTCGAGGCCTTCCAACGGTTGGTGGCCTCCAAGGCTCTGGACGTCGAGCTGTATCTGGGGGCCGAGGTCAGCCTGCAGCCCGAATCGTTCAAGCTGCTGTCCGAAGGACAGATCCCCTTCGTGGGGGGCTGGGACGGCATGAGGGTGATGCTGCTGGATTTTACCGATGTCCGCATTCCGCCCAATGCCATCAGCGCCGTACGCTATCTGGTGCGCCAGGGGGTGCTACCCATGGTGGCCCACCCTGAGCGCAACGAGGCCGTGATGCGCAAGGTGGAAGCGTTGGAGCCTTTCGTGGAGGAGGGGTGCCTGTTTCAGCTCACGGCCGCCGCCATCATCGGCGAATTCGGTCGCCGGGCCTTTCGTGCCGCGCAGGCTATTCTGGAACGGGGCTGGGACTGCGTGGTGGCCTCGGATGCGCACGACACGTGTCTGCGGCCCTCGCGGATGCGAGAAGCCTTCAAGTTTCTGCAGTCACACTATGGTGCGCAGACGGCCGAGCGGATGATGGTGCAGGGGCCCGAGCGCCTGCTGGCTGAGCGCACGATGCTGCGGCTGGACGGAGGATGGTTTCTCGCGCATTGAGCGCGGTGTGTGGGGGCCTATCCTGCCCGATGGGCGCACACCGGGCAATCCGGGTCGCGCGGTACGCGGATCTCGGAGAAGCGCAGTGTGCGGCCGTCCAGCAGGTGCAGGCGACCCACGCTGGGCGTGCCGAACTGGCCGGCCAGCTTCAGAGCCTCGCTGGCCTGCATGGTGCCGATGATGCCGGTGAGCGGCGCGAAGACGCCCATCTGCGAGCAGCGCACTTCTTCCACGTTCTCGCTGTCCGGAAATAGGCAGTGGTAGCAGGGCGACGTGGGCTGGCGCGTGTCGAAGACGGCCAGCTGGCCGTCGAAGCGGATGGCCGCTCCCGAGACCAGCGGCTTGCCGTGGCGCACGCAGGCGCGATTGACGGCGTGGCGGGTGGCGAAGTTGTCGCTGCCGTCCAGCACCACGTCGGCCTGCGAGACGGCTTCATCCAGCGCTGCGTCGGTGTCCAGCCGGGGCAGGGGAACGAACTGCGTGTCGGGATTCAGCAACGCGAGCGTGAGCCGGGCTGATTCCGTCTTGGCCATGCCGATGCGGTCCTGTCGGTGCAGGATCTGGCGCTGCAGGTTGGTGAGGTCCACCTTGTCGTCGTCGGCCAGCAGCAGTGTGCCCACGCCGGCGGCGGCCAGGTACAGGGCGGCGGGCGAGCCCAGGCCGCCCGCGCCGACCACCAGCATGCACGAGGCCAGGATGCGTTCCTGGGCCTCGATGCCGATCTCATCCAGCAGGATGTGACGGCTATAGCGCAGCAGCTGGTCGTCGTTCATGGGCGCCGTGGGGCCGGATCCTTGCGGCTTACTTGCCGGTGGGGGCCTTGTCGGACTTGCCGTCACCCTTGGCCTTGGTGCCAGCATCCTGGGCTTTGGTGGCACCCGGAACCTTGCCGTCGTTGCCCTTGGCATGGGGGGCGGCCGGCTTGCCGTGACTGTCCTTGTCCGTGATGCCCTTGGCGTCCGTCGACTTGCCATCGACCACCCCCGGCACCGGCGGTGCCTTCTGGATGGTCTTGCCGTGCAGGTAGTTCAGCGCCTGCTGCAGCTGGAAGTCGTTGGCCGGCACACCCAGCTCGATGGGCTTGTAGTTCTTCAGCCGCTGCTGGTCGGCCGAGGAGGGGGCCGAGGACTTCACTTCCGGTGTGGTGTCGCGGTCGTTGCTCAGGTGGCGCTGCAGATCGGCCTCGCGGATGCGGAAGCCGTTGATGTCGCCATCGGCCGACTCTTCGACCACGTAGTCGGGCACGATGCCTCGCGCCTGGATGGAGCGGCCGTTGGGTGTGTAGTAGCGGGCCGTGGTGAGCTTGATGGCCGTCTTCTGACCGGCCAGTGGCAGGATGGTCTGCACCGAGCCCTTGCCGAAGGTCTGCGTGCCCAGCACGACGGCGCGCTTGTGGTCCTGCAGGGCGCCGGCGACGATCTCGGAGGCCGAGGCCGAACCCGCATTGACCAACACCACCATCTTGGCGGTCTTGGTCCAGGCCGGCAGCGAGGAGATGCGGTCGGTCTTGCCGCTGCCCGTCATGTAGTCCTGCGGGCTGGCGTAGAAGCTGCGCTTGGCGTCGTCGGTGCGGCCGTCGGTGGAGGTGACTTCCATGCCCGGTTGCAGGAAGGCGGCCGAAACGCCGATGGCGCCGTGCAGCAGGCCGCCCGGGTCATTGCGCAGGTCCAGCACCACGGACTTGAGCGTGCCGCCACTCTGCTTGGCCAGCTGTTCGAGGTGGTTGACCAGGTTGTTGACGGTGTGCTCCTGGAACTGCGAGATGCGGATGTAGCCCACGCCCGGTTCCAGCAGCTTGCTGCGCACCGACTGCACCTGGATGATGTCGCGCACGATGGTGAGCACGATGGGCTCGGGCACGCCCTTGCGCTGCAGCGTCAGGGTGATGGGGCTCTTGGGCTTGCCGCGCATCATCTTGACGGCCTCTTCCAGCCGCATGTCCTTGGTGGGGGTGTCGCCGATCTTGATGATCAGGTCGCCGGCCTTGACGCCGGCCTTGGACGCCGGGGTGCCCTCGATGGGCGAGACCACCTTGATGAAGCCGTCCTCGGTGCCGATCTCGATGCCCAGGCCGCCGAATTCGCCCTGGGTGTTGACCTGCAGTTCCTTGAAGGCGTTCTCGTCCAGGTAGGCCGAGTGCGGATCCAGCCCGGTGAGCATGCCACTGATGGCGTCAGTGATCAGCTTGTTGTCCTTGACGGGCTCGACGTAGTAGGCCTTGATGGTGCCGAAGACCTCGCTGAACTGGCGAAGCTCGTCCAGCGGAAGGACGCTGCGGCCGGTGTTGCCGCGTTCGGCCAGTGCGGAAAGGCCCAGGCTGAGCGCAATGCCGGCGATGGCGCCGATGCCGACGAGGCGGGCAGATCTGAGATTGGACATGAAGGATGAGATCCTTTTGGCGGACAATGCTGCAGGAAACCCTGCAGGCAGCCCGGCGGTCGCGTTCCGCCGGGACAGCAAAAACGGGTAGACCGGGCAGGCCCGGACTGTATGCTCGTCACCGATCGGGAGGAAGGACTGGACGCAGGAAGGCCTGGGTCTTCCCCCGAAGCGGCGCCGATGAATCTTTCAGTATACCGGCGCAGAACGCAAAACGGCACCACCGGTTGCAACCGATGGTGTCGAATTCCTGACTGAAGGCGAGGCGGGGCCGTCATGGGACGGCCCGGGGAAGGGGGTCAGCCCTTCTTGGCGCTGCCCTGTTTGGCCACGGCGGCCATGGCGGCCTCGATCTCGGCCTGGTTGCCCAGGTAGTAGTGGCGGATGGGCTTCAGGTTGTCGTCCAGCTCATAGACCAGCGGCCGGGCTGTGGGGATGTTCAGCTCGACGATGTCGTCGTCGGAGATGCCATCCAGGTGCTTGACCAGGGCGCGCAGCGAGTTGCCGTGCGCGGCGATGATCACGCGCTTGCCCGACTTGATGGACGGGGCGATGGTCTCGTTCCAGAAAGGCAGCACGCGGGCCACCGTGTCCTTCAGGCATTCGGTGCGAGGCTGCTCGGCACGCGGCACGTTGGCATAGCGCGGGTTGCCCAGCTGCTCGACCAGGCGGGGATCGTCCTCGGCCATCGGCGGGGGCGCGATGGCGTAGGCACGGCGCCAGATCTTCACCTGATCCTCACCGTACTTCTCGGCGGTCTCGGCCTTGTTCCAGCCCTGCAGGTTGCCGTAGTGGCGCTCGTTCAGGCGCCAGCTGTGCGTGACCGGCAGCCACATCCGGTCCATCTCGCCCAGCACCGTCCAGAGGGTGCCGATGGCGCGGCGCAGCACGGATGTGTAGCACAGGTCGAAATCGTAGCCTTCCTGCTTCAGCAGCTGGCCGGCACGGATGGCTTCCTGGCGGCCATTGTCGGTCAGATCGACATCGGTCCAGCCGGTGAAGCGGTTTTCCAGGTTCCACTGGCTTTCGCCGTGGCGGATGAGCACGAGTTTGTGGGTCATGGCGTGACTCCGAGGCGGGAAAGTTATAATTCTCGCCTATTTTTCAGAGGCGGACCTCGTGAACTTCATCAGCCAGAATGTCTTTCTGATTCTTATCGCCCTGGCATCGGGCGGCATGCTGCTCTGGCAGGCCATCCGCGGGGGCGGCGGTACGGCCCTGGGGGCGCTCGCGGCCACCCAGCTCATCAACCAGAAGGGGGCCCAGGTGGCCGATCTGCGCGATGACCGCGACTTCCGCGCCGGCCACCTGCCGGGTGCCCGTCACGTCATGCCCGACAAGGTGCAGACCTTCGCCGCCGGCGTGGATGCCGGTAAGCCCATTCTGCTGGTCTGCGCCAACGGCATCCAGTCGGCCAAGGCGTCCAAGGCCCTGAAGGCCTCGGGCCGTTCTGAGGTCTACAGCCTGGAAGGCGGCATCGATGCCTGGCAGCAGGCTGGCCTGCCGCTGGTCAACCACAAGGACAAGGCCTGAGACCCTGCCGCTGATGCGGCAAACCGACGAAACACCGCCCGGCAGGCCGGGCGGTTGCGTGGCCGGGCGCCGAATGGTTCACAATCGGCGCTGAAGAATCCTTTCCCATGCTTTTCCGGGCAGGCTTCGGGGCAGGCCCGCCGCCTGTCTCGCCCGCCCGGGTCCATCCCCGAAGAACGGAGAAACGAGATGGCCGCACATGTCGTGATGTATGCCAAGCGCACCTGCCCCTACTGCCACCGTGCCGAGCGCCTGCTGCGCGAGCGGGGCGTGAACGATCTGGAACTGATCTTCATCGACCAGGATCCCTCCCGCCGCCCCGAGATGATCGAGCGCGCCGGCGGCCGTACCACCGTGCCGCAGATCTTCATCGGCGACCAGCACGTGGGCGGCAGCGACGACCTGGCTGCCCTGGACCGTGCCGGCAAACTGTCGCCAATGCTGGCATGATTCAGGGTATGGGGCCGCCGCGCCCTGGCCCTGCACCGGGCCGGCGCGCCTGCGTTGCGTCCCGCTACGCTCCGGCGTCCCCACTTCCTTCACACCCAACCACTGAGCCCAGAATGGCAGACGAGAACGATACCCCGGAAAACAACAACCCGGTCTTTCAGATCCAGCGCATGTACCTGAAGGACCTGTCCCTGGAGATTCCGCACGCCCCGCACATCTTCCTGGAACAGGCCCAGCCCACGGTCGAAGTGGCCATCGACAACGGCCATGAGAAGCTGGCCGATGGCATCCACGAAGTCACCATCACCGTCACCGTCACCACCCGCATCGACAACGAGCGCGTGGTGTTCCTGGTCGAGGGCAAGCAGGCCGGCATCTTCGAGATCCGCAACATCCCCGAAGACCAGATGGACGTGGTGCTGAACATCGTGTGCCCCAACACGGTGTATCCGTACCTGCGTTCCAACATCGCCGACGTGATCCAGCGCGCCGGCTTCCCGCCCATCCACCTGGCCGAGATCAACTTCGAAGTGCTCTATCAGCAGCGTCTGGCCGCTGCCCAGCAGCAGGATGGCGCCGCCAATCAGGACAGCACCGCCCAGCTGGAGCAGGCCGAGAACCCCTCGGGTACCACGCACTGAGCGGTGGGCTGCCCCACGACGGGCAGCCGCTTCATGCCGGGGTGCGGTCCCCTGACCGTGCCTTGCCCAACGGTGTGGGGTCGCCGCATGCCGGGCTGCACGCCGGACGTGGGCCCGCCCACGTCCCCTGCAAGTCCCGGGCGCTTTGGGCGGAAACGATTTGGCTGGCCGCGCCGGGCGCGCCTGGCCGCCACAGAGCAGGCAGATGAAGACGAGACAGACAGCAAGCGCAGCCGCCCTGGCCGGGCTGCTATCGACTGGAGAGGCATCCACCCGCGAGGCCTATGAGGCTCATGGCCGGTTCGCCGATACCGCCGTTGCCGGTCATCCATGCCCGGACGCTCATGGCGTACGCAAGCAGGTCCGGTGGAGGGTGCTCAGTACGCTGTGGTGCGGTACCGGTGCCGCATTGCTGAGTGCCAGCCTGCTGCTGGCCACTGCGCCTGTTGCTGCCGCCGACAAGGCCAGCGCCAAGGCTGCGCCCATCAAGGCCGCTACCCGCTCTGCCGCGGGCAGCGCCGCTGCCCAGGGCCCCATGAATCCCAGCCAGACACTGGGGCCGGCCGGCGACGACGACAAGGCCAGCCAAGACGCCCAGAAGCCCGCCCAGGCGCCGCGCGCCTCGCGCATTCCGGGCATGGCACGCTTTCGCTCCATCGGGACCGACGACACGGTGATGTATGACGCTCCGTCCGACAAGGCGAAGAAGCTCTATCAGGCTCCACGCGGCATGCCGGTGGAAGTGATCGCCGTGTTGCAGGGCTGGGTGAAGGTGCGTGACATGGAAGGCGACATCGCCTGGGTGCTGCGCGACGACCTGTCCGACCGTCGCACCGTGGTGGCCTCTACTACCGTCTCGCTCTACCAGGAACCCAACGCCGACGCGCCCCAGTGGTTCGAGGCCGCCCGTGGCGTGGTCTTCGAGCTGGAGGACGACAAGCCCGACGAAGCCGGCTTCGTGCGTGTGCGTCACGCCGACGGCCAGTCCGGCTACGTCGAGCTGGGACAAGTCTGGGGGATCTGAGTCGCCATGAAGATCGCCATTCTGGGGGCCGGCGCCTGGGGGACGGCCCTGGCCATTCATGCCGCGCAGCGGTACGACGTCATGCTGTGGTCGCGCAATGCCCAGGTGCTGGAGTCGTTGCGCACCAACGGCACCAACCAGCGCTATCTGCCCGACGTGAAGGTGCCGTCCTCCATGAGCTTCACCGACCGGCTGGATGAGGCCGTCCGCGACGCCGACCTGCTGGTGATGGCTACCTCGGTGGCCGGTCTGGAACCGGTGGCGCAGGCCGTCCAGGCCCTGCAGCTAGGTGACGGGGCCGCACTGCCCGGCGTGGTCTGCCTGGCCAAGGGCCTGCAGGCCAGCTCCGGCCGCCTGCCGCACCAGGTGCTGGGCGACGCCCTGCCGGGCCGGGCCGTGGGGTGCCTGAGCGGCCCCAGCTTTGCCCAGGAAGTGGCTTCCGGCCTGCCTGTGGCACTCACCGCCGCCTCGACGGATGAAGCTCTGTCGCATCGCATGGTGCAGGCCTTCCACCACGGCGCCATGCGCGCCTACCGCAGCGCCGACCTGGTAGGCGTGGAGATCGGCGGCGCCCTGAAGAACATCATGGCCGTGGCCACCGGCACCTGCGACGGCCTGGGACTGGGCCTGAACGCGCGTTCCGCACTGCTCACCCGCGGCCTGGCCGAAATCACCCGCTTTGGCATGGCGCAGGGCGCGCAGGCCGAAACCTTCCTGGGCCTGGCAGGCGTGGGCGACCTCGTGCTTACCTGCACGGGCGACCTGTCCCGAAACCGGCGCGTAGGCCTCCTGCTGGCCAAGGGCCAGTCCCTGACCGACATCCTGGCCACCCTGGGTCACGTCGCCGAAGGCGTGGCCTGCTGCCCCGCCGTCGTGGCCCGCGCCCAGGCGCTGGGCGTGGACCTGCCCATCAGCCGCGCTGTGCTGGCCGTCATCGAAGGCCGCCTCTCGCCCCGCGAGGCCGTCGCGGCACTGCTGGCGCGGGAGCCTCGGGCGGAGTAGGGGGCGATGCCTACGGTCTTCAGGTACAAGGGGATTCGGTTCTTCTTCTACTCGAACGAAGGCAGTCCTCGGGAGCCGCTCCATATTCATGCTCGGGG
>CALIXC010000008.1 GCA_938046755.1 uncultured Lautropia sp. | reverse complement strand
AAACCGAGATGGGCATCAAGGAGCTGGTGCGAGACGCGACCGGCGACTGGGTGGAGCAGGACACTACCCTTGCCCTGGAAGACGAACCCAAACCATGAACCAACGACCTGGGAACAAAACGGCCATGCGCTTTCTCCAAACCTCCATTGCCGCAGCCCTTGTCGGGTTCGGCACCGTCGCTGCCAGCCCGGCGTGGGCCGTCAGCAATTCCATCGAATCGATCATCGGTGCGCAGCAGGGCAGTACCACGCAGGTGCGCATCCGCATGGGCATGCCGCTCACGGAAGTGCCGGCCAGCTTCAGTCTGGCCAATCCGCACCGGCTGGCGTTCGATTTCAAGGACACCGACAACCGTATCGGCCGCAGCCTGGTCGAGCTGACGGGCGGTGACGTGAAGAGCGTCAACGTGGTGCAGGGTGGCGAGCGCGCCCGTGTCGTGCTGAACATGACGCGCCCGATGCGCTTCAAGTCCGAGATCGAGGGCAATGACCTGATCCTGTCGCTGGATCGTCAGGAAAGTGTCGAGGCTTCGCCCGCGGCACGTGGCAGTCAGCTGCCCATGGTGGCGCAGGCGGGCAAGAATGCGGCCCGTGGCTTTGCCGGCCATGCGCATTCGCTCAAGGACATCGACTTCCGCCGTGGCAAGGATGGCGAGGGTCGCGTGGTCATCAACCTGTCGGATGATGGTGCGGGCGTCGATGTGCGTCAGCAGGGCAAGAGCCTGATCGTCGAATTCCAGGGTACGCGCCTGCCGGACAACCTGCGCCGTCAGCTGGATGTCGCCGACTTCGGTACGCCCGTCAAGACCATCCGCAGCGTCCAGCAGAATGGCAACGCCCGCCTGATCATTGAGCCGCAGGGTCTGTGGGAGCACAGCGCCTATCAGAGCGATTCGCAGTTCGTGGTGGAAGTGAAGCCCGTCAAGGAAGATCCGAACCGCCTCACGCAGGGTAGCCGTCCCGGCTACCGTGGCGAGCGCCTGTCACTGAACTTCCAGAACGTCGACGTGCGTGCGCTGCTGCAGGTCATCGCCGACTTCACCAACCTGAACATCGTCACCAGCGACACCGTACAGGGCAAGCTCACGCTGCGCCTGAAGGATGTGCCCTGGGATCAGGCGCTGGACATCATCATGCAGTCGCGCGGCCTGGACATGCGCAAGAACGGCAACGTGGTGATGATCGCGCCGCGTGAAGAGCTGGCCACCAAGGAAAAGCTTGCGCTGGAATCGAAGCAGCAGATCTCCGAGATCGAGCCGCTGCGCACCGAGACCTTCACGCTGAACTACCAGACCGCCGAGAAGCTGCGCGAGATGCTCACCGACGAGAAGCAGTCGGTGCTGTCCAAGCGCGGCAGCGCGCTGGCCGACATCCGCTCGAACAAGCTGTTCGTGATGGACACGCCATCGCGTCTGGACGAAGTCCGCCAGATGATCGCGCAGATCGACATCCCGGTCCGCCAGGTGCTGATCGAGGCGCGCATCGTCGAGGCCGACGACCGCTTCTCGCGCAACCTGGGCACCAAGCTGGGCTACTACGATCGCCGCAGCACGATCTACCGTACCGCTGCTCGCACCAATCCGGTCACGGGCGAGACGGAATCGGTCAACGTGCCGGTCCATGGTCCGGGCTCCTCGCTGGGCAACCGTATCGGCTTCGGTACCATCTCGGGCAACCTGTCCGGTGCGGCCGAC
>CALIXC010000007.1 GCA_938046755.1 uncultured Lautropia sp. | reverse complement strand
CAATACTCATCGCTATGGTGGCCAGCTAACATTTGACCACCATATAAGTGAGGATAAATGGAAGTTCGAGGTCGACATGGACGGCAAGCGCATCGACAAGGTGCTGGCCACCCCGATTCTTCCCGAGGAAGAGGCCGACGAGGAAGATCCCGACGTCGAACGTGACGGGCACAGCCGATTCGATGGCGACGACCCACGCGAGGATGCCCACCCGGGGCATCCCGAGGACGGTGCACACCGCCACGACGGCGACACGCACCACACCGGACAGCACTGAGGCGGTCCCACCCGGTGCCGCCTGCTTCGGGAAACGGCCGTTTCCCGAGACATGACTCATGACGCATCGCGGCCACTTGGCGGCCGCGTCGCTTTCCCGGAAGATGCTGCATGACCGGGCGTGCCTGCTACACTAGCGCGCTCAGTCAGTAACGTATCTCATTCCCGGGCTCTCCCCATGGCGTCATCCCCCCTTCCCGCTGGTGACCAGGCCAGCACGCAGTATTCCCGCCTGCTGAAGCTGCGCTGGCTGCTGATGGCGGTCTTCGTGGCCGTGATCCTGCTGTCGCTGGTGGCCGACTTCATGCTGGGTCCCTCCGGCCTGAGCTGGTCGGAGCTGATACGCACGCTGTTCTCGCCCGATCAGGCCGAGCCCACCACAAGCGTGATCGTCTGGGACGTGCGCCTGCCCTATGCCGTCATGGCCGTGGTGGTGGGCTTGGGCCTGGGCCTGGCCGGGGCCGAGATGCAGACCATCCTGGCCAACCCGCTGGCCAGTCCGTTCACGCTGGGCATCTCGTCAGCAGCGGCCTTTGGCGCCTCGCTGGCTCTGGTGCTGGACCTGAGCCTGCCCTGGCTGCCGGCGGACTGGGCCGTGGCCGGCAACGCCTTCGTCTTCGCCATCCTATCGGCCCTGCTGCTGGACGTGCTGGCGCGCTGGGGCGGCATGAGCGGCTCGGGCATGGTGCTGGTAGGCATCGCGCTGGTCTTCACCTTCAATGCGCTGGTGTCGCTGATGCAGTTCATCGCCAGCGCCGAAGACCTGCAGAACCTCGTGTTCTGGACGATGGGCAGCCTGTCGCGCGCCACCTGGCCCAAGGTGGGCGGCATGCTGCTGGCCTTTGCCGTCATCCTGCCGCTGTGCCTGAAGGATGCGTGGAAGCTCACCGCACTGCGGCTGGGCGAGGACCGCGCCATCAGCTTCGGCATCGATGTGAAGCGCCAGCGGCTCGTCTCGTTGCTGCGCATCAGCTTCCTGGCGGCACTGGCCGTATCCATGGTGGGCACCATCAGCTTCATCGGCCTCATCGCCCCCCACATCGCGCGACGGCTGTTCGGCGAGGACCACCGCTTCTACCTGCCGGGCAGCGCCCTCATCGGGGCAATGATCCTGTCACTGGCCTCCATCGCCTCCAAGAACATCGTCGAGGGCGTCATCGTGCCGGTAGGCATCGTGACCTCGCTGGTCGGCGTCCCCTTCTTCGTGTCGGTGGTCATGCGCCGGCGCGCCGGCTGACGGAGAGCACCATGCTGGAAGTGAACGACCTGAAGGTTGCCTACCGCAACCGCACCATCATCGAGAAGCTCACGCTCTCGCCCATCGCCCCCGGCCAGCTGGTCTCGCTGCTGGGGCCCAACGGCACCGGCAAGTCCACGCTGCTCAAGGCCATGGCCGGCCTGCTGCCGCCCCGCCATGGCACGGTGCGCCTCAACGGCACCGATCTCGCCTCGCTGGATTTCCGCGAACGAGCCCGCCACGTCGTCTACCTGCCGCAGTCTCTGCCGGCCTCGGTGCACCTGCGCGTGATGGAGTCGGTACTGGTGGCAGCGCGCGCCTCGTCGCTCTCGCAGGAGGCGGAACACGTCACGCTGGAAGCCGTCATGGCGCTGCTCAAGCGCCTGGGGGTGGACCATCTGGCCATGCGCTATCTCGATCAGCTCTCCGGCGGCCAGAAGCAGCTGGTGGGCATTGCCCAGGCACTCATCCGCCGGCCCCGGCTGCTGCTGCTGGACGAGCCCCTGTCGGCCCTGGACCTGAACTACCAGTTCCACGTGATGGACCTGCTGCGCCAGGAGACCCACGAGCACGGCCTCATCACCCTCATCGTGCTGCACGACCTGAACATCGCGCTGCGCCACAGTGACGGCTGCGTGCTGGTGCGCGACGGTGGCCTGCTGGGCCAGGGCGCGCCGGCCGATGTCATCACCCCGCAGGCGCTGGCCGACTGCTACGGGGTGAATGCACGTGTGGAGCGCTGCTCGCACGGCGTGCCTCAGGTAGTGGTGGACGGGTTGCTGAAACCCGTGCAGTGACCCGATCCGGCCGGCCTGCTGCCGGCCTCGCCCCTCTCATTCAGGCCGGGGCCCTTCCGCAGCCCCCGCCATTTGCCCTCATTCTTCATCAGACATGGCTTCCCTGTTTTCCCACTTTCACCCTGCCCTGGAATCCGGCGACCGCGCCGTGGCTGCCCCCACCGTGTCGCGCACACGGACGTGGCAACGTGCGGTTCGCCGTACCCTGACGGCCGCCTCGGCACTGCCACTGGCAGCGCTACTGCTCCAGCCCGCATCCCTCCAGGCGGCCGACGCAGCCGGCACGGAACAGCCGGCAGCCCAGACAGCGTCTCAGAGCGGCCCCATCACCGTGACCGACGTGCTGGGTCGCCAGGTGACCCTGAAGGCCCCCGCCAAGCGGGTGATCCTGACCCAGGCGCGGCACATGCCCGTGATGGCACTGCTCACGCCGGATCCGGTCTCTCTCCTGGCCGGCTGGTCGGACGAGTTCAAGACCTCCTTCTCGCGCGAGTATCAGACCTACCTGCAGCGCTTCCCGGGCATTGCCAAGGTGCCCCTGGTGGGGCGGCACACCGCCGACAGCTTCTCGGTGGAACAGGCGCTGGCGCTGCGGCCGGACCTCATCGTGCTGACGGCGCGCTTTGCGGGCGGCACCGACCGGCAGAGCGTCGAGGAATCGCTGATGATGAAGCGCTTTGCCGCCGCCGGCATCCCGGTGCTGGTGGTGGATTTCTTCGTGAAGCCGCTGGAAAACACGGTGCCCAGCCTGAAGGCACTTGGCCAGGCCATCGGCCAGCCGCAGCGCACGGCCGAGTTCATCGATTTCTATGAAAGCCACATGAAGGCTGTGGCCAACCGGCTGGCCGACCTGCCCGAGAAGGACCGCCCCCCCGTGTTCGTGCATGCCCATGCCGGCAGCACCGACTGCTGCAACTCCCCGGGTCAGGGCACCTTCAACGAGATGATCAGCTACGCCGGCGGCCACAACATCGGTGTCGACGTGCTGAAGACCCCCACCGGAAAGCTCGGCTTCGAATACATCAACAGCCGCAACCCGCAGGTCTACGTGGCCACCGGCACCGGCTCGGGCAAGCGCACCAGCCAGGGGCTCACCATCGGTACCGGCATCGACGAAGCCGATGCCCGCAGCAGCCTGCAGCGGGTCATCGACGGCAACCGCCTTTCCGCACTGGCCGCCATCCGCAACGGCAACGCCCATGGCATCTGGCACGCCTTCAACGACTCGCCGCTGCACGTGGTGTTCATCGAGGCGCTGGCCGGCTGGATCCATCCCGACCGTTTCGACGAACGCATGGCCATGAAGACGCTGGACGAGGTGAATCGGCGCTTCCTGACCGTGCCACTGGATGGCACCTATCTGGTGGACCTGAAGAAGCCCTGATCCGCGCAGGCACTGCACGCCCCGGATGAGCGCCCGGGGCGTGTTCCGGATGATAAGATTCAGTCGTTTCCAAGATTGATAATCGTTAGCATGACTGATTCCATTCGGCTGCATCAGCCCTGGCCTGAAGACCTGGCTCGTCGTTACCGTGAGGCTGGCCACTGGCGGGGCGAGACTTTCGGCGCGTGGCTGCGCGAACGGGCTCAGGCCCATCCCGACCGCATCGCCGTGGTGAGTGAAGGCGAGCGCATCAGCTATGCCGAGCTGGACCGCCAGGCATCCGCCATCGCGGCCGGTCTACTGGCCCGCGGGCTCCGGCGCGGCGATCGGGTCATCGTCCACCTGCCCAACCTGCCGGAGTTCATCAGTGCCATCTTCGGCATGTTCCGCGTGGGCATCATCCCGCTGTATGCGCTGCCTGCGCACCGCATCGCCGAGATCGCGCACTTTGCCGACACGGGCGATGCCCGCGGCTACATCTGCGCCGGTGACTGGGGCGGCTTCGACTATCGCAACCTGGCCACCGAGCTGCAGACGCGCTGTCCGCAGGTCCGGCACGTCATCGTCACGCGAGGCGACGCCGGCGGTTTCACCCCGCTGGCCGAGCTGATGCGTGCCGACACGGCGCCGGCCCCCCATGCCGCTGACGCGCTCCCTGCCACCGACGTGCAGGGCGAGGACACGGCCTTCTTCCAGATCTCGGGCGGCAGCACCGGGCTCTCCAAGCTCATTCCGCGCACGCATGACGACTACATCTACACGCTGCGCGAGAGCGCGCGCATCTGCGGGATGGACGAAACAAGCGTCTACCTGTGCGCGCTGCCCATGGCACACAACTTCCCGATGAGTTCGCCGGGCTTTCTCAGCGCGCTCTACGTGGGCGGGCGCGTGGTGCTGGCCCCGGCCCCCACGCCGGCCGTGTGCTTCGAGCTGATCGCTGCCGAGAAGGTGACCGACACCGCCCTGGTGCCACCGCTGCTGCTGCTGTGGCTGGAGGCCGCCACCACCGCCACACCGGATCTCTCCAGCCTAAAGCTCATCCAGATGGGCGGCGCCAAGCTGATTCCGGAAGTGGCACGGCGCGTCACGCCCACGCTGGGCGCCACGCTGCAGCAGGTCTTCGGCATGGCCGAAGGGCTGGTCAACTACACGCGCATCGATGACGATGCCGAGACCATCATCCAGACCCAGGGCCGCCCCATCAGCCCGGATGATGAGATCCGCATCGTGGACGACCACGACCAGCCGGTTCCGGCCGGCGAGGCCGGCAACCTGCTCACGCGTGGCCCCTACACCATTCGCGGCTACTTCAACAATCCGGCGGCCAACGAGCGCTCCTTCACCCACGACGGCTTCTATCGCACCGGCGACATCGTGCGTCGCACCGAAAGCGGCCACCTGGTGGTGCAGGGCCGCGCGGGCGACCATATCAACCGTGCCGGCGAGAAGATCTCGGCCGAAGAGATCGAGAACCACCTGATGGCCCATCCGCAGGTCTATGACGCCGCCGTGGTGTCGGTACCTGACGACTACCTGGGCGAGCGCAGCTGTGCCTTCATCATCGCGCGCGGCGAGCGTCCACGGCCGGCCGAGCTGAAGAAGTGGATCCGTGCCCAGGGGCTGGCCGACTTCAAGGTGCCCGACCAGTTCGTCTTCGTCGATCACTTCGTGGAAACGGCCGCCCTGAAACTCAGCCGCAAGGCGCTGCGCGCCCACCTGCGTGCCCAACTGGATGAAAAAGCATGACGACCCTCACCCTTGAACAGATGCGTGCCGACCTGGCCAGGATCCTGCTGGAGGACCCGGCCGACATCCATGACGACGACAACCTGATCGATCTGGGTCTGGACTCGATGCGTGCCATGACACTGGCCAGCCGCTGGCAGGCCGCCGGCGCACGGCTGGATTTCTCGGAAATGGCGCTGAACCCCACGCTGGGCCACTGGTGGAAGCTGATTCAGCAGGCCAACTGACACCTCCCGACGCACTGTCTCGCTCCGCGCTTTTCCCCTTCGCCGCAAGCCCCTGACGGCTGCCCTGATGGAACGAGCCATCCCCATGACGCCCTCCCTGAACCACGACACGCCGCCCATGGACAGCCCTGCCAGCGCCGTGCCGCTGACCGAAGCCCAGGAAGGACTCTGGTATGCCCAGCAGCTGGATCCGCACAACCCGATCTTCAACACCGGCCACTGCACCGGTATCCGGGGCAAGGTGGACTTTGAACGGCTGGCCAGCGCCATCGAACGGACCCTGTCCGAGGCCGATGCACTGTCGCTGGCCTTCATCAACACCGAGGATGGCCCGCGTCAGTATTTCGACGCCGCACGCCGCCCGGTGCTGGAGCGCCTGACGCTGCCCGACGACACGGCGGGCCGTGCCGTGGCCGAGCGCCTGATGCAGGCCGACCTGCGCACCCCCATCGATCCGCGCACCACGGCACTGGCCCGGCATCTGCTGATCCGATTCACCCCCTCAGCAGGAGTGGACAGCTCGGACAGTGCCCTGCCCACGGTGCTGTGGTTCCAGCGCGTCCATCACCTGGCGGCCGACGGCTATGGCATGGCGCTGATCGAGCAGCGGGCCATGCAGCACTACCGTGCGTTGGCCGGCTCGCCCCTGACCTCCTTTGCGGCCGTGGTAGCCGACGCTGCCCGCTACCGCGACAGTGCACAGCGTGCGACCGACGCCGCCTACTGGCGCGAATTGCTGGCGCCGCTGGACACCGTCAGTAGCCTCTCCGAACGCAGCGCCGCCACGAGCGATCACGTGCTGCATGCCGAGATCGACGTGCCCGAGGACGTGCTGCAGGCACTGCGTCGGAAGGAGCAGCAGACGCTGGTGAGCTGGCCCGACGTACTGACCACGCTGCTGGCCGCCTACATGCAACGCCACATCGGCCAGCAGCCGGTGGTGCCCGGCGTGCCGTGGATGGGCCGACTGGGCAACGCCAGCGCCCGCAGCGTGGCCACCGTCATGAACATCGTGCCGCTGGTACTGGACATGGACCAGGACCGGCCACTGGATGAGCTGATCGTCCAGACCGCACGTCAACTGAAGCTGGCACGCCGCCACGGCCGCTACCGCAGCGAACAGATGCGACGCGACCAGGCACGCCCCGGCGGCCAGGGCCGCATCCACGGGCCGCTGCTTAACATCCTGCCCTTCGACGCCCCCTACCGCCAGGCCGGTCTGGATGCCGACCAAGTCGTCTACAGCACCGGGCCCGTGGAAGACTTCAACCTGAACGTGCGCGCTGCGCCCGATGCCAGCGGCATGCGCCTGCAGGTGGAAGCCAACCCGCGTCTATACGCTGCCGAGGAGATCGGTCGGCACCCGGCACGCTTGCTGGCCTTCCTGCGTGCCGCCCTACAGGCCGACACCCTGCGCCCCGTGCAGACCCTGCACGACGAGGAACTGAGCCACTGGGTGGCGGGCGTCAACGACACCGCCCACCCGGTGCCGGACACCACGCTGGTAGCGCTGGTGCAGCAGGCCAGCCAGCAGCATGCCAGCGGCGAGGCCCTGCGCATGCAGGACGAATGCCTGGACTACGCCACCTTCGACACCCAGGTGGATGCAGCCGCCCGCCGCCTGGTGCAGGCCGGCGTGAAACCACGCGACATCGTGGCCGTGGCCCTGCCCCGCAGCCCGCGCATGGTGATGAGCCTGCACGCCATCCAGCGTGCCGGCGCCGCCTACCTGCCGCTGGACATCGAACAACCGGCAGCGCGCATCCAGCGCATCCTGACGGCTGCGCAGCCCCGCACCGTGGTGGTGAACGAGACCACGCGCACCCTGCTGGAGGGCGCGGAAGTGGTCTCGGTCGACGTGTCGGCGCTGTTCGCTCCTCAGCAACCCGGGTGTTCGGCAACCGAGGCCGCACCGGATGCGGCCGACCCGCCGTCGGCCATCAAACTGCCCGTCGTGCAGCCCGCAGACCCCGCCTACGTCATCTACACCTCGGGCAGTACCGGTGAGCCCAAGGGCGTGGTGGTCAGCCACCGTGCCATCGTCAACCGGCTGCTGTGGATGAAGGAACACTACAGTTTCGGCCCACAGCACCGATTCTTGCAGAAGACGCCCTACACCTTCGACGTGTCGGTCTGGGAGCTGTTCCTGCCCATGCTGTGCGGCGCCCCGCTGGTGGTAGCCGAGCCCGACCTGCACCGCGACCCGCAGGCGCTGGCCGCACTGATCCACCAGGAAGGCGTGGACGTGGTGCACTTCGTGCCCTCCATGCTGGCCGCCTTCCTGGACGAACCGGCCAGCGAAGGCCTGCAGATGAACGCCGTCTTCTGCAGCGGTGAAGCCCTGCCCGCGACCCTGCGCGACCGCTTCCATGCCCGCATGCAGTCGGCGCTGCACAACCTGTACGGCCCCACCGAGGCGGCCGTGGACGTGAGCTTCTGGGATGCCGGCCAAACCGACCACAGCGACCCGATCCCCATCGGCTTCCCGGTCTGGAACACGGGCCTGTACATTCTGGACGACTGCCTGCGTCCGGTGCCCCCCGGCGTGACCGGCACCCTGTATCTGGGCGGCCATCAGCTGGCTGATGGCTACCTGGGTCGCCCGGACCTGACCGAGGCCCGCTTCATCCTGCATCCCGGCTTCGGCGCGGAAGACACGCCCCGCCGTCTGTACGACAGTGGCGACCTGGCGCGCTGGCGACGGGATGGGGCGGTGGAATACCGCGGCCGGCTGGACCATCAGGTCAAGCTGCGCGGCCAGCGCATCGAGCTGGGCGAGATCGAGGCCGCCTTCTCCACCCACCCACAGTGCCGCCAGGTAGCCGTCATCGCCCGTATCGACGACCAGGGCGGTCAGCGACTGGTAGCCTACGTGGTGCCGCAGAGCGACGCCGAACCGCAGCCAGTCGTCATCACCGACGAAGCCTTGGCCGAGCAGCTGCTGGACCACGCCCGCACCCTGCTGCCGGCCGCCATGGTGCCTTCGGCCGTCGTGCTGATGGCTGCGCTGCCCATCAACGCCAGCGGCAAGATGGACCGCAAGGCGCTGCCCGCCCCGGTCTTTGCCGTGCAGGCGCGCACGCCCGCCCGCACACCCCAGGAAAAGCAGGTGGCCGCCGCCTTTGCCGACATTCTCGGGCTGTCCGAACAGCCCGGCGTGGAAGACGATTTCTTTATGCTGGGCGGCCATTCCCTGCTGGCCACGCGGCTGGCAGCGCGGCTGCGCGACCAGTGCGGTGTCGAACTCACGCTGGGCGCCGTCTTCGAGCACCCGGAAGTGGGTCGGCTGGCTGCCTGGATCGAGCGCTTGCAGCGCCGCGAGGCTGATGCCGCCTCGGCCGGCTTCGGACCGATCTTCCGGCTGCGGGGCGATCTGCCGACCAACACCATCAACGCTGCCATGGGACAGGAGGCTGATCCCGCCAACCGCGCATCCGCTGCACAAGGAAGCCCTTCGCCGGCCCTGTTCTGCATCCATCCCGCGGGTGGTCTGGCCTGGTGCTACGGGCTGCTGGCACGGCGGCTGTCAGGCGACCGTCCGGTGGTCGGCCTGCAATCCCCGGCCCTGACGGGCGAGCACGCGCGCTATCCCAGCTTGCAGGCGCTGGCCGCGCACTATGCCGACCTCATCCTGCAGATGCAGCCCGGCGGCCCCCATCACCTGCTGGGGTGGTCCACCGGCGGCATCCTGGCGCAGGAAATCGCCTGCCAGCTGCAAGCCCGACACGCCCGCGTGGGCGTGGTCTGCCTGCTGGACGCCTACCCCGCTGACGCCTGGCGTGATCGGGCACCGGCCGAGGCCCACGACGTCTGGCGCGCCATCCTGCACATCGCCGGCCAGGATCCGGACGTGCTGGCCGCCGACGGGCCGCTGACACGCGAGCGGGTCATCGGCTTCCTGCGTGCGCAGAAGCACCCGCTGGGCGACCTGACCGATGCGCAGCTGCACGGCATCTTCGGGGCCGTGGGCTGGAGCAACACGCTGGTCAAGAACCACCATCACCAGCGCTACAGCGGCGAGCTGCTGTACTTCCGAGCTGCGCTGGACCACGTGGGCGAGAACCTGCGCCCCGACATGTGGACGCCGTGGACCAACAGCCTGGCCGTGCACGACGTGCCCAGCCTGCATGCCCACATCCCGGGCGAGGCAGCGCTGGCGCACTGGCTGCCCGTGCTGGAAGAGGCGCTGGCAGGCAAGGAACAGGGCTGAGGCGCGGGTCGGCAGACCAGGCCACACAGCGGGCACGCAGCCTTGCGGGCTGCCCTGCGGCAGGGCGCAACCCCGATGCCGGCAACCCGAAAGTCCGCGGCCTTGGCGCATTGCCCGGAGGGCCTTCATGCCACCGGACAGCGGGTAACGATACGCCGATATCACCCTGCCAATACCGACACCAGAAAATCTACCACCGCCCGTACCCGGGGAGAGTGCCGCACGTCCTCGTGCATCACCAGGTACAGGGTCTCTTCCAGCACCTCGGGCGAACGGCCATTCACCACCACCGGCACTAGATCGTCATCGGGCTGCACGCAGGCGTGCGGCAGAAAACCGATGCCCATCTGCTGCCTGGCAGCCTGCCGGATCAGCTCGAAATCATTGCAGCACAACAGGGTATCGGCCTCGCCGATGATTTGCGCTGCCCATTTCTGCTGCGGATTGATGGTGGAGAGCATCAGGAACGCCCACCGCTGCCGGGCAGTCCGCTTCAGATAGCCAGGGTGCGCAAAGAAGCCGAAGCGGATGCTACGTAGGCGCTGCACCACCAGATCGTTCTGGCGCGGGCGCACCAGCCGCAATGCGATGTCGGCCTGGCGTCCGTGCAGATCACTCAGGTCTGCACTGCCCTGCAGGACGAGACGGATGCGACTCTGTGGGCTGAGACCCTGTACGACGGAGCCTTTCGGGCCAGCACGCAGCTTCCCTCCATCCCGTCTGAAAAGGACCGGCAGATGCGGCATCAGGCAGTGGCGCAGGATGACGGGCGGAGCCGAGACGACCACGTCACCCACATGCGTGGCCTGCTCATGGGCCAGCCGTTGCAGCCCCTGCATGTCCTTGTACAGCTCGCAGGCATGCTCATGAATGCGCTGTCCGTCTTCCGTGAGCCAATGGCGCTTGCCCATGCGGTGAAAGAGCCGCAGACCCAGAGTCCGCTCCAGGCGTGCGATGCGCCGCGACACCGTGCTGTGCTGCACGCCCAGCGCCTCGGCCGTCGCCGTGAGCGTCTGGTGCCGCGCCAGTGTCACGAAATGCAGCACGTCGTTCCAGTCGAGATTCATGTTCGGTGTGTCGTGGCCCGGAAGGCGCATGAAGGCTGCCATGCCCTTTGCCCCTGCTCCCTGCTCCCTGCTCCCAAAGTGTGCAAAAACGATCCGTGACTGTCAAAAATGCCGCTTCTGTCGATGAATGAACGGCACTAAAGTCGTTGAGCCCCTGACCCCTCCGGATCCGACAATGCAGGAATCCGTTTCCTGCCGATGCCCCGGAAAGACTCACGAGGAGATCCATTCATGCAGAGCTCAAACACGCCATCGGCCATCAATGCCAGGCCGCGCCTCCTGGAAGGGAAACATGCCGTCATCACCGGCGGCAGCGAAGGCATCGGCTTCGGCATTGCGCAGGCCTTCGTCCACGTCGGTGCAAGCCTCATCCTGATCGGCCGCAGCCACCAGAAACTGGAGGCTGCCCGTCATGAACTGATGAGCACCGGACAGACGTCACATGACCAGCCGCCCAGGATCCATCTGCTTGAGGCCGATCTGCAGCATCCGGAGCAGGTGCAGCACGTGGCAGACGCCGTGCTGGCACGTTGGCCACACGTGGACGTGCTGGTCAACAACGCCGGCATCGGCCGCTTCGCTGCCTTTACAGACACGGATGAAGCGCTGTTCGACCAGCACGTCCATCTCAACGTCAAGGCACCCTATTTCCTCACGCAAAGGCTGCTGCCTGCCCTGGTCAGCGCCCAGGGGAATGTCATCAACATCTCCTCGTATTTTGCGCACCGGATGCTGCCGGGCCGCACCACCACCGCCTATTCGATGACCAAGGGTGCCATGAATGCCTTTACCCGAGCACTGGCTTTCGAGGTGGGACACCTGGGCGTTCGCGTCAATGCCATCGCGCCCGGCAGCGTGGAAACACCGCAGCTTCAGCACAACCTGCAGACCATGCCCGTAGAAGGACAACAGGCATTCCACAACATGATCCGGACCATCTACCCGCTGCAGCGCATCGGCCGCATTGAGGACATCGGTCAGGCTGCCGTATTCCTTGCATCAGCCACGGCGGGATGGATCACCGGTACCGTGCTGGTCGTGGATGGGGGATTGACGACAAACTGACAGGGCTCTGAGCGATCGGCACTACGCCATGCCCAGGCGCTGTTCAGTCCATTGGACGAGACAGTGCCCTGCTTTCTGCTGCCATCAGACGGCAGGTCAGAGGCCAGCGGGTATCATGACAGGATCGGGTAGCGTGGTCGGTCTTCGCGTCCGGCCTGTCGCACCTGCATAAATCGATCCCCCATTCTCTGGAACGCATCAGCCCATGAATCCTGTTCTCCAGACCCTGCGTGAGCATCGCACCTATCGCCAGTTCGATCCGGCGCGCACAGAATCCCGGCCGAGCAGGTGCAGGCCATCCTGGATGCCACCCGCCAGGCCCCCTCGTGGATGAATGGCCAGCACTACACCATCATCCGCATCACCGATCCGGCATTGCGCCAGAAGATCGTTGCAGCCCAACCCAGCAACCCGCAGATCGGCACCTGCGGCGAATACTGGATCTTCGTGGCCGATGCCCGGCGGGCCATGCTGTGCAGCCAGGCCGCCGGCGGAAGCTTTGCGGCCGCGGGCACGCCCGAGATGCTGATCACGCTGGTCACCGACGCGGCACTGGCGGCGCAGAATGCCGTGGTCGCCGCCGAAAGCCTGGGCCTTGGCACCTGCTTCACCGGTGGCATCCGCCTGATCGCACCCGAGCTGACCGAATGGCTGAGGCTGCCAGCCCACACCTATCCGCTGTTCGGGTTGTGCATCGGCATGCCGGCGGTGGAGATGCAGGTGAAACCTCGCCTTCCGCAGCAGGCCGTTGTGGCCGAAAACCGCTATCCGTCGGATGACGTTCTGTCGACTGCACTGGCCAATTACGAAGCCACCATGACGGCCTTTGGCGAGAAGCGTGAGAAGTTCCCGTTCCGTGAGAAATTTGCCCGCTACTACAGCCAGGAATACGCGCCCCGCAACACGAAGCTGCTGCGTGACCAGGGCCTGCTGACGCAGCCGGAGGAGTCAGGCGAAACGCTGAAGGGGCAAAACGCCTGAAGCTCGGATTTCTGGATGCCTCGGCTCAAGGATCCTATGACATGGAGTTCTCTGACGACGAACGCCAGAACCTGCAGCGGCTGATGCGCTGGCGGCGCGACGTGCGGCATTTCCGGCCAGACCCGGTGCCCGAGGCGTTGCTTCATGTGCTGAAGGAATCGATGTCGCTGGCGCCTTCGGTGGGCAATGCCCGGCCGTGGCGCGTGCTGCAGGTGGAAAATGCCGACCTGCGGCAGGCGGTGCAGGCGCTACACGACCAGGCCAATGCACAGGCGCTGGCGGCACAGCCCACGACACGACAGGAACGCTACCGGCAGCTGAAGCTGCATGGTCTGGAGGCCGCCCCACTGCAGCTGGCGGTGTTCACCGAAACGGCTCCGGCGGCCGGCCATGGTCTGGGCCGCCACAGCATGCCGCAGACGCTGGAACAGAGTACGGCCATGGCCATTCAAAATCTGAATCTGGCAGCCCGTGCGCACGGGCTGGGCGTGGGCATGCTGTCGATTCTCGACCCGCAGGCGATGGAGGCACTATTCCAGACGCCAGCCTCCTGGCGCTTCAGCCTCTATCTGTGCATTGGCTGGCCGCTGTTTCATGACGACCAGCCACTGTTGCATCGGCTGGGGTGGCAGGAAAATGTGCCGATGGTGTGGGAGGCAAGATAAGCCTTTCGGGTTTCTCGGAAAGGCACGGGTATACGGGCGACATCGGCTGCATCAAGTACACGGTCATTGAAACCCGTTCCTGTCACATACAGGATAATAGGCCTTTGTCTTGCTCATCAGAGGAGGTTAGTATCATGAAGGAAGCTCTACTTATCAGCGCCATGCTGGCCTTGGCAGGTTGCGGTACGGTCAGCAACGCAGTCATCTCGGACGCATCCCTTCAGGAGAAAGCCGCGTTCGCGCTCAATACGACCCCCGATCAAGTCAAGATCACCAACCGCAGGGGCGATATGGACAGTGTTCGGTTCGTGGCCAACATCGACGACAAATCCTATCAATGCTACGTAGCTGCCTATGGCACGTCTGATGCTCTTTGCTCTGGAAGTAATTCCGTCAAAAAAGACAACAACTCATCATCGGAAGGTAACGCCAATTGCAACGCACTCCTGAAAGCAGCAGGTCGTTGCTGATACGGGGATTTATACAGTTGCAGCCAACGGACACGCCGGAGGCCGGTCCAATCCAAGTTCATCAGGAAAACCTGATCCTTGATAGCGCTTTCCGGCGTGCGTGGCTCCTGCCTCTTGTCAGCGACTGAATGCTGTGCCGCCCTTCCAGAAAGTCTAAACAAAACGATACATTCTTTGTAGATCTGCCTGATCGTAGGGCTTTAAATCATGTATCGAATGGGAGGCGGTCGCTACTAGGATCATTCCTGATCCAGAGTATGAAGAGTCTTCATCATGTCTGCTGTGGTGGCATTATTCTGCTGAAGCATTGAAAAATGCGTCTGCGCCATCAACACAAAGGATCCTCTGAACAAGTCCCGCAAACCGGCGCGCCACGGAACAGGATGCAGGACAAGGCGACATT
>CALIXC010000006.1 GCA_938046755.1 uncultured Lautropia sp. | reverse complement strand
TTTTTCATTGGGGGCTGCCGTTGGTGGCGGCTGCCCTTGTTCGTTCATCTCTGACGCTGCCGCCCGCCAGGCACCGTCATCCAGGGATCCGGACAGCGGCGTCCGCGGGCAGTCTCATCAGCCCTCCAGTTCCTTCAGCCAGTCTGCCGCCTGCAGCGCGTAGTACGTCAGGATGCCGTTCGCACCGGCGCGTTTCATGGCCAGCAGCGCTTCCATCGCCACACCGCGCTCGTCGATCCAGCCATTCTGGGCGGCGGCCTTGATCATCGCGTACTCGCCGCTTACCTGGTAGACGAAGGTGGGCACCTTGAAGGTGTCCTTCACCCGCCGCACGATGTCCAGGTAGGGCAGGCCAGGCTTGACCATCACCATGTCCGCGCCTTCGCGCAGGTCCAGGGCCACCTCATGCAGCGCCTCGTCGCTGTTGCCCGGGTTCATCTGATAGGTCTTCTTGGAGCTCTTGCCCAGGTTGGCGGCCGAGCCCACGGCATCTCGGAACGGGCCGTACCAGGCCGACGCATACTTGGCGGAGTACGCCATGATCTGCGTGTGGATGAAGCCCGATTCTTCCAGCGCACGGCGAATGACGCCGATGCGGCCATCCATCATGTCCGATGGTGCCACGATGTCCACGCCGGCCTGTGCCTGCACTAGCGCTTGCTGGCGCAGCAGCGGCAGGGTCTCGTCATTCAGCACGTAGCCGCTCTCGTCGATCAGACCGTCCTGACCATGGCTGGTGTAGGGGTCCAGAGCTACGTCTGTCATCACGCCCAGCTCCGGGAAGCGGGCCTTCAGCGCACGCACGGTACGGGGCACTAGGCCTTCCGGATCGGTGGCCAGTCGGCCATCGGGAGTCTTCAGATTGCTGGCAATGGCAGGAAACAGCGCCATGACCGGAATCCGGTGCTCCAAGCACTGTTCGGCAACCTTCAGAAGCTGCTCGATGGTGTAGCGATGCACGCCCGGCATCGAGCCGACGGGCACGGGCTCGCGGGTGGCCGCCCCGTTGTCTTCGTGAACGAAGACGGGGTAGATCAGATCGTCGGGGCGCAGGTGATGTTCTTGCACCAGGCGCCGGGAAAAGTCCTGCCGTCGGTTGCGGCGCATCCGGATGGTGGGGAAGGAGCCCAGGTTGGCACTGGTGTTGGGGTGTGAGATGTCCTGATTCATGGTGATGAAGAGGGTGGGGGGCGGATGAAACGCTGCACTCACCGCGTCCGGAAAAGCCTTTCGCAATGGTCGAGCGGGGCAGGCGGAGCGCATGCCTGCCAAGTACCCGGTCCGACTCGGTCAGACGAGCCCGGGTTGAGGTCAATGTGCCGTCACACGGGATGCAGGATCATGCCCTGTTCCTTCAGCAGCATCGGTGCATAGGGGCCGTTCCCCTGGGCCACCAGCGCTGGCCAGTCCTGGGCGCCGCTTTCCAGCAGGCAGGCGATGACATCGCGCAGCGGCTCGACACCGGTACGGTTCAGGGCCGAGAAGAGCTGCAGCAGCACCGGCCCTTCCCGCTGCTGGATGATGGCTTCCTGAAGCAGCTGGCGGCGCACCTCCAGGCCCTGCTGGCGCGAGAGCTTGTCGGCCTTCGTCAGCACCAGGACCAGCGGCAGCACGCCGGGAATCCAGGCCAGCAGCTGCCGGTCCAGATCGGTCAGGCCACGGCGGATGTCCACCATCAGCACAATGCCTGTCAGCGCCTGACGGCGGGTCATGTAGTCACCGGCCAGCGCCTGCCAGGACCGCTTGGCTTCGGGGCTGGCCGTGGCAAAGCCATAGCCCGGCGTGTCCACCAGGAAGCCTAGGGGCTCGGGCTGCTTGACGGGGCCCACGGCAAACAGGTTCAGGGCCTGCGTGCGGCCCGGCGTGCGGCTGGAGAAGGCCAGTCGCTTCTGGTTGCACAGGGTGTTGATGCAGGAAGACTTGCCGGCATTGGAGCGGCCAACAAAGGCCACCTCCGGAAGTCCATGGGGGTTGGCCCGGTCGAGCTGGGGCAGCTTTGCCACCGTGTCGGCGAAGCGGGCGGTCGTCAGGATGCTCATGCCGCCATTATCCCGTAAACTCGCGCGCCCGGCTCCGACCGTCGTGGTTCCGGCCGCCCTGGCTCCCGGCCGATGGACGGTTGCCGCCAACGCGGCTGGGGGCAAAAAGTTTGATCAGGCGCAACGATTTGTCGGCCCATCATCGCTATGCTTGGGTGATCCTGAACTAGCTACGAGTAGGTCAATAGGAACATGCGGACGACAGGAACGATGGCAGCGCGACTGGGCATGCAGGATGCCTGTGATTGCCGAGAGACGGCAGCGACGACGGAAGTGTCGGGCATGGCCCTGCGGCTGACCCAGTACCTGCGGCCGCGTGCGCTGGCTGGCCTGGCTGCCGGGCTGATGCTGTGCGCCACCGGCCCGCTCATGGCCCAGGAGGCCGCCAAGGAGGAAGGGCCGCTCAAGCCGGACCTCAAGGCCGGCCAGGAAACGGTCGAGGAAGTCTGTGCCGCCTGTCACGGCGCAGACGGCAACAGCCAGATTCCCCAGAATCCCAAGCTGGCGGGTCAGCACGCGGAATACATCCGCAAGCAGCTCAAGGACTTTGCACCCGGTGAGGGCGACAAGCCTGCTGCCCGCGTCAATGCCGTGATGGGCGCCTTTGCCTCCCAGCTCAGCCCGCAGGACGTGGTCAACGTGGCGGCCTTCTTTGCCTCGCAGAAGCTTGAGCCCACGGCAGCCCACAATGCCGAATCCATGGAGCTGGGTCGCAACATCTATCGGGGTGGCATCCCGGGCAAAGGCGTGCCGGCCTGTGCCGCTTGCCATGGCCCAGCGGGTGACGGCATGCCGGCCCAGTACCCGGCGCTTCACGGCCAGTTCGCCGAATACACCCAGGCTCAGCTGGTGGCCTTCCGCGATGGCACCCGCACCAACAACCACCCGATGGCGGCCATCGCCATCCGCATGACCGACCCCGAAATCAAGGCAGTGTCCGACTACATTGCCGGCCTGCGCTCCGAGGCGCACTGATCGGTCGCTTCCCCTGATGCACCGGCTTTCGCCGGTGCGCGGTGGAACCCAACAAGGGCTTCAACAAAAAGGGCCTGCTGGATTCGATTCCAGCAGGCCCTTTTCTTGTCAGAACTGCATCTTCAGGGACACGAAGACGGTGCGGGGATCACCCAGCACGGCCATCCGGTCATCCACATCCACGGAGTAGATCTTGTCCGCCACGTTGTCGAGGTGACCGTTCAGGGTCAGGTGCCGGTTGATCCGGTACTCCAGCCCCAAATCCACCAGCGTGGCTGCCGGCCAGTAGGCCGTGTTCTGGGCGTTGGCGTAGAGGCGGCTCACATGGCGCAGTGTGGCATCCACGCTCAGGTTCGGCGTCAGCGCATAGGTGGTCCACAGATTGGCGATGGTGCTCGGCGTGTTGGTGGGCGCCTTGCCGGCCAGCGAGATATCGCCCTGATAGAAGTTGCGGTACTCGGCGTCGGTATAGGTGGCATTGCCCTGCACGCTCCATTGCCGGGTCAGCTGCATGCCGGTCTTCAGCTCGATGCCGCGGGCACGCTGCTTGCCGATCAGCAGTCGCTCACGCCGATTCAGCGGGTTGCTGGAGGCGATGTTCTTGCGTTCGATGTCGAAGAGCGCCACCGTTGCGTTGCCCCGCCCGTCCAGGAAGTCCAGCTTGGTGCCGATCTCCAGCTGCCGACCGGTGGTCAGCTTGGTGTTGTCAGAGATGTTGGAGAAATAGGCGCTTGCCAGGTTGCCGGAGGCCGGGTCGGCCGCCGTGGCGTACTGGGCGTAGACCATCACCTGCGGGCTGATGTCCCAGGTGGCGCCGATGCGGCCCGTGGTGGGGTGGTAGGTGCGGCTGATGTCGCGTTCGTCGGCTGCGTCGGCATCATCCCAGCTGGTGTAGTGCAGCTTCACGCGCTCGTGGCGCAGTGCGGTGATCAGCTTGATGGTCGGGGTCAGCTCGGTGCGGTTCTCCAGGTACGCCGCCACCGTGTCCACGCGATGCCGGTTCTTCGGGTCATAGCGGGACGGAATGCCCTCGATGTCGTAGAAGTACTCGGTCACGAAGCGGTCCGGATCGACCACGCTTTTGAAGTCGTCGTTGTACGACGGGTAGGTGGTCTGGCGGTTGAACGACACATCCAGCCCGAAGCTCCAGTCGCTGCGGTGGCTACCCAGGTCCTGGCGCAGCGTGCCGTCGATGCGGTTGCCGTACACCCGCTGGTCATGACGTTGCAGCAGCGGGTTGGTACGCGTCACCTCGGTTCCCGCCGCGTTCAGTTCGTAGACTTCCACGTTGCGGTAGTCGCGCAGCGCATCATAGGCATAGAAGGTGTTCTTCAGCGACAGCGCGTCGCTTGCCTTCCACTCGGTCACCGAACGCAGCCACTGCACCCGCTGGGCAAACATGCCGTCGGCGCTGTTGTAGTTCTTGTAGCGCAGCCGCTCCAGCACGTTCAGCTCGCCGGTGGCAGGCTGGTTCAGCGGCGTGCCCCAGTACGGGCGGTGTGCCCGCGTGCGCTGGTGTTCATAGGCCAGCGTGTGCGTCAGACCACCGCCCAGATCCGACAGCAGCGAGGTCAGCACCTGGCTGCTGTGCTCACGGGTGTCGTCGGTCACTTCGCCGCCGCGTTCGTGGTTCACGTCGATGCGCCAGTAATGATCGCCCTGGCCGTTGCCATCACCGGCAATCCGCCGGTTCAGACCGAAGGCTGCCTGGCGCTTGCTGCGGCTGCCCAAGCCCACCTGTACCTCGCTGCTGTCACGGCGCTGTGCCGTCTTGGTGACGTAGTTGATGGTGCCGCCCACCCCGCCAGCCCCGTACAGGAAACTCGACGGACCGGCGATGTCCTCGACCTGCTCGTAGATCCAGCTGTCCACCGGCTGGGTGGCGATGGTGTACTGCAGGTTGATGCCGTTGTAGGTCTGGTTGACCGATGCGCTGCCAAAGCCCCGCTGCCGGACCTGCGTATCGCCCGGCGTGGCGCTGGTGCTCACGCCCGGCATGCTGTGCAGGATGTCGTGCGTGTCCCGGGCACCGCGGGTCTCGATGGTTGCACGGTCCACGACCGTGACTGAGGCTGGGGTCTCGCGCTCGGTCAGGCCCAGCCGGCTGCCGGCCAGGTTGGGGATGTCCATGTCCAGCCGGCCATTGGGGCTTTCCTGGTGATCCCGTACCGACACGGTCGGCAGCTGCGCATGCTGGCCGGTGCTGGTCGCGGAGGGGGCGTTGGCAGGCTGCTTGGCAGCGTCGTTGGTGTCGACCGACTGCGCATGGGCAGCCGGTGCCATCAGCACGCCCAGAGAGCACGAAAGCGCCAGCAGTAGGCTGGGCAGCCTGAGGGACGAATGGGAAGAGGCGGTCTGCGGTCGGCCTGCATGGCTGCCGTGATGCGTCGTTTTCATGGTGAGGGGTTCAAGGAAGGAAAGGAGGCGCGCACGGGATATTCGGCCGCAGCCACGCACCATCCTGCCCAGGGAAATACGACCCGCTGGTTAGATGGAAAGGATTCCGGCAGGAATCGCTCACTCCGATGGAATGAGGGTCTCCGCGCGCTGCCGGTTAGGGCTCGTATCTTGAAGAAGGCAGAGGAATGCCGTCTTGTCTTTGATCAAGAGCCCTGAAGATTTTGGGATAATATATCAGGTTACTTTGCGGCGCCGCGATGCGCCGGATTCAGCTGCTGGCACCCCAGGCCAGGCTTTCCTTTTGAGGGCGAGGCCGGATCATGGCCGGATGGAGTCGCGGTGTGACAGGGACACCCCTGTTCTGGCAAGTCCAAGCGGGGAGGGGCGTGGAGACTGGCGGCTGACCGTGGTGCCCCCTGTCGATATGGGCACCTTTAGAATGGTAAGGCCTGCTCGTGCAGAACGTACAGTCAATACGAATATAGAGACGACGTGTTCCGGAACATCAAGAAACTCGTGACATTGTATTTGAGTCTCAAGCCTTACGATCGAGTAAAGGCTTGCCTGTTCCCGACCTGTTTGTGTCTTTTCATTTTATCGATATGTTTGTCCTCTCAATACGGGAACTCCCAGATGAGGGTCATCGGGGTTCCCGGGTCTTATGAGCAGAAGGGATGCATCCTGAAGGTTGTCGGCAAGGAATCTGTCGAGAAGAAAGGCAACATTTCCACCGTGCGTTTTGTTGATCGAGAGCTGGACAGCAAATGCCTGTTGTCCGTGATGGGCCGGAGGCAGGTTTCTGTCAGCTACCTCAACTTCGACATGAACCACCGACCACCATTCTCGGGTGGCTCGAATGTCATCGTCTATTTTGTGCGAAGCCGAGGGGGGTGGAGGGCCTGGTCCATCAATACGCTTGAAAACGAGGTCATGGTGTGGCCTGAGCAAGTGGATGGGTATTTCGAATTCAGGGTTCTCAAGGAGCAGGCGATGGGAGTGTTGTTCCTTTTTTTGTCTTTCGTCGGGCTTCTATTGATCTTTTTCCCATGGTACCGGCATCTTCGTGGCGTCCCCTTCAGGAAGTGGGGCGATGTCGTCATCGAGAAAGGTGGAGAATCCTCTTCCAAGGAAGCCTGAAGGCCTTCTCCTGAAATGCCCAGAACCTGCTTCGTTCCAGGAGCTTGGACTTGCGGGGCTTTCTGTGGCCCGGCTGCCGGTGTGCGAACCATCGCTGCCCGTGGGTGTCGGTTGGCGTGACGGACTGAAACCGGCCGCGGGCAAGTTCGGAAATGGGCAGGGTCGAATCTGCCTGAGTCGACCCTGCCATCACCCGTCAAGGACGTTCTAAGGCAACCGCTTCTCGTGCCGCAGCAGGTCCGCCATCGTCTCGCGCTCGCGGATGAGGTGGACATGCTTGCCGTCGATCAGCACCTCGGCCGGTCGTGGGCGGGAGTTGTAGTTGGAGGCCATGGTAGAACCATAGGCGCCGGCCGAAAGAATGGCTAGCACGGCATCCGACGGCAGGGCCAGTGGGCGCTGCCGGGCCAGCCAGTCACCACTCTCGCACACCGGACCCACCACGTCGACCGTCACCTCCGGCGCATCACCGGGGTTCACCACCTCGACGCGGTGGTATGCCTGGTACAGCGCCGGCCGCATCAGGTCGTTCATGGCGGCATCCACCACCGCAAAATGCTGGCCCTCGTTGTCCTTCAGGTACTCCAGGCAGGTCAGCAGCAGCCCCGCGTTGCCCACCAGCGCGCGACCAAACTCGAAGGTCACGCCCGGCAGCCCGTCGGGACGCCATTGCGTCAGGCGGTCGAACAGCGCCTGCATCAGCGCTTCCGGGGTGGGCGGCGTCTCGTTGTCGTAGCGGATGCCCAGGCCGCCACCCAGGTCCAGATGCCTGATGGCGATCCCCTCGGCTTCCAGCTGGTCCACCAGGGCCAGCACCCGGTCCAGCGCCGCCAGGAAAGGCGAGCCCTCAGTGATCTGCGAGCCGATGTGGCAGTCGATGCCGTGGATCTGCAGGTGGGGCAGGGCAGCCGCCTGACGATACGCTGCCAGCGCCTGGCTGTGCGGGATGCCGAACTTGTTTTCCTTCAGCCCGGTGGAAATGTAGGGGTGGGTGGCTGGGTCCACGTCCGGATTGATGCGCAGGGACACCGGCGCACGCTTGTCCATCTTGCCGGCAATCTGGTTGATGCGCTCCAGCTCGGGCAGCGATTCCACGTTGAAGCAGGCGATGTCGGCCGCCAGGGCTTGGCGGATCTCGTCGCTCGACTTGCCCACGCCCGAGAAAACGACCTTGCGCGGGTCGCCGCCGGCCGCGATGACCCGCGCCAGCTCGCCGCCCGACACCACGTCGAAGCCGGCGCCCAGCCGGGCGAACAGTCCCAGGATGGCCAAGTTGGAATTGGCCTTCACGGCAAAGCAGATGCGGGCGTCACGTCCGGCCAATGCCTGGGCAAAGCGCTGCCAGGTGGCCTCAATGGCCTGCCGGCTGTAGACGTAGAGGGGCGTGCCATATTCGCCGGCCAGCGCCAGCAGGCTGTGGCCGCCTGCTAGCAGCTCGCCCTGGGCATTGCACGACAGCCAACCGTTGGGGGTGTCGAAGGGGAGGGGGGTAGCACTCATTTGTCGGGCCCTTTCCGGCGGGCTGTATCGGTGGCCTGCCCATCGGCTGCGCCGGTCTCGCCCGACGTAATGTCGTCGACAGTGCTGCCTTCACGGGCAGGTGAGGTGACAACCGGGGCCGGCTTCTGGGTGGGCGGCTCGGGCGGCAGATACAGAGGGCCCTTCTGGCCACAGCCGGCCAGCAGGCAGGCGCCGGCCAGCAGGAGGGCCGGCGGAGTGATTAAAATGGAAGCATGCATGATTCATCCACGCCGGGCCTGGCAATGGCGAGCCCGGTCACAACAGGGAACAGAACTCTAGCATGAGCGGAAACAGTTTTTCGCAGCGGGTGGGTGTCGTCCTGGACGCCCTTACCGAAGGTATCGAGACAGCGGCCGAAGCGGTCGACATGGATCTGGAAGTGACCCGTGCCGGCAATGTCATCACCCTCGAATTCGAGGACCGGTCGCAGATGGTCATCAACAGCCACGAAGCGGCCGGCGAGGTCTGGGTGGCTTCCAAACGGGGGGGCTTTCACTTCCGGCCTGGCGAGCAGGGCTGGATCGACACCCGCAGCGGCCGTGAGCTGCTGGATCTGGTGGCCGACGAGATCGGTTTTCACGCCGGCCAGCCCATCGATCTGTCGGCTATCCATTTCACGGACTGACCGACCCCGGCTCAGAAGATCTGGTCCTTGGTCTGCTGAGCGTCCTTCAGGTCCTTCACGTCAGAGGACAGACCGTCCTCGGCAATGCCCAGCGCGCGCTTCACGCCCGGACTGCTGGGCTGTGCCTCATCCAGATAGTATTCTCCGTTGACCTGCGTCACCCCGTGCGGCACGGGGCGCTCCTTCTGCGGCACGTCAGGCAGCACGCCCTTCAGGTAGTCGATCCAGATGGGCAGCGCCAGGCCGCCGCCGGTCTCGCGCTCGCCCAGCGAACGCGGCCGGTCGTAGCCCAGCCAGGCCACGCCCGCCACGCCCGTGGCATAGCCGGCAAACCAGGCATCGCGTGAATCGTTGGTGGTGCCGGTCTTGCCGGCCAGGTCCTTGCGCTTCAGTTCCTTCGTCACGCGTGCCGCGGTACCCGACTGTGCCACCGTCTTCAGCATGCTGTCCATCAGGAAGGCATTGCGCGGGTCGATGATCAGCGCGTTCTCGTCGCCGGACTGCACCGGGTTGGCCTTGGCCACCTCGCGCCCGGTGGTGTCGGTGATGCGGTCGATGAGATAGGGCTCCAGGCGGTAGCCGCCATTGGCGAAGGTAGCCATGCCGGTAGCGATCTGCATGGGCGTCACGCTGCCCGCGCCCAGTGCCATGGTTAGGTAGGCCGGGTTGCGCTCGGGGCGGATGCCGAAGCGGCCCAGGTAGTCCTGCGCATAGTCCACGCCAATATCCTGCAGGATGCGGATCGAGACCATGTTCTTCGAGCGCGCCAGCGCGCTGCGTAGCGTCATCGGGCCGTCGTAGCCGCCGCCGTAGTTCTTCGGCTCCCAGAGCTGGTTGCCCGTCGTGGCCGGGTCCAGGATGATGGGGGCGTCATTGACCACCGTACTGGTCATGAAACCCTTTTCCAGCGCGGCCGAATAGATGAATGGCTTGAGCACCGAGCCCGGCTGGCGGATGGACTGCGTGGCGCGGTTGAACTTGCTGCGGCTGAAGTCGTAGCCACCCACCATCGCGCGGATTGCCCCGTCGTTCGTGTCGATGGTGATCATCGCCGCCTCCACCTCGGGGGCCTGGGTGATCTCCCAGCCATGCTGCCCTTCAGTGATGCGCACCACGGCACCCGGGCGCAACTGGCGATTGGCGGCCGCCTTCGGGTTCAGCCAGGCGTTCACGAAGGCCAGGCCCTGACCGCTGATGTCGAAGCTGACGCCCCGCCCGCGCGAGACCGTCACCGCCTGCGGCGTGACCTTGAGCACCACGGCCGACAGCAGCTTGCCCACATCGCCGGCCTGGGCCACGGCTTCCTCGATGCGTTCCTCGCGTTCGAGCTCGTCGGCCGTCTTCAGGTCCACCATCGACTCCGGCCCGCGATAGCCGTGCTTGCGGTCATAGGCGAACACGGCGCGCTGAACCGCCGCATTGGCGGCCCGCTGGTCCTTGGCACGCACCGTGGTGTAGACCTTCAGGCCGCCGGTGTAGGCGTCCTCCTTGAACTGGTCGGCCACCAGCGCCCGCGCCATCTCCGAGGCCCACTGCGCGTGCAGCGGGAAGGTGGGCCGGTCGGTGTGCAGCTTCAGCTCCTCATTCAGCGCCGCCTGGTATTCCGGCTCGGTGATGAAGCCCAGCGTGCGCATTCGCGACAGCACATAGCGCTGGCGCTGCTTGGCCCGCTCGGGGTTGGCGATGGGGTTGTCGCGTGCCGGTGCCTTGGGCAGCCCGGCCAGCATGGCCATCTGACCGATGGTCAGCTCGGACAGCGGCTTGCCGAAATATGTCTGGGCCGCCGTGGCAAAGCCGTACGAACGCTGGCCCAGGAAGATCTGGTTGGCGTAGATCTCGAAGATCTGCGACTTGGAGAGCTGCTGCTCGATGCGCAGGGTGAGCAGCACCTCGTAGAACTTGCGCACGAAGCTGCGTTCGCGGCTTAGGAACGTGGTGCGGGCCAGCTGCATGGTGATGGTGCTGGCCCCTTGACCGCGCCCGCCTTTCTTCACGTTGGCCAGGACGGCGCGCGCCACCCCGAACAGGTCGATGCCGTGGTGGGTGAAGAAGTCGTCGTCCTCGGCGGCCAGGATGGCCTGGCGCATCTTCTCGGGAAAACTGCTGTACGACACGACCGTGCGCTTCTCCGAACCGTACTCGCCGATCAGCAGTCCGTCGGCCGAGAAGACCTGCATCGGCAGCTTGGGTTTGTAGTCGGTGAGCGAGGTGAGCGGCGGCAGCCGGCTGGAGGCCACCTCGTAGGCCACGATGCCGACCAGCGCCCCTGATACTGCCAGCGTGCCGCCCAGCGCCACAGTCCAGCCCAGAAAGCGCAGCACCGGGTGACGGCGTGGTGCCTGCTGCCGTCGCCGGCCTGGCTGGCGCGTTCCGGCGCCGTTGCCGGGGATTCTGCTGGAAGGAGATCGGGTCGTGGTGGCGGATGGCTTCATCGAGAGGGAGCTGGAGTCGGTGCCGGAAAGAGGCTGGCGGGCATGCAGGCCGGGCATCCATCGGAGATGCGGTGCGACGAGTGCCCTGTTCAGGCCCTGTCCGGCGGCGGCGAAGAAGATTGCCGGTCAAGCAGCCGGGAGATTCCCAACCCGACACTATAAAGGATGCCCGCCGGGAGGTCATCCGGCCAGGCGCGCCACCGGTCGGAAGTTGCAACTCGCCACGCTCGGGCGGCGCCATGCTGCACGGTTGGATGGCACCACCCACACCCATGCCGGTGTCGACGGGGCGGTGGCCGTTGCGCACGACGGGCTGCCCTCCGGGCCGAATGCCTGTCCTTTGGATGCGGCGGGTGCACCGCGTGGTCGTGAGGGCCGTTCGCGCGTGTCCCCATCGTGGCAGAGATGTCTTCCATCCGTGTCATTGATCACACCGTGCGCAGTACCCCGAACGACCGTTCAACCCCCGAATTCGACTGCTCTTCCGGCATGAGCGACTAAAGGGTAACGAGCCTTGACCGATGGTGTGGCGAGGGGGATGAAAACGACGAAAAAGATCTTAAAGTGAGCCCCTGTTTGTCAGGCGGTACATGGGGAATTGTAAGGGAAGTCGGTCCATCGACCGGTTTCGACGGGATTTTTTTCTAGATCGGGTGGTTTTGTGGGATTTGGCCTTCAAACATTGTTAGCGCGCGGACCAGCCCCGTTGATCGGGGTGGATTTCAGCGCGTCCAGCGTCAAAGTCGTCGAGCTTTCGCCTGGAAAACAGGCGCCGATGCGTCTGGAACGTTATGCCATCGAGCCGATCGAGCGGGGCGCCGTCGTTGACGGCAACGTCGAACGGCATGAAGCGGTGGCCGATGCCCTGTTGCGAGCCCTGCGCAAGACGGGTTCGTCGACCAAGCAGGTCGCCATGGCACTGCCGTCATCTTCGGTCATCACCAAGCGGATCACGCTGCCGGCCGACCTGAAAGAGGATGACTACGAAGTGCAGGTCGAGTCTGAGGCGAGCCAGTACATTCCGTTCGCCATCGACGAGGTGAACCTGGATTTCCAGGTGCTGGGGCCTTCGGCCAACTCGGAAGACAGCGTGGATGTGCTGCTGGCGGCCTCGCGCAAGGAAAAGGTCGATGACCGGGTGATGGTGGCCGAACTGGCCGGACTGAAACCCGTGATCATCGATGTCGAACCCTATGCGGCACGAATTTCTATCGACAGCATCATCAGCCAGCTGCCCGCTGGCGGTGAAGGCCTGATCCTGGCCGTGTTCGACATCGGTCAGACCGCCACGCGCCTGTCCGTCGTCTACAACGGCCAGACCATCTTCGAGCGTGAGCAGCCCTTCGGCGGCAGCAAGCTCACGCAGGAAATCGTGCGCCTGTACGGGCTGACGGTCGAGGAAGCCGAGCTGAAAAAGCGCACCGGCGACCTGCCCGAAAACTACACGACCGAACTGCTGCACCCCTTCGTGGAAGAAGGTGCTACCGAACTGGCGCGCTCGCTGCAGTTCTTCTTCTCGTCTACGCCGTATGAGCGCGTCGACCGCATCCTGCTGGCTGGCGGTGCTGCCGTCACGCCGGGTTTGGCCGAAGCCGTGCTTCAGAAGACATCGGTGACGACCGAGATCCTCAGCCCGTTCCAGGGCATGGAGATCGGTGATTCGATTTCCGAGAAGCAGATGACTCTGGATGCCCCGGCACTCCTGGTGAGCTGCGGCCTAGCCATGAGGAGGTTCGACCAATGATCCGCATCAACCTGTTGCCGCACCGCGAGCAGAAACGTGAGCGTCGCAAGCGCGACTTCAACGGCCAGCTGGTGATTTCCGCCATCGTCGGGGGCGGCATTGTCTTCCTGGGTGGCATGTTCATCAACCACCAGATCGAGAACCAGAACGCCCGCAATGACCTGATTCGTTCCGAGAACCAGAAGCTCGACACGCAGATCGCCGAGATCAAGGACCTGGAAGGTGCCATCGCTTCGCTGAAGGCGCGCCAGAACGCGGTCGAGGATCTGCAGAGCGACCGAACCATTCCGGTACACCTGTTCGATGAGCTGGTGAAGATGACGCCGGAAGGTGTCTACCTGAGCAAGCTGGAGCAGCGCGACATGCAGGTCACGCTCTCGGGCATGGCGCAGTCCAACGAACGGGTGGCCGAGTTCCTGCGCAACCTCAGCGAGCGCAGCGCCTGGCTGGAGAAGCCGCAGCTCGAGGAAATCCGCGAGAACGAGGTGCGCACCCGTGGCAAGGACGGCGAGATCAAGCGCGCGCATGAATTCCGCCTGAATGTGGTGGTCAAGCGCCAGGCACCGTCCGACGCCACCAAGAGCGCCCAGGTCGCCCTGAACAACGCGGGAGCCAACTGATGAAGAACATCGAACTTGATTTCGGCGGCCTGACCAAGCAGTTCGAGGGTCTCAACGGTCGCCATCCCGGCCTGTGGCCGATCGCGCCGAAGGCACTGCTGCTGACCGGCGTGGTGGCTGCCATCGTGGTGGGGGGCTGGTTTGCCTACTGGAGCGGCCTGAACGAGGAACTGGAGTCCACCGAGGCGCAGGAACAGACCCTGAAGGACGAATACACGCAGAAAGTGGCCAAGGCGGTGAACCTGGACGATCTGCGCCGGCAGAAGGTTCTGGCCGAGCAGTATGTGGGCGTGCTGGAGAAGCAGCTGCCCAGCCGTGCCGAGATGGATGCACTGCTTTCCGACATCAACCAGGCGGGCGTGGGCCGCGGCGCGCAGCTGCAGCTGTTCCGCCCCGGTTCGGTGGAGCTGAAGAAGCACTACGCCGAGCTGCCCATTGCCGTGAAGGTGGTGGGGGGCTTTCACGATCTGGCCTCGTTTAGCAGTGACCTGGCCAACCTGCCGCGCATCGTGACGCTCAACAACATCACCATCGAGCATCGCAACGGTGGGAACCTGGAAATGAGCGCCACGGCCAAAACCTTCCGCTACCTGGACAAGGATGAGCTTGCCAGACAGTCCGCTGGAGGCAAGAAATGAAGACGACCAAAAGACTGATGTCGGTGGGATCCGTCCTGCTGGCGAGCACGATGCTCGGGGCTTGCAGCGCCGATCTGGATGAAGTGCAGGGCTGGATGGATCAGACCCGCGCCAATACGCCGCGCCGCGTGGGCAAGCTGGACGAACCGAAGAACTTCGTGCCGTTCCGCTATGAAGCCCGACTGGATTACGACCCGTTCTCTGACAGTAAGCTGGCAGTGGCCATGGCCAACCTGACCGATCGCAGCCGCTCCGGTTTGGCGCCTGACAGAAACCGCCGCCGTGAAGTGCTGGAGAACTTCCCGCTCGACACGGTGCGCCTGGTCGGGCACATGCAGAACAAGACCAACGGCAACGTGGCGCTGCTGTCGGTCGACAACGTGGTCTACCAGGCACGCGTGGGCAACT
>CALIXC010000005.1 GCA_938046755.1 uncultured Lautropia sp. | reverse complement strand
GCGAACCCACGCTGACGACGCTCGCCAGGCAGCCTGATCCGGCCCGTGAGACCGCCGTGCGCCTGGCCCGCCAGCGCGCCCAGGCCCGCATCCTGTTCCTGCAGCAGATCGGCCGCCTCAGCACGCTGATGATCGATCGCATCGAGTCCTGCCAGTCCGAAGCCGAGCTGCAGCGCCTGACGCCCGCCTTCGCCGACCTGCTGGCCACCCCGGCTCCTGCCGATCACGTGGCTCGCGCCGCCTGAAATCTGCGGCCTGACAAGCACACCCGGCGAACCTTCGCCGGGGCGGGCACGTTATCATTAGGGTTTCATCCGCCCGGCCCGAAAGGTGACGATGCCCGCGCCCAAGATCGCCAGACTCGACCCGGTCCGCCATACAGACCCCGACAGCTGGGAGCCTCCCCGCTCCTGGACGGCTTCGCGCATCCCTTCGGCGCGGCTGCGGGCCATCCATCTGGCGCTGGGCGACGGGCGCGATCAACCCAACCCGCGCATGGTGTTCTCGCTGACCGAGACCGGCATGCAGACGGTGAACAATCCGCGGCGCATCATGTCCACGCCGGCGCGCCGCCTGCTGGGGCTTCTGGACGGCCGGCGCTCGCTGGGCGAGATGCCCGCCATCGTCCGCCCCGCCGACCTACCCGAAGCGCTGAAAGAACTCATCTCGCGCGACATGATCGCGCTGACCGGCATTGCCCGTCACGATGCCGCTCCCACCGACCCGCAGTCCGAACTGAAGCTGCAAGCCATCAAGCGCGCCCTCTCCGGCGCCTTCGAGGCCGAACTCGGGCCCGATGCGTCGGTGCTGGAAGCCCGCGTGCAGGATTGCGTGAACCTGCACGTGCTGCGTCATGTGCTGCGTGAACTCATCAACCTGGTGGGCCAGCGCAAGAACCCGGCCGCTGCCCATCGCATCGCTACCCGGGTGCGCCGCCACGGGCCGCTCTGACGCACTTCGTCTGCCCACGGCACGCTCCGGCAGTGCCACACCCCACCTGAGTCGCCTCCTTCCGGCAAGGCCGGACGATGGCCTCGTGACCCCGACCGCCCGACCATAATCCTTTGTCCCGCAGTGCCGTTCTGGCCACACTTACGGGCCGATCCCGGGGTCTTTTGCACACGCTCTGCCCCACACCCGAGGCAGCACCCTGCCTGGGTGGCATAATCCGCGCGGTCCCTTACAAAAGAATTCCCTGATTCACGGGGGTTTCCGTCGACATGCCCGCGCCTCATTCCGTGTCTGCTTCCCTGCCCCCCTTGACTCCCCTGCAACCAGTTGTGCCACTGGCCGACCGCACCATAAACGCAATGCACCTGCCTCAGATGCTAGCCCTGTCGTTGCAGAGCCCTTCGGCCATCCGCCGGCGACTACCCCGCCTGCTGCGCCAGAGCCTGTCTGCCCTACTGCTGGCCACGTCGCTGTGTCTGGCAGCCCCGGTGGCCATGGCCCAGTCGCTACCACCACCCGACATCGGCGGCCGCTCGTGGTTCCTCTTCGACGTGAGCACCAACACGGTGCTCTACAGCCAGGCACCGGACGACCGGATGGAGCCTGCCTCACTCACCAAGCTGATGACAGCCTACGTGGTGTTCGAGGCGTTGCGCGACGGCACGCTGAACATGGAATCACGCCCGCCCGTCTCGCAGGCTGCCTACAAGGCCATCGGCTCGCGGATGTTCGTCGACCCACGCAAGCCCGCCACGGTGGAAGAGCTGCTGCACGGGCTGATCATCCAGTCCGGCAATGATGCCGCCATCATCCTGGCCGAGGCCGTCTCGGGCAGCGAGGAGCAGTTCACCCAGCAGATGAACGCCGAAGCACGCCGCATTGGCATGAAGAACTCACACTTCGTCAACGCCTCCGGCCTGCCCGCCCCTGAGCACTATTCCACCGCGCGCGACATGGCCCTGCTGGCCACGCGCATCATCAAGGAGTTTCCGGACTACTACCGGATGTACTCCGAGAAGGAATACACCTTCAACGGCGTGCGCCAGCCCAACCGCAACCGGCTGCTATACATCGACCCCTCCGTGGACGGCATGAAGACTGGCCACACCGATGCGGCCGGCTACTGCCTGGTGGCCTCAGCCCACCGTGAGCAGCACAACGCCGCCGATCCGAACGGAAACCCCTTCTCGCGCCGCATCCTGTCGGTGCTGATGGGCGCTTCGAGCGATGCCACCCGCGCCACCGAGTCTCAGAAGCTGCTCAACTACGGCTTCCAGAACTTCGAGGCCCTGCAGCTCTACCGGAAGAATCAGCCTGTGGGCCAGCACCCGCCGGTCTGGAAGGGCCAGCAGGCCACCGTGGCCGCCGGTTTCGCCGACGATGTGCTGATCACCGCCCCCCGCTCCCAGATCGCTAACATCAAGGGCGAGATCGAGCGCACCGAACCGCTGGTGGCCCCCATCCACGCCGGTCAGCGCATCGGCACCCTGCGCATCCGGCTGGGTGACACCGTGATTGCCGAGCGCCCGCTGGTCGCACTGGAAACGGTGGAGAGCGCCGGGTGGTTCAAGAGCACGTGGGATACCATCCGTCTCTGGATCAAATAGTGACGACGCAGGCCGGGACGACGCGCGCCCGACGACAGGAGCCCACCTTGGCTGAAGAATCCGATTTCTCGACTCAGATCGTCTACCTGAACGGTAGCTACATGCCGCTTTCCGAAGCTCGCATCCCGGTCCTGGACCGCGGGTTCATCTTTGGGGACGGCATCTACGAAGTGGTGCCGGTCTACGAGGGCCATCCCTTCCGGCTGGCCCACCACCTCAAGCGCCTCAAGCGCAGCCTGGCCAAGATTCGCATCACCAACCCCCTGGACGATGCCGGCTGGACGCAGCTGATCGACGAACTGGTGCGCCGCCACCCGCAGTGGCCCAACCAAGTCGTCTACATGCACATCACCCGGGGCGTGGCCAAGCGTGACCACGCCTTCCCGGAAAACGCCACCCCCACGGTGTTCGCCATGACGAACCCGTTCACGCCGCCCACGCTCGAATCCATCGGCCAGGGCCTGTCGGTCATCAGCGTGCCTGACGAGCGCTGGCTGCACTGCGACATCAAGTCCATCTCGCTGCTGGGCAACATCCTGGCACGCCAGACGGCCGTGGAAGCCGGGGCCATCGAGGCCGTGCTGTTCCGTGACGGCTACCTCACCGAAGGGGCGTCCTCCAACATCTGGGTGGTGAAGGACGGCAAGCTGCTGGCCCCGCCGCACGACAACCTCATTCTGGAAGGCATCCGCTACGAGCTGATGGAAGAACTGGCCAGGCACAGCGACATCCCCTTCGAGGCCCGCCGCATCAGCCAAGACGAGGTGCGCAACGCCGACGAGCTGCTGCTGACGGCCGCCACCAAGGAAGTGAAGCCCATCACCCGTCTGGACGGCCAGCCGGTTGGAAAAGGCGTTCCCGGCCCCATCTTCCACACGTTGTTTGCCGCTTACCAGGAAGCCAAGGCACAGCGCTGATGCCCGTGCATGCGGGACGTTCCTGCGTCCATCGCCCTCCAAGACGTCCCGCACCGGGCTGACTACCGCGCAGGGCTGACTCTGACCGGACCGACTGGCTGCGCTGTCGGATCGTGCCTGGCCGGGCAGCCCGGGGCGTGCTGTCTGAGCGGCCTGCCTGACCGTGCAACTGGCCATACGTCTGGCCATGCATCTGACCATGTGCCTGCCATGTACCGGACCACACGTCTGACCGGGCCTGCGGTTCGGGTTGGCTCATCCCCCCTGAGCAGCCCCTCACACCCGCCCGGGCGCATGCCGAAGGTGGCAAACTGTCCTTTTCCCCATTCATTGCGACCCCGAGATGACCGCTCCCAAGCCCCCCGAGCACCTGACGAACGAAGCCGTCCCGGCCGAGCCGTCTGCCGTCGATCCGCTGCAGTTCCCCATGGAGTTTCCGCTGAAGGTCATGGGCAAGAACGAGCCCGGCTTCACCGAGGCCATTGCCGGCGTCCTGGGTCGGCACATTGCCGACTTCGACCCCAAGGCACTGGAAGTGCGCCATTCCAAGGGCGGCAACTACCTGTCGCTCACGGCCACCTTCACCGCCCATTCGCGCCAGCAGCTGGACGACCTGTACCGCGAGCTATCGGCCCTGCCGCAGGTGTCGTACCTGATCTGAACCTCGCGCCCGGGCGATACCCTCGCCCGCCATCCCGTAGCCTTACCTTCCCATTGCCACCGCCCCGATGACGGACGCCCGCTCCCACGCCGCCCCTCCCATCCGCCTGCGCCTGCTGGGTACCGTGCCCTACACGGACGCCCTGACACGCATGCGGGCATGGACGGCAGCACGGCAGGCGGCACGCAAGGCGGCCCTGGCGGGCGAGGCCCTGCCTGCTGCCACACCTGTCGTCATGCCCGCTACCGGAGAAGCGTTCCTGCGGCGTGACTGGCCGGACCTGGCCGAGGCCACCACCGCCGGCGACGAGATCTGGCTGATGCAGCATCCGCCCGTCTTCACGCTGGGCATGAACAGCCAGCCCGAACACCTTCTGGATGCGGGCGACATCCCGGTGGTGCCCACCGAGCGCGGCGGTCAGATCACCTATCACGGCCCCGGCCAGATCATGGCCTACCTGATGCTGGACCTGCGGGCCCGTCAGCTGGGCATCCGCACCCTGGTCGAGCGCATCGAGGATGCGCTGATCGATTGCCTGGGTCAGTACGGCATCACCGCCTTCCGGCAGGAAGGGGCGCCCGGCATCTACGTCCTGCCCGGACAGAACGGCCCTGTACAGTCAGCCGATGGCGCGGCACAATGGCCCGCCGGTACCGTCACGCCCTCCGTGTCCGGACCGCACCACGTCCACGCGCGCCATGCCCGGCCGGCCGCAGGCGTGGCCAAGATTGCTTCCATCGGCCTGAAGACCAGCCACGGCTTTTCCTATCACGGGCTGGCGCTGAACGGGCAGATGGACCTTTCACCTTTCCATAGAATCAACCCCTGTGGATTCCGCAACCTGCAGATGACCGATATCCACCGGCAGGCGGCCCTTTCCCAGGACCTCGATCTCGATGCGCTGGCGCTGGCCCTGGGCAAGGCACTGGCCGCCGCCATTGAAGGATAATTCGCCCATGGATCTCGTCGACAGCTCACTGACCGCCCGTCCCGCCCCGGCGCCTGCCATGCCCTCGCAGACCGACACCGCATCGCAGCCCTCCACTGCATCCCGGGATACTGCTGCCATGTCTGGAACCGGCTCTGCGCACCCCCAACCCGGCCCCCAGAGCACGGCGACATCCTCTGCCGGCATCACCGCCCGCGCCGCCGCCAACCAGGGCGCCGCCGCCCCGGCCATCGACCCGCGCCAGAAGCAGAAGGGCGAAGCCAAGACCGCACGCATTCCCATCAAGATCATTCCGATCAAGGACATGCTGCGCAAGCCGGACTGGATCCGCAAGCCGGCGCCCAAGCTGGGCAGCCGCTTCTATGAGATGAAGGAAATCCTGCGCGACCACAAGCTGCACACGGTCTGCGAGGAGGCCTCCTGCCCGAACATCGGCGAATGCTTCGGCAAGGGCACCGCATCGTTCATGATCATGGGTGACAAGTGCACCCGCCGCTGCCCGTTCTGTGACGTGGGCCATGGCCGCCCCGACCCACTGGACACCGCGGAGCCCTACAACCTGGCCATGAGCGTAAAGGCGCTGCGCCTCAAGTACGTGGTCATCACCTCCGTCGACCGCGACGACCTGCGCGACGGTGGCGCCGGCCACTACGCCGACTGCATCCGCATGATCCGCGAGCACTCGCCCAGCACCCAGATCGAGGTGCTGGTGCCCGATTTCCGCGGCCGCCTGGACAAGGCTCTGGACATCCTGCAGGACACGCCGCCGGACGTGATGAACCACAACCTGGAGACCGTGCCGCGCCTGTACAAGCAGGCACGGCCGGGCGCCAACTACGAGCACTCGCTGAAGCTCTTGAAGGACTTCAAGGCCCGCAAGCCCGATGTGCCCAGCAAGTCCGGCCTGATGGTGGGCCTGGGCGAGACCGATGAGGAAATCCTGCAGGTGATGCGCGACATGCGCGCGCATAACATCGACCGCCTCACCATCGGCCAGTACCTGGCCCCCACCCGGCACCACCTGCCGGTGGAGCGCTACGTCACGCCCGAGACCTTCAGGATGTTCGAAGAAAAGGCCTACGAGATGGGCTTTCAGCACGCCGCCGTGGGCGCCATGGTGCGCTCGTCGTACCATGCGGACATGCAGGCAGAAGAGGCATCGCGGCACGCCAGCGCCAAGGCGAACTGAAGCGGTACCTGGCTGACCTGAATGCTGAACTGGGTGGCCCAAGGCAACGTGAGGGCCGCCCCTGTCCGGAACACGCCTGAGCGAGCTGGACGCCGGGCGGCAACTTCCTAATGCTGTCCTAAGTTTGCAAGAGGATGATGACTTCCATCGCCCGATGAAGGGCGATGCCGGGTTGGAGGGCCAGGCCTTCGGGCCACCTGAACAGGCCGCATGGAACACACGGTGCCATGCTCCTGTACGGCGCACATCCCTCCGATCCATGGCCTTTGTCTCCCACCTTCCGAACAGGAGAAACACCATGAACCGCAAACCGTTGCTCGCCATCATCGCTGCCCTGGGCCTGGGAACGGCCGCCGGCTCGGCACTCGCCTATGACAAGTCGGACATCCGTGCGATGGAACAGGCCAAGATCACGCTGGAGCAAGCCATCGAACGCGCCCAGCAGCAGCATTCCGGCAGCCGTGCGCTGAGCGCCGAGATCGACATGCGTCGTGACCGCGCCGAGTATGAGGTGGAAGTGATGACCACCGACAAGCGCATCTACGACATCCGCATCGATGCCGTGAACGGCAACGTGCTGGAAAACCGCGAAGATCACGACGACTGATCCCGCCTCCCATGCGCGTCCTGCTCGTCGAAGACGACCCGATGATCGGCAGCGCGGTGCAAGCCGCGCTGAAGGACGCGTCTTACGCAGCAGACTGGGTCAAGGACGGCAGCGCGGCCCTCACCGCGCTGGCCGCCCAGCACTATGATCTGGTGCTGCTGGATCTGGGCCTGCCAGGCCGCGATGGTCTGGATGTGCTGCGCACGCTGCGCAGCCGCGAAAGCGCCTTGCCGGTGCTGGTAGTGACGGCCCGCGATGCGGTGGATGACCGCGTGGCCGGGCTGGATGCCGGTGCCGACGACTACATCCTCAAGCCCTTCGAGATCAGCGAACTGCTGGCCCGCATGCGGGCGGTGCTGCGACGCCATGGCGGCGTGGCCACGCCGGTGCTCACCAGCGCCCTGCTGACGCTGGATCCGGCCACGCGCGAGGCCAGCGCCCATGGCCAGTCGCCGGTTCAGCTTTCCAACCGCGAGTTTGCGCTGCTGCATGCGCTGATGCAGCGCCCGGGCGCGATCCTTTCCCGCGCCGACCTGGAAGACCGCGTGTACGGCTGGGGCGAGGAAGTGGAAAGCAACGCCATCGAATACCTCATTCACAGCCTGCGCAAGAAGCTGGGCAGCGAAGCCATCAGGAACATACGGGGCGCCGGATGGATGGTGAGCAAGCAGGCCTGAGCCAGTCGCTGCAGTTCCGGCTGGCACGCGCCATCTCGCTGGCCGTGGCCGCCATGGCCACCGTGGCAGGCATCCTGTCCTTTCGGGCCACGCTGCACGAGGTGCATGAGTTTCAGGACGAGATTCTGGAGCAGGCTGCCGAACTGCTGGGACCGGAATCCGGACAGGCCATCCCATCGCTGCCGGTGCAGGGCTGTCTGCAGACCGATGACGACGAGGAAGGACTGATCATCCAGCGCCTGCCAGCCCTGCCGAAGGGCAGTCAGGGCAGGAAAGACAGGAATCAGCCTTCCGCCACTGATACCGATTCAGAAGATTTGCTGACGAATGATGAGTCAGCAACATCTTCCAGACCTTCGGATGCAGCTCGTTCATCCGGTTCGCGTGACAAGGATGAAGATGACGATGACGACGAAGCCCGCTGCCTGCCGCTGCCGGCCACGTTGAAGAACGGCTTTCATGCCTTCCGGCATCAGAACCTGGAGTACCGTGTCTATGTGCATCGCCTGCGCGATGGCAGCCGTATCGCCGTCTCGCAGGAAACCCGCATCCGTGATCAGATTGCCCGACAGAGCGCGCTCTACGCCACGCTACCCCTGCTGTTGCTGGTGCCGGTGCTGCTGGCGGTGACGCTGATGCTGGTGCGGCTGATGCTGCGGCCACTGGCGGAGCTGTCCCGTACGGTCAATGCCCGTCAGGAACACGACCTGCAGCCGCTGCCGAAAACCGATCTGCCTACCGAGCTTCAGCCCTTCGTGAACGCCATCAACGGACTGCTGGGCCGCACCAGCGCCGCCATGGAAAGCCAGCGCCGCTTCGTTGCTGACGCGGCCCACGAGTTGCGCTCTCCCCTGGCCGCCCTGTCGCTGCAGGCCGAACGGCTGCATGCGGCCCCGATGTCCCCCGAGGCCACCGAACGCCTGGAGACGCTGCAGGCCGGCATCCGGCGCAGTCGGCACCTGCTGGAGCAACTTCTGCTGCTGGCGCGGGCACAGAATGCACGCTGGGGTCACGGGCAGGCCGCTGCCACGGCGGTTTCCGCTCCCGCTGCCGTGGCCGTCCTGCCGGTAATGCGCCGCGTGCTGGAAGACCTGCTGCCGCTGGCGGATCAGAAGGGGCTCAATCTTGGCATCAGCGCGGCCCCCGGCGTCACCCACGACGCCGAGGCGGACGAGCGGATTCGGGTCGCTGCCGACGAGATGGCGCTGTACACGCTGCTGCGCAACCTGGTGGACAACGCCATCCGCTACACGCCGGCAGGCGGCCAGATCGATCTGTGGGTGGATCGGCGCGGTACCGAGGTGGTGATGGCTGTACAGGACGATGGCCCCGGTATTCCGACCGAGGAGCGTTCGCGGGTCGTCGATCCGTTCTACCGGGTGCTGGGCACCGGTGAAAGCGGCTCGGGGCTGGGGCTTTCCATCGTGGACACGCTGGTGGGCAACCTGAAGGGCCGGTTGCGACTGGATGATACCGTGGGCCACGCCCACGGTCTGCTGGCCGAGGTGACGCTACCGGCAGCGTGACGGGGGAATGGTCCGGATGGGAACATGGCTCAACGCATGTTCCCGGCCCAAGATCGTCCGGACGGACTGATCGTCTCGGCAGCGTGATGGTTCGAGCGGTACCGGTACATCCGGGACGTGGGCGTCAACCGCCCAGCGTCACGCCCGACCGCTCATTTCGGGGCTTGCCTGCTTACTTGCCCTGGCCTTTCTGATTCTCGGGCCGGTCCGTCCCCAGGATGCGCGACAGCTCGGCATCGGTGACGTATTCGAACAGCGTGACGACCTTGCTGACGCCCGAGACCTGCGAGGCCACGATGGCGGCGCGCTGGCCTTCCTCATGCGTGACCACACCCATCAAGTAGACAACGTTGCGCTCGGTCACCACCTTGATGGCGCTGGCGGTGACGTTGCGCTCACGCACCAGACCGGCCTTCACCCGCGCCGTCAGGGAAGAATCCCGGGCGCTGGCGGCAAAGTCCTCCACCGGCTTGATCTCGATCTCGTTGTAGATGTCCTTGATGTTGGGCACCCGGGTGCGCACAACCTCTTCGGCCTGGGTACGCATCGCCTCGGTGGGCACCTGACCCGTCAGAAGCGCACGCCGGTTGAAGCTGGTGATGGACACCGACGCCATCGGATCCTTGTTGACGCTCTCGTTGAGCACGCGGGCGCCGCGCAGCTCGATGGTCTCGTCCTCGGTCTGGGCGCCGATGGAGCGCCGATCCAGCACGGCGACCGTACCGATGGCAGCACCGGTCACGGCCAGTCCGAAGCAACCGCTCAGCCCCAGGGTGGCTGCAAGCACGGCAGACGATACGATACGACGCGCGAAGGCGCTGGGCTGGCTCATCCGAAATCTCCTGATAGCGTTGGTCCGATTATAGAAAGCCCGGCCAGATTTCGCCCGTTCGTCGGCTGCTGTTGTGGCCCACGCATCGAAACGTTACAAACTGCTGACCGCAACGGCACGCCCATGGACTTTTCAGGGAGGGTGTGATGTGGCGGGTAGCCTCGAAGCGCATGATCCGGCAAGCGCTGGAGGCCCCTCCCAAGCCGCAACGTGCGAGAGCCGTGCCCCGGGCATCCGGGCAAGGCTGGCCCCGGAATGCCCCAGTGCCAGCACCTCAGTGCTCCAGCACTTCGACGCCTTCAGACGCTCAGAATGCCTGACGGATCCACGTCAGCCGCCCGCCCTCGATGGCTACCACGTCGAAGCGGCACTCGGGCCAGTCACCCCGGGCAAAACGCGATTGCAGCCAGCACTGGGCGGCACGCTGGACGCGCTGCTGCTTGCGGAAGTCCACGCTGGCCGCCGCACCGCCCCAGGCCATGGAGCGGCGACTGCGCACCTCGACGAAAACCACGGTCTGGCCGTCACGCATGATCAAATCGATCTCGCCCACCTTGTAGCGGACGTTGGCTGCGACAAGACGCAGCCCGGCCTGCTGCAGGTGCTCACGAGCCTGCTGCTCAGCCTGCATGCCGGTACGCTGACGCGGCGTCAGGCGGACCGCATCATCCATCGCAGCTTATTATCCGGTTGAAGAGTGCCCACTTCATCGAAAGCACCCAAAAATGGGGGCTCAGATTGCTACAGGCACCCCATTGCGATATTCGGCCGGCACCAGCGTGCGTTCAATGACCGGATAGCTGCCGTCGTAGCGCAGCTTGCCGGTCAGACCGTTCAGGTCCAGCGAGGTGGCACCAGAGAACATCTCGCGCCCGATGCGCAGCGCGTCGATGCCCAGCGCGTAAAGGCGCTGCATCTCCAGGCTGAAGTCTTCGGGCGGTGCCTCGAAGCCCTGAGCCCCATAGGTCTGCGGCTGAATGATGGCAGGCATCTCCGCCAGCCGAACGCCGTCCAGCTCGGGAATGGGCGTCTTGGCATCCGGCCCGCCGATGGAGATCTGCGAGGTGCCGAAAGCCGGCTGTTTCCGACCCGTGATCATCCGCACCGGTCGTGCCAAGTGGGAGGCCATGGAGAGGAAGTAGAGGTCGCCCTGTTCCTTCTTGGCCACTTCGCGGAACTTATAGAGCGCGCTTTCCTCCAGCTCGATGGGCAGATCGGCTTCGCCACCCTGAGCCTGCCACTGGCCATGGAAGACCGAGGCGGCACGACGTCCCACCTGGTTGGCGGCCGTGATGATGATGGCGCGTGGCGCCTTCCGGCTGCTGGCCTGGCGACGCATGGCCTGGAAGGCCATGTCGGCCACCTGCACAGCCTCCTGTTCGACGCCAATGGAGAAAACCAGCACATTCCAGGGCACGCTGCCGTCGCCCTCAAACTGGTTCAGGGCCAACGTGGTGATGGGCACTTCGCCGAAACTAGCCAGCGCGGCCGTACCGTTGCGCGTGAGCGGGCCGATGACCAGCGACGTGCCCCGGCGCAGCATGCCCTGGTAGGCGGCCGTGAGCTGCTTGGCCGATTCGTCGGTCTCGTAGATGTCGATGGCAAAGCCCTTGGGCAGGCGGCGGAAGGCTGTCTCGATGCCGGCCTTCAGCGCGGCCGAGGCGCGACCGTAGACCTGCCCGGACTTGGGTAACAATAGACCGATCCGCTCCACCGACGCGGCGCGGGCCAGTCCGGGCCAGCCGGCGACTGCTCCCATGGTCGCCCCTGCGGTCAGCAGGGTTCCTTTCATCCAATCTCGACGCTGCATCATGCCCTCATGCCAGTTTGCCGGCGGACCCGCCCCTGAAGGGACCGTCCCTGCGGCAGCAGAAACCTCTCCGGCGCTTGCCGCTGCATTATATGTAGTGGCCACGCCCATCGGAAACCTCGAAGATATCAGTTCGCGAGCCGCACGGACGCTGCGGGCCGCTGCGTGGATTGCCGCCGAGGACACCCGCAGCAGCCGGCCGCTGCTGCAGTCGCTGGGCATCGGCCACACCCGCTGTTTGGCGATGCACGCCCACAACGAGGAAAGCCAGGCCGAACGCCTGCTGGATCGCATCCGGGACGGCGAATCGGTGGCGCTGATCACCGATGCCGGCACCCCCGGCATCAGCGATCCCGGCGCCCTGCTGGTGGCCGCAGCCCACACCGCCGGCATCACCGTCGTGCCAGTCCCGGGGGCCAGCGCCTCCACCACGCTGCTCAGCGCCGCGGGCCTGCCCGGCGGGCGCTACTTCTTCGAGGGGTTCCTGCCCACCCGCACCCGCCTGCGCCAGGAACGGCTGCAGGCGCTGGCGGCCAGCGAGCAGGCCTTCATGCTCTTCGAGGCGCCGCATCGCATCGAGGCGCTGGCAGCGGAACTGCTCCAGGCACTGGAAGCCGAACGCGAGGTGGTGGTGGGACGGGAACTCACCAAGCGCTTCGAGCAGATCGTGCGCATGCCGCTGGCAGCGCTGCCCGACTGGCTGCAGGCCGATGCCAACCATTGCCGGGGCGAGTTCGCGCTGCTGGTCTTTGGCCCCCCCGCACGGCCCAAAAGCGACGAGGCTGCCGATGCGCTGCCCAGCACGCTGGGGCTGAAGGCCATGCAGGTGCTGGGCGAGACGATGCCGCCGCGCCAGGCCGCCAAGCTGGCAGCGCGCATCAGTGGTGACAAGGCAGACGAGCTCTATCAGAGCGCTCTAAAGGCAAAGTAAGCACTCACAACACTGTCTCTCTATTGACGCGAGATCCCCGGCTTGTGCCCGGTACGCTCGCTGATGACGGCCGCCACGGCGCGTGCACCGGCCTCATCAGCGTAGGGCCCCAGCAGCACGCGATACTGGTCGCCCCGCTGCACCAGCTCCACAGGAGGATCGGACGGGGTGGACCGCGCCATCTGCTCACGCTGCACTCGCAGGGCATTGTCCAGCTGGCGGAACCCCCCCAGCTGCAGGAACCAGCCGCTGTCGCCATCCGGCCTGCCCTTGTCCTTCATCGGGCCGGACGGCCCTGCATCCACGCTGTCGCCGCCCACCATGCCGGCGCCGGCGCCGGCGCGCTCATCCAGCCGGGGGGCTTCAGCCGACGCAAAGTCCTTGCCCGCACGGCCCCCTTCATCCCCCGGCAGGTCCAGTTCGGCGCTTGCCAACGAGACCGCCGGCAGCGTCCGGGCCTGAACGGGAACAGCCTTGACGCCTGGCTGGCCTGTCAGCGTGCGCCCCTTGCCGGCATCGGCGGGGTTCAGCAGTTCCACCTCGACCTTGGCATGGCCCTGCCCCACGTAGCCCAACTTGCTGGCCGCCAGGTAGGACAGGTCGATCAGCCGCCCGCGCAGGAACGGCCCCCGATCGTTGACGCGCACCACCACCGAACGTCCATTGTCCAGCCGCGTGACGCGCGCATAGCTGGGCAGCGGCAACGTCGGGTGTGCGGCCGTCATCTGGTACATGTCGTAGGTTTCTCCTGTGGACGTGGGCTTGCCGTGAAAGCGCTGCCCATACCAGGACGCCACGCCCTGTTGCTTGTAGGGCTTGCGTTCAGTCATGGGCGAAAAGTCCCGCCCCATCACCCGATAGGGCCGGTTGGCCCTGGCCAGCAGAGGTTCGTGCCTCGGCACCGGGTCAGGCTCACGCATCAGGCGGGCCACCCGCTGCGGGTCCGGCTTGCCGGGGCCATCATCCAGATAGTAGCCGCCACCGCGCGACGGGTTACCGCTGGCACAGCCTGCGGACAGGCAGCCCAGCAGGGCCGCCGTACTCACCGACATCCACCAGCCCGGCCGGTTCTTCATTGTAGACACTCGTTCGATACTCCCCCGGAACCTTCCGGTCCGTCAATGGCGCGAGCCGTCGGCTCCACCCGCTCCGGACTGCGGAATCTCTCCCTGGCGTGGCTTGCGCAGACTGTTGGCAAACAGGCGGTCATAGAGCCAGGCCGGCAGGATGCGCAGCAGCCTGGCCACCCATCCCATCTGCCAGGGAATCACGATTCGGCGCCGGCGCGCCAGAATGGCATCCACCGCCACCTGCGCAAAGCGTGGCGCCGGCATCAGGAAGGGCATGTGATAGGGGTTGATCCGGGTCATGTCGGTGTCGATGAACCCCGGAGAGATGGTCACGACGGACACGCCGAACGGCCGCATTTCCAGCCGCAGGCTTTCCAGATAGACGGCCACGGCCGCCTTGCTGGCGCTGTAGGCGCCCGATCCGGGCAAGCCCCGCACACCGGCCACGCTGGCGATACCCACCAGCGTGCCTCGGCGGGCTGCCTTCATGGCCTCCAGGAAGGGAGCAAAGCTGTCGAAGACGCCCTGCACGTTCACGGCCAGAATGCGGGCAAAGACGGCCCGATCCTCGGGCTCGTCGGTGAGTGTGCCCACACTGATGCCCGCATTGGCAATCACGATGTCGGGCGCACCTTGCTCGGCCACAAAGCGCCGGCAGAGGGTGGAGAGCCGTTCGTGATCGGTGATGTCCACCGTTTCGCAGACGCACTGTACCTGCGGCAGGTCGGCCGCCAGCTCGGTCAGCCGGTCGGCACG
>CALIXC010000004.1 GCA_938046755.1 uncultured Lautropia sp. | reverse complement strand
TTTCCCCGGACCGCTGTTGCAGCTGTCGCGAGGGAATCAGCAGTCAGGACGTCACCGCCTGCCGTGCCTTCTTGGCGGCGGCCCGAGCCTTCATCTCGCCCGCCAGCCTGCCTAGGTCTTCCAGCCGCAGCCGGATCGGCATCAGTCCTGGCCCTCCAGGTAGCGCTGGGCATCCAGCGCTGCCATGCAGCCCGTGGCTGCACTGGTGATGGCCTGCCGATAGATGTGGTCCTGCACGTCGCCGGCGGCGAACACGCCAGGCACGCTGGTGGCCGTGGCATTGCCGTCCAGGCCACTGCGCGTGCAGATGTAGCCGTTGTTCATTTCCAGCTGGCCCGTGAACAGCTCGCTGTTGGGCGTGTGGCCGATGGCGATGAACACCCCGGTGAGCGGCACCGTGCTTTCCTCGCCGGTCTTCTTGTTCTTGACGCGCATGCCGGTCACGCCGCTGGCATCACCCAGCACTTCCTGCAGCTCGCTGTCCCACAGCATGCGCACCTTGCCCTCGGCTTCCTTCTCCATCAGCCGATCGATCATGATCGGCTCGGCACGCAGCCGGTCACGCCGGTGCACCACCGTCACGCGGCTGGCGATGTTGCTCAGGTAAAGCGCCTCTTCCACAGCCGTGTTGCCGCCGCCGATCACGGCCACTTCCTGGTTGCGGTAGAAGAAGCCGTCACAGGTGGCGCAGGCCGAGACGCCCTTACCGGCAAAGGCTGTCTCGGACTCCAGGCCTAGATAGCGTGCCGAGGCACCGGTGGCGATGATCAGCGCGTCGCACGTGTAGGTGCCGCTGTCTCCCGTCAGCATGAAAGGACGCTGCGACAGGTCGGCCTTGTTGATGTGATCGAAGACGAGTTCGGCCTCGAAGCGCTCGGCGTGGGCCTGAAAGCGCGCCATCAGCTCCGGGCCCTGGACCCCGTTCACGTCGGCAGGCCAGTTGTCCACCTCGGTCGTCGTGGTCAGCTGTCCTCCTTGGATCAGGCCGGTGACCAGCAGCGGCTTCAGGTTGGCGCGCGCCGCATAGATGGCGGCAGTGTAGCCGGCCGGGCCGGAGCCTAGGATCAGCAGGCGGGTATGACGTGGGGCGCTCATCGAAAGGCTCTCCTTGGCTGAACGTTGCAGAAATTCCAAAAAAACAACCACTAGGCGGCCAGAAGGCCGTAGGTGTCGGACCCATCGACCGCCGGACGGGAATTATAAGAAGCTATCGGCATGTACCTGAAGGCGAAGGTCGTCGTTTTCAACTTTCATACATCCAGGGGGCATTCCGGACAGGTCCCTGTCGCTGCCGGATCGGTGGCGCAGCACATCCATGACGCCTTTCCGGAACACCCGACCACCTGGAACCATCGAGAACTGGCATGTCACAAGAGCAGAACATTGCATTCCTGCGGCGGGTACCGCTGTTTTCCGGCCTGACTGAGCAGCAGATCGAGCGTCTGGCCGCCGGCAGTGTCCGCCGCAACTTCCCCCGGGGCCGGGTCATCGTCACCGAAGGCGAGCCCTCGCAGTCACTCTACATCCTGCTGTCGGGCCGTGCCAAGGTGCAGCGTTCCGACACCGAAGGCAAGGAAGTCATCCTGGCCGTCATCGGCCCGGGCGAGTGCTTCGGCGAAATGAGCCTGATCGACGATTCGCCCCGCTCGGCCAGCGTCATCACCATCGACACCAGTGACTTCATGGCCATCAACAAGGAGAGCTTCAAGTCGATGATGCTCTCCAGCCCCGAGATGTCCCTGCGCATTATGGCCGGCCTGGTGCGCCGCCTGCGCGAGGCCGACAAGAAGATCGAGACGCTGGCGCTGTTGGATGTCTACGGCCGCGTCGCCCGCGTACTGCTGGACATGTCCGAGAAGGTCGGCGAAGAGCGCATGATCCGCAGCCGTCTGCCGCGCCAGGAGATCGCCAAGATGATCGGTGCCTCCCGCGAGATGGTCTCGCGCGTTATGAAGGGTCTGGAAACCGAGGGCTACATCGTGCCGCTGCCCGAGGGCAAGGTGCTGCTGCGCGAGAAACTCAGCAGCTATCTGGCTTGATGGAATCTTGAAAGCACGGTCTGGCAGCTCGCTGGAAAACTTCCCTCTGCAGTGATCCTGCTCGGCTGCCAGACCTGCATCCGTCGCGACGCACTGACCTGGCTGTCCGGCGTCATCACCCGCCGGGCAGCTTTCATGACGGCCTGCCAGTAAAAGCAGCACCTCACACACGACCGAAACCCCCGGAGGATTCGTCCCGCCCCCGGCCAAGGCGGTATGATCAGGGTTCCACCCAACTTCCGGAGGACAAGGGAACGATGGCGCGCAGCGCAGCTCAGGCAACCGCCAATGAACACTGGGCCAGTCGGCACATCGGGCTTTCCGGGCGGGCCATCCGCCTGTTGCGGGAAGCCCGCTGGATCATCCTGTGCTTTCTTGCCATCTTTCTCTTTCTCATCCTGCTCAGCTACAACCCGGTCGATCCGGGCTGGTCGCACGCTGTTACCACCCGCCAGGTTCACAACCTGGGTGGGCGCATCGGAGCCTGGTTTGCCGACCTCATCCTGTACCTGTTCGGGCTCTCGGCCTACCTGTTCTCGTTCTTCCTCATGCTGCGGGTGCTGGCCAGCTACCGGCGCCTGCACCAGGAAGCCCATCTGGCGCGCACGCTGCCACTGGCCGATGCCAAGCCGGCTGGCCGCAGCCGCACTGCTGGCCAGAGCGCCGATGCCCCGGATGCACTACCGCCTGCCCGCTTTGCCTGGGAACGCTGGATCGGCTTCATCCTGCTGTTGGTCGGTTGCAGTGCCCTCGAAGGCTCGCGTCTCTACAACCTGAACGCCGACCTGCCACTGGCCCCCGGGGGCCTGCTGGGAGCACTGGTCTCCGGTCCCGTCCACATCATGCTCGGCGCCGTCGGCGGCACGCTGGCGCTTCTGCTGCTCATCGCTATCGGTTTCAGCCTGGCCACGGGCGTTTCCTGGATGTCCTTCTTCGAGCGCACTGGCGCCGTGCTGGAAGGCAGTGTCGACTACATCCGTCAGAAACTGGTAGCCCGCGCCGATCGTCAGGCCGGTGCGCGTGCGGCCCGTCAGCGGGGTACCCTGCTGGGACGTGCGCCTATGGACCTGGACGGTGACGAGAGCGGTGCGCCGCTGATCCGTCCCGCCCGACTGACCCAGGGCAGCACCGCCAGCGCGGACGAACCCGACGAAGACGACATCTATCTGGATGACAACACCCTGCCGACGCAGGGTCGCAGGGCAGGGCGCAGCAGCCGCGATGCCGGCTACATGGCCCACGCCGGCAGCCCCGATGACCAGGTCGGCAGCCCCGATGACCAGGTCGGCAGCCCCGATGACCAGGTCGGCAGTACGGCCGCCGCATCCTCAGCCCGTGGCGCCTTCCTCGATCGCGCTGGCCTGGCCGAGGGTACTTCCTCGTCCGTCATGGATGACCTTGTCCCAGGGCGTGCTCAGGGGGGACAGGGTACGGCGACTTCCGGCCATAAGGGTGATGCCAATGGCGGCACCCCGGGAAGCAACAACCCTGCCAACGCGGCGGATGCTGAGGAAACCCCGACCCGCGGGGGCCTGTTCGGCGGCCTTCTCAGTCGCGTCGCCGGTGCCGCCAAGGACGCTGTCTCCGGCGGTTGGGAAGGTATTGCGGATCGCCACGGCGCCGTCGAGCCCACCATTGCCGGTTTTGGCGAGCCCGGGCTGGATGACGATCCCGACATGCCTGTTTCGCGCAGCGCCACCGGAGGTGCGGCATGGCATGAGCCACGTCCTGCCTCCTTGGTGCGCGGATCGGAAGGCGTAGTGCAGCCTGCCGGTGCCAGCCACGCGGCTACCGGGAACGTTTCGCATGGAAGCGCCCCGCATGGCACCGCCTACGTCGGCCAGACCGTGGGTGTCCAGCGCGAACCCGTGCGCGAAAGCACCACCATCAGCAAGCCTCAGCCCGCCCCGGTGTACCGTCACCAGGGTGAAGACTCCCCGCTGCCCGACCTGGCGCTGCTGGATGCGCCGCCGGCCACCGTCGAGACGATGTCGCCCGAGACGCTGGAATACACCTCGCGCCTCATCGAGAAGAAGCTCTCCGACTTCGGCATCTCCGCCACTGTCGTTCACGCCTATCCGGGCCCCGTCATCACTCGCTACGAGATCGAACCCGCCACCGGTGTCAAGGGCAGCCAGATCGTCAATCTGGCCAAGGACCTGGCCCGGTCGCTCTCCGTCATCTCCCTGCGTGTCGTTGAGACCATCCCCGGCAAGAACCTCATGGGGCTGGAGCTGCCCAACCCCCGTCGCCAAGGCGTGCGCCTGTCCGAGATCATCGGCTCGCGCGCCTACGTCGACGCCAAGTCCCCCGTCACTGTCTCGCTGGGCAAGGACATCGCCGGCAACCCCGTCGTTGCCGACCTGGCCAAGATGCCTCACCTGCTGGTGGCCGGCACCACCGGCTCCGGCAAATCCGTGGGCATCAACGCCATGCTCATGTCCATCCTCTACAAGGCCGACCCCTCCCAGGTCCGGATGATCCTCATCGATCCCAAGATGCTGGAGATGAGCGTCTACGAGGGCATTCCCCACCTGCTGGCGCCCGTCGTCACTGACATGCGCCAGGCGGGTCACGCCCTGAACTGGTGCGTCGGCGAGATGGAGCGCCGTTACAAGCTGATGAGCAAGCTCGGTGTGCGCAACCTGGCAGGCTATAACGCCAAGATCGCCGATGCTGAGAAGCGCGAAGAATTCATTCCCAACCCTTTCTCGCTCACCCCGGACGCGCCTGAGCCGCTCTCCAAACTGCCCATCATCGTCGTCGTCATCGACGAACTGGCCGACCTCATGATGGTCGTCGGCAAGAAGATCGAGGAACTCATCGCCCGCTTGGCCCAGAAAGCCCGCGCCGCCGGCATCCATCTCGTCCTGGCCACCCAGCGGCCCTCCGTCGACGTCATCACCGGCCTCATCAAGGCCAACATCCCGTCTCGCATCGCTTTCCAGGTCTCCTCCAAGATCGACTCCCGCACCATCCTCGACCAGATGGGCGCAGAGACCCTGCTCGGCCAGGGCGACATGCTCTACCTGCCCGCCGGCACCAACCTGCCCCAGCGCGTTCACGGCGCCTACGTCGCCGACGACGAAGTCCACAAGGTCGTCACCAGCTGGCGCGAAGTCGGCGGCGAGCCCGACTACATCGAAGGCATCCTCGAAGGCGGCGTCCCCGAAGAGACCAACACCGGCAGCGCCGTCGGCTTCGGTGGCCTGTCCAGTACCTTGGCCGAAGCCGGCATGGACGGCGAAAGCGACGCCATGTACGACCAAGCCGTTGCCATCGTCCTGCAACACCGCCGCGCCTCCATCTCCCTCGTGCAGCGCCACCTGCGCATCGGCTACAACCGCGCCGCCCGCCTCCTGGAACAGATGGAACGTTCCGGCATCGTCTCGACCATGACCAGTAACGGCAACCGAGACATCCTGGTGTCAGCCAGTGGTGGGGACGTAGGGAAGGTGGGGGGTGCTGGAAGGTGAATAAA
>CALIXC010000003.1 GCA_938046755.1 uncultured Lautropia sp. | reverse complement strand
GCCAGCCTGTGGGATGAGGTATTTATGCCTCTTGAAAGTGGAATTTAACTATTTTTAATAAAAAAAGACATAAAACCTCGCATGAACCTCTTGCCAAGACCAAAACCAGAGCATAGAATCCACTCGTCTCCTCCACCTCCTCCTTTGGTGGATTAGCCCGCACGCTTATCCGTGCGGGCTTTTTTCTTTCTGCGGTCGCTTTTCTTGTCCGGCTCAGTTGGTGCGGTACTTGGCCGGGTCTCCTCTCACTGCCACCGGGTGTCTCCGGGTCCCGCTGGTCCAGACCGCATGGCTGCATTGTCTTCGTTTGCGCGCCGGCGTGCCATTGGGGGCAACCCTAACCATCCCGGGCCGGATGACTTCCTACAATGAACCGATGAACGAAGCGGCCAGGATCCCCCACCCCCCATCTTCCTGCCCAGCCAATGCCGGGCAGTTGCCCCATGCAGAGCCTTTCGGCCGCATGGCCCACCTCGCCGAGTACCTGTACGACCATGCGGCCGGGCAGCCCGACCTGGCCGAACTGGCGGCACACGAAGGCATGAGCGTCGAATGCCTGCAGCGCCGGTTCCGTGCCTGGGCCGGCATCGGACCCGAGGAGATGTTGCGGCGGATCAGCCCATCACGCACCCGGCAGGCCCTGCGCACACGGCGGAACACGCCGGATGCCACATCGGACGGCCCCCTGGGCAGCAATGCTCGGAAAAACGGTGTGCTTGTCCACATTGAGGCGATGACCCCGGACGAGTACCGACAAAGCGCCCGTGGACTGCTGATTCACTACCAGCATGCCGACACCCTGCTGGGCGAGGCACTGGTGGCCAGCACCGAACGGGGCCTCTGCTTCCTGGCCTTCGTGGACGGTGACGACGGGGCCTCGTTGGCCGAAGCCCGCAAGCAAGCATGGTCCGACCTGCGCGCCGAATATCCGGCTGCCCCCCTGCGCGAGGAGGCGCATCCACTGCAGCAACAGGCACTGGATGCGCTGGCCGCCATGTATCAACCTCCATCGGATAATCCCTTCCACGGCCTCGACAGCAACGTTCATCAAGCCGCCCATGCCCGCCACGTCACCCTCCATCTGCGCGGCACGCCGTTCCAGCTGAAAGTGTGGCGGGCGCTGCTGGACATCGCCCCCGGCCAGCTGGACAGCTACGGCCGCATTGCCGGCGACCTGGGCATGCCCACCGGTGCCCGTGCGGTGGGCAGCGCCATCGGCAGCAATCCGGTGTCCTGTTTCGTCCCCTGCCACCGAGTGATCCGCGAAAGCGGCGTGCTGGGCGGCTACCGCTGGGGGCGCGCCCGCAAGATGCTGCTGCTGGCCCATGAGCTGGGAGCGGCCGACCCGCAGGCGCCTGACCCGGGAGCATCTGACACAGACACGAGGACACCCGACACGGGCGATGTGCGATGACCGCCATGCTGTTCGGCGAACAGGCCGATCCCCAGGTCAATCTGTTGCCATGCGATGGCATCGTCAACGACTACGGCAGTGTGTTCACCGACGAAGCCGACGCAATGCTGGCCTGGCTGCTGGCCGAGGTGCCCTGGCAGCATGACGAGATCCAGCTCTACGGAAAGCGCATCGTCACGGCCCGCCGCGTGGCCTGGTATGGCGACGAAGCCTTCGACTACCGCTATTCAGGCGTCAACCATCGGGCGCGCCTCTGGGCCCCTCCCCTGCGGACGTTGCGCGACCAGGTGAGTGCCCGGGTGGGGGTCTCCTTCAATTCCTGCCTGCTGAACCGCTACGACGACGGCACCCAGGGCATGGCCTGGCACAGCGACGACGAGGCCGAGCTGGGACCGGAGACGGCGATTGCCTCGGTCAGCTTCGGGGCCACCCGCAAGTTTGCCTTCCGCCACCGGCACACGCGCCAGAAGGTCGAGATGCTGCTGCACCACGGCCAGCTGATCGTGATGCGTGGCCAGACGCAGGCCCACTGGCAACATGCGTTGATGAAGAGCACGCGCGTCACGCAGCCGCGCGTGAACCTGACGTTCCGGACCATCCGGGCGAGAGGGTGAGATCCTTCGGCCTTCCCCGAAAGCACTGTGCCCTCCCCATTGGATTGGCTCACCACGCCGCAGCCGTTTCCTTGACATCCGTGCTGCGCACGGTCATGGCCACTCCCAGCAACAAGGTGCGCATCAGACGCTCCGTGGCCTCCACCAGCAGCCGCTCACCCGCCTCAATGGCCTGCTCAAGACTCATCGGAATGGGCACGATCGACGCGATGGCATCGATGCCGATGTCATAGACATCCTGGGCCCCCTTGCCAAGCGTGCCAGCCAATGCAACAACCGGTACCCCCAGCTCACCAGCCCGCCGGGCGATTTCGGCAGGAACCTTGCCACGGGGTGTCTGAAAATCGATGGCACCCTCGGCGGTGATGACTAGGTCTGCCCCTTTGAGCAACGCATTCATGTCGAAACCAGCCAGCCCGGAGTCCAGAAGTGCCTGGAAGCGCGACACCAGCTGCGCCCCGATGGCAGCCAGCCCTGCACCCAGACCACCCGATGCGCCCGTACCCGCACCGCGGGCAAAATCGATGTCCCGTGCCTGTGGCAATGCGTATTCTGCCAACTTGCGTGCCCAGTTGTCGAAGCCTCTTTCCAGTTCGGCCACCTGCTGTGGAGAAGCTCCTTTCTGGGGGCCGAAGACCCGCGCCACGCCGCGTTCACCCGTCAGGATGTTATGTGCGTTGAGCGCCATCACCATCTTCACCTTTCCATCGCGCAACGCCGACGGCAGCCCGCTCATGTCCAATGTCGCCACATCCGCCAGACAGCGACCACCATGTCCAACCTCCCTGCCCTGGGCATCGGCAATGCGCACACCCAGAGCCTGCAATGCTCCCAGGCCCCCATCACTGGTACCGGAGTCACCGCAACCAATCAAGATGGTGTGGATGTCATGCCCCAGCGCAGCATGGATCAATTCTCCCACACCCCGGGTCGTGGTGAGGGTAGGGTCACGCATGTCTCGCGGCACCAGGCGCAGGCCGGCTGCAGCAGCCATTTCCACCACGGCCACCCCTTGTGCCTTGCCGCCGAGCAAGGCGAAATGTGACTCGACAGGCTGTCCTACAGGACCGGTAACGGTACGATGCACCAGGCGCCCTCCTGTCGATTCGGCCAGCATATGCGCCGTTCCTTCGCCTCCATCGGGCACAGGAACAGTCTTGACACGTGCTCCCGGCATGGTGCGTCGCACGCCTGCCGAAATGGCGCGTGCCACGGTACCGGCGTCCAGCGACTCCTTGAATCCGGCTGGAGCCACAAGGATATTCCTGGGGATGATCGGCATTGGCTTCCTCCTTGATGGATGATCCGAACGAACGGCTGCTGCCATTCACTTTCACCGAAACAGCGGCATACCGCTCAGCGGCCAGACGACGAAGGCAAACAACAGCACCAGAGCAGCGCTCAGTGGCGCCAGCCACAGGCTCAAGCGCAGCAGATCCTGGGCAGAATAGGTGGGAGCATCCTCGACCCTGGCAAACAGGGCCATGGGTTTGGCCGAACTGCTCATGGTGTGACAGAAACCTGCAGCCGCCGTCGATGCATACGCAGCAGCCATCGCGGAGACCCCAACCTCCGGTGCCAGCGATATCACCAGAGGAATAAGCACTGCAGACCGTGCCGACCGTGACTGAATGACCAGATGCGCTGCAGTGGAAATGAACACGATGACGACGACAAAAGTGACCGAAGCCGCCTTGCCAGCACTGCGAATGGGCCCGAGCATGCCTTCGGCTGCCCAAGCCGCGGCGCCGGAACTGGCCAGCGCCGACCCCAGCGCCAGCGTAGCCGCCATGAAGATCAGCAAGGACCACGGCACCGACTTGAGCGCCTTGCCCAGACTGACGACGCCCAGGCTGTTGCTGCTCATGGCCAGTCCGCCAGCCAAGGCGATGACGGCGGGGTGGATGCCATGGACCGGCTCCATGCACCAGAGGACGATGACCACGGCCACCAGCCAGGCGGCCCTCCCTTGAGCGGGCGTGAACCTGCCACTGATGGGAATGCCGGTGTGGCTTTGAAGGTCACTCACGGAAATGCTCAACGCCTGACAGCGATCTTCACGTGATGTGAACAGTACCAGCACCAGCTCCACGCAGGCCACACTGGACACCACCGCCAATGGCAAGCCATAGAGCATCCAATTGGCGAACGAGAAGCCCGGGTATCCCCGACCGACCAGAATCTGACTGGTGATCAGATGTGCACCGGCCCCCAGGTAGGAAGCCACGGCCGACAGCAGAATGACCGAAGGGAAGGCCAGCGCCAGCGCCCGGACCAGTGCGGGTCGATCGCGCAGTACTGGAGCCAGTGCCATGAACACCGGCATGGCCAATGCCGCCCGCCCTGAGGTCGATGGCACAGCAAAAGCTGTAGCCACAAGGGCCGCTCCACTCAGATGCATCAACTGTCGCACATCTCGCGCCCCGGAAATGATGAAGACCGCTGCTCTCGTGGCAAGCCCGGAAGCCGTGATGCCTGCGGCGATGACGAACGAACCGAGCAACAGCCAGACAGTGTCGTCACCCAGAGAATCGAAGAGCGTCTTTTCCGGCAACACGCCCATCACCACCAGCACGACTGCCGCCCCCAACGCGACATAGGTGTCATCGATGGCGGTGAAGATCCAGAACCATACCGCAATGGCAAAGACCGAGAGGGTGACTGCGCCCTGCGTGCTCAACGCCTTGGCTTCGTCCGTACCGTCCACGGCAATATTGACCCACCAGACAACGAGTGCCACCACACCAATGGCAGCCGCTATGGCAGCCAGATGCCGCACCGAGAAATCGTTGCGCAACCGCTGTGCCACCCGCTCCATCAGGCTTGGCTCAAGCGTTCGTCTGCCCCCGGATTTCCTCCTGTCCGGCAGATTCAATGACGAGTGGGTACGATGGAACACCGGAGCAGAACCGTCCGTCGTCGTGTGCTCGATCCGTTCAGCCTTGGTCATGGCGTGGGCTGTCATTTTTCGTGCTGCATGGCCTGGATGGCCGATTCCTGTACCAGCGTCTGGCTGGCACCCTCTGCGGGACGGGCCATCGGAACATCGATACCAAACACCGTCCCGCGTTCCGTACCCGATTCCACCCACGCATACCCGTCATGGGCATGCGCCAGTGCCTTTACCACAGCGAGCCCCATGCCCATGCGCAAATGGCCCTCATCTAGCGCATCACGCCGATGCGGCACCGGTTCGAAGACGGCCCGCGCCTGTTCTTGGCTGAGCGGCACCCCCTGATTGACGACCCAGAGGCTGGCCATGGCCTCACCGTCGGCCTGACGGCGAACGGATGCTCCCAGACCGATCCTGTCTCCCACCTGGGTGTTGTCCGCCGCATTATTGGCCAGATAGTGCAACGCCAACAGCACCCGTTGCAGATCCAGCTCGGCTTCGGCATCCACGGTCTCCACCGTCTGCCAGTCCCGATCGGGCCGCAGATTGCGCTGCTGCCGGACCAACTGCTGGATCAGGTCATCCAGTCTGATCGGATGACAATGCAGAAACCCCGGTCGACCACTTTCGAGAAGCAGATCCAGATCCTGAACCAGACGACGCATCTCGCCTGTCGGCCCGTCCAGCAAAGCCACCTGTGCGGGATCATGTGCCAGCCGTCGATGCAACGGTACCAGCGCCTGCAGTTGCCCCTGCAATTGCTGCTGCACCTCGTACAGCACGTGACTCTGCTCGCGGTACGAGCTTTCCAGCCGATCCAGCATGCCATTGATCGCCCGTGCCAGGCGGGTCAGCTCGCTGCTACCATGTTCGGGCAGCCGAGTATGCAGATCAAGCGGACCGATGCGTTCGGACAATCGTGCAAAGCGGCGTACCGGCGCCAGGATCTGCCCCGCCACCAACCAGGCGATGAACGCCGTCAACACCATGCCAGCTAGCGATACGCCGAACAGCACCAGCATGTTGCGATGCACGCTGTCGACATTGGCCTGAACGAACTGCGTCACCAGCAATACACCCCGCTTGCCGTGGCCCTGAATGACACTCTTGCCCCAGCGCATCAGGCCATCGGGCGTGCTCTCGATGCCTGAACTCTGCGGACTGGCCAACAAGGCCTTCAGGCGCTTGGGATTTGCAGCCAGCCGCTCGCCCGCATCATTGGAGGCGTTATCCAGCAGAAGTACCTCGTCGGGTGTCACGCCAATGAAAGCCTCACCCCGATCGGGGGTCTGACGCTCCATGTAGCGCTCCATCAGCGCAGTCAGCGAGTCGAAGGGCCCGTGCGTACGAGGGTCCACCGCCTCACGGGCAAACGCATTGAACTCATGCAGCTCCTGGACGACGGCTGCATTGGCATCTAGATCCACCTGCCGAATGAAGATCGAACGGACCGTCAGGATCAACGCCAGCACCATCAATGCGGCTGTCAGCAATATCCAGCCCACGACGCGCCAGCGCGCCGTGAGAGGCATCGCCAGAGGACGAGCATCGGTATTCGACTTCATGGCGTCCCCTGCCTTTGATGGCCATGGGGCTCACCAGCTTCGGTTTCCGGTCCCATACCGCGCTCACGAACGCCATTCTGCCGCTCGTCGTGGATGCCATCCTGATGAAGACCATCCGCCCCCTTGCTTCTGGCGCCATCCACACGTCTGGCCTCGTCACCCGGCCCCATGTCGTATTTGTGCTTGATGGTGCGGGGTATGTAGGAATCCGGCAGACCGATTTCGGTCACCGCATCCGCACCATGGCCAGACATATCATCCGTATCGCGCAGCCGGACCTCGATAATGCCTCCAGACAACCTGGGCGGAGGTACCGTGCGCGTTATCTGCTGTGACAGCAGCGCGATGGCAACAGGAACCAGAAGCAACAGAATGATGATGGAAAGACGCGACAACACGGCGGCACCCCTCAAAAAGCAGGCGGGATAGCAGTTTCACTATGTTATCTCATCACCAAATCATATATTATGACACAATATGACAAATTTATTTCATGATATTTCCATAAATGCATGGAACGACTTTGAAAAACACAAAATGCTCAATCAGATGTTTCCAAACAACTTGATGCCAGATTAATCGACGATACCTACGCATAATAGTAGGTATTGCTAACATACGATCGACCCATCTCTATGGTCCTCTGCAAGGTCTTCCTTTCAGCGGGAGGATCGGGGTACAGCAGGAACCACGAGAGCGAAAACCGGGCTCCGTACATCCCCTCCCCGGAGCCCGGCTCTCGCAAGGACCGCCATACAAAAGGCAAGACATATCTCATGCTTTGCCCAGACGCGAATCTCGCCGTCCGGGGACGATCGCCTCACTGCCAGCGCAGGCCGCCGATGGTGTAGCCGCCATCCACCAGGATGCTCTGCCCCGTGATGAAGCGTGCACCCTCACTGGCCAGCCACACGGCCACGTCGCCGATATCCTCGGGCTGCCCCATGCGTTTCATGGGCGTGTGTTCGACAAAGGGCTGATAAGCGGCCACATCACCGCTGCTGCGTGCCATGGGCGTATCGATGATGCCGGGACAGATGTTGTTGATGCGGATTCCCTGGCGGCCATATTCCAGTGCCAGGGCGCGGATCATGGCATCCAGCGCCCCCTTGCTGGCGGAATAGATGGAGGAGCCGGCCAGTGCCCCATGCGCCAGCCAGGATGAGGTGTTGATGATCGCGCCGCCTTCACCCTGATCCAGGAACGCCTCGATCTGGTACTTGGCACACAGCCAGACCCCCTTCAGGTTGGTGGCCATGACCTCGTCGAAATCCGCTGCGCTCTGTTGCGTGATGGGAGCGAAATGGCCCAGGACACCGGCATTGTTGAAAGCCACGTCGAGGCGCCCGAAGTGTTCCCGCGTCCTGGCGACCAGTGCTTGCACCTGCACTCCAGAGGACACATCCGTGGGCAGGGCCAGAGCCTGGTTGCCAGGCAGCGCCGGGATCTGGCTGGCCTGTCGGTGTATTTCATCCACGACCTGCTGCAGTTCCGCAGCACGTCGGCCCGCCACGACCACGCTGGCGCCCGCTCGTGCATAGGCCAGTGCGGCGGCACGGCCAATGCCGGTTCCGCCCCCCGTAACGATGGCGACCTTGCCTGCCAAGGGAAAGCGAAGCGGCTCATGCAGTGCATCAGCGGATTGAAGGGTCATGTCTGTCATGGTGCTTTGATGTTCCAAGGGAGTGAAAGGTGGGTGACGGCGCAAGGCGCATCGAGCTCCAGCACGTCTGGCCGAGTCCAGCCGAGCCCGGCCGAGTCCGGGTGAGAGAACGACACAGCCGGTGCAGCATCCGGATGCGTGGGCTGATGGATTGCTGGCAGAAACCGTCAACGAGAGCGTGGATTCATCGTAACAACGGCGCCCGGGCGCGATAAGACACCGCTCATCGCATGCACTGTTCGATCCACGGCATCAATGAAGCCTCGGGAGCAAGGAAAGAACGAGCCTTCATGTGACCGTCACATCCCTCGCCGGGCACCGTGATGCGGAACCATTCAGGGACCTTCCCTTGAACCCTTCAACCGGGCTGATATGCTCTGCATGCCCCTGAATTCACGTGCAGGATCCCTTTCCCGATGCGAGCGACCGAACTGGGAGAACTTTCAGCTTTCGTGGCCATTGCCGATGCTGGCAGCTTTCGCCGGGCGGCCGCACGGCTGAATCTGAAGCCCTCCACGCTGTCGCATACGCTGCGCATGCTGGAAGACAGACTGGGCGTGCAGTTGCTGCTTCGCTCCACCCGGCGCCTTTCCCTGACGGAAGCGGGACAGGCGTTGCTGACGGATGTGCGGCCAGCGCTGGAGCGCATCGACGCTGCGGTCGAGCGTCTCAACCAGTACCGCGAGGTTCCCGCAGGTTCGATACGACTGAGCGTGCCGCATACGGCAGCCCTGCATGTGCTTCTACCCAGATTGCGGGAGTTCTCGGAACGCTACCCGGACATCTCGCTGGAGATATCGGCCGACAATGGCTTCGTGGACATCATCCAGGATGGTTTCGATGCCGGCATCCGCCTGAGAAGCGATGTCCCCCGTGACATGGTGGCTGTTCCCATCAGCCCCCCTGTCCATGTGGCAGTCGTGGCATCGCCCGACTATCTGGAGCAGCATGGCACCCCCATGACACCTGCCGACCTGCAACACCACCTCTGCATCAATCGTCGGCTGATTCAGGGCGACGGTCTTCAGCGTTGGGAGTTCGTGCAGGAAGGTCGCCTGCTGAGAGTCAGCGTGCCAGGAAAGCTGGTGCTGAACGACGCCGGCCTGATCCTCGCCGCTGCCCTTGATGGGCAGGGACTGGCCTATTCGGCCGATCAGCTCGTGGCGGACCATCTGACGGCAGGTCGCCTGGTACGGGTACTGGCAGATTTCAGCCCACGCATCGAGGGCTTCTGCCTGTACTACCCGAACCGCCGGATATCCGTCACGCTGCGGGCGTTGGTGGAGATGCTGAAGGACGCACGCGAGCCGGCTGCCCATTGAGGGGATCCCCTTGTGCGGACCCTACGGCGCTGGCGGCCTGAGCACCGACGGTCACATCCTGTATTGGCTGGTACGGCCGGATGCGATAGCCGGCAGAGCAATGGATGGGACAAGATCATCGGCATGCCAAGGAAGCCCCTACCGCAGGTGTGTCTTCTCGGCCAATCGGCTTGCCGCCCGCACGATTCAGGGCCCGGGTTTTGGTACCCTGTCGGCTGTCTTCATCAACGTACCGTCCACGACGACGGCATCGATGAAGGCATCATCGTCGGCCCCGGCTTCGGCACGGGACCGGCACCATACATGTTCAGGGAAGATATTCATGAAGAAGAACCAGAAACCCACCCTCTCCTCGGTGCGCACTCCGGTGCTGGGCCTGCTGGCCGCGCTGGCGCTGGCATTCGGCGCACCGTCGCTGCACGCCGCCGACAAGTCCGAACTGCTGTCGGGCGCCCGCGAGAAAGTGACGGAAGTGAAGGATTCGCTGTCCGGCAAGATGAGCGAAGCCACCGAAAGCAAGACATCCACCCTGAAGGAGAAGAAGGATGCGCTGAAGAAGGGCGGCAGCAAGCTTCAGGACAAGGCCGCCAGCCAGAAGGACAAGGCCCAGGAAGCCACCAGCAAGGCCAGCGCCACGAAGGAGGCTGCCAAGGACAGCGCCGCAGGGTCTGTCGGCAAGCTGGACCTGAACAGCGCGACCGAAGCGGAACTTGCGCAACTGCCCGGCATCGGCGAGGCACGCGCCAAGGCCATCGTGAAGGGACGCCCCTACACCGGCAAGGATGAGCTGAAGCGCAAGAAGATCGTGCCGGCCAGCGTGTACGAGAAGATCAAGGATCGCGTGATCGCGCACAAGCGTTGATCACCTCTGCCGTCGGCGCCCATCGAATTCTTCCGGTTGGGCGCCGATGTATCCCAGATGCGTGAAACGGAAGCCATCGACATACCTCAATCCATAGCCGAGGGCACGATTGAGGCCGATGTGGCAGATCCAGACCATGGTGGGGAGCATCAGTCCACGTCCCCAACTGTCCTTGAAGATCATGCCGACGGCGCAGGCCAGCAAGGGCAGCGTCAATGAATGCGCCAGGTTGTAGCAGAACGCCCCCACTCGCCTGCCGAAGAGATAGCCCAGCACCGACAGGTCCGGTACGAAGAACAGCACCAAGAACAACATCAGATCGCCAGTCAACCAGGCGTAGGCCTGCCCTGCGCAGATGCACAGCAGGAGTCCTTCAAGCTGCATGAGCCAGCGAACCCCGCCGGTGACGCTTGCCGCTCTCCTGGAACCATCCGGGTACACTGCCGGCAGGCGCGCATCTCCGGGTGCCGGCAGGGGACCACACGGGGCCGTAGCCTCACGTGCCGCTACGCTGTCCGACCTCATGCAATCATCATGGGCCGCAGGACCACGCATGCCAGCAACAGGGTCGTGGATGGCTGCGCCGCTCTGTTCGGACGAGGGATCCTGCATGATGACTCTCCTGGATGGTTTGTCCATTCACGGACAGGATACGATACAGACAGACCCCGTCAGGATTTCAAAGCCCCACCCCCAACGTTACCGATACCGAAGAGATGTCGCCATTGAAACTCGTGCCGGCCCGGCGCCGGGCACAGGATGCCCGAAGCCATGAGGCGGATCGCCCCCGCGCGGGACGTCCGCAGAACCGGAAGAACGGCCCCCAGGCCCAGGCTCAGCCCCGGACGCAGTCCCGGTTGCAGCCCCGTGAGAAGGCCCAAGAGAAGGCCCAGCGACGTGCCCTGGCAGCGTCTTCAGGCGAGATCCCGCCCGAGGGCGAACGGCTGAACAAGCATCTGGCGCGCACGGGGGTGTGCTCGCGGCGCGAGGCGGATGACTGGATTGCCCGCGGCTGGGTGCGGATCAACGGTCGGCCGGTGGAGATGGGGCAGAAGGTGATGCCGGGCGATGTGGTGGAGGTGCGGCAGGCAGCTCGTGCCCGGCAGCAGGACAAGGTGACGATCCTGCTGAACAAGCCGGTGGGTTATGTGAGCGGTCAGGCCGAGGACGGCTACCGTCCGGCGGTGACGCTGATCGATGCGCAGAGCCGCTGGGCCGGCGACATGAACCCGCGCCGTTTCGAGCGCAGCCAGCTGCGCGGGCTGGCGGTGGCGGGTCGGCTGGATATCGATTCGGTGGGGCTTCTGGTGCTGACGCAGGACGGGCGCGTGGCCCGGCAGCTGATCGGCGAGGGCTCGACCACCACCAAGGAATACCTGGTGCGGGTGCGCTATGGCGAGGTGGAGCGCAATGTGCAGGCGGCCTTTCCGCCAGAGCGGCTGAAGCTGCTGCGCCACGGGCTCTCACTGGACGGCCACAAGCTGAAGCCGGCACAGGTGGACTGGGAAAACCCCGAGCAGCTACGCTTCGTGCTGCAGGAGGGGCGCCACCGTCAGATCCGCCGGATGTGCGGGCTGGTGGGCCTAGCGGTGACGGGACTCAAGCGCATCCGTGTAGGCAACGTCCTGCTGGGGCGCCTGCCGCCCGGCCAGTGGCGCTACCTGGGGGTGGACGAAAGCTTCTGAATGCTCCATGCCGGCGCCGATGCCGGCCAGCTTCTCGAATTCTGGCAGCGGCATGGGGGCGCCCAGCGCCTGGCCCTGGCCGTAGTCCACGCCGATGCGCTCCAGTGCCGGCAGCATCAGGTCGGACTGCACCGACTTGGCCACACTAGCGATACCCAGTTCGTGCGCCAGCACGGTCAGAGTGCGCAACACGGCCTGGCCGGACCCCTGGTGAACGAGCGATTCGGTGAAGGCGCCGTCGATTTTCAGATAGGCCACGCCGATTTCGCCGATGGCCGACAGGTTCACAAAGCCGCCGCCCACGTTGTCCAGCGCGGCGCGCACGCCCAACTGGCGCAGGCTGCCGATCAGGCGCTTCATCATATAGCCGTCCTGCATGGCTACGGCCTCGTTGATCTCGACAACCAGCTTGGGCGCGACCTGCTGGTAGCGGCGTACCTGGCTCAGCAGGTAGGTCTTGAAGGCTTCGTCGCTGAGCGCCTCGGCCGATAGGTTGAGCGAGATGAAGTCCAGGGCCCGGAAGGCGCGTTCGTTCTTGTCCAGCCAGCGCAGGGTCTCGTTCAGCACCCAACGGTCGATGGTGGCCATCTCGCCCCGGTAGATGGCAGCCTCGATCAGGCCGGCGGGCGAGCGCAGGCTGCCATCCGGGGTGCGGTGGCGCAGCAGGATCTCACCCCCGAGCTGGTTGGATTCGCCCAGGCCGACCACGGGCTGGATAGCCAGCTCGAAATCGCGGAACTCCTTGGTCCGGCGCAGCCGGTCCAGCACGTCCATCTCGACCTGGTGTCGCTGGCGGTCGCCTTCCTGCTCACCGTCCTGGAAGATAACGACCTGATTGCGCCCCTTGCGCTTGGCCTCGCGGCAGGCGTTGTCGGCGCGGTCGATCAGCTGGCTGCCATTCTGGCCGCGCATGGCCGGGCTCATGCCCACGCTGGCAGTGACAGCAAAGCGTTTGGGCGCGATGACGAAGGGGCGGCCGGCGATGGCATCCAGGGCACGATAGGCCTGCAGGCGATGCGGCGGATCGTTGCTGTTGAGCAGCAGCGCGAATTCGTCGCCCCCCATGCGGGCGATCTCCACATGGTTGCCCAAGCGGCTGCGCAGTCGGCGCACGACATCCACCAGCACGGTGTCACCGGCCTGGTGCCCAAAAACGTCATTGAGCACCTTGAAGCGGTCCAGGTCGATGTAGCAGAGGGCCACCTGATCCAGCGCCTCATGCTCGTTCAGCAGAGTCTCGAGGCGCATCTCCAGACCGTGGCGGTTCAGCGCACCAGTCAGCTTGTCGTGCTGTGACTCGTGGATGAGGTGGTGTTCGGCCTGCTTCAGCGCCGTGATGTCGGTAAGGCTGACGTCGTGACCGGTATCGGTCTTCTGGGCCTGCACCCGCAGCCAGCGATGGCCGCTCACCTTCTCCAGTCGCCAGACGAAGTCGGCTTCCTCGAAGTTCTCCAGCTCCTGATGGATGCGTTCGGCCAGATCGTGCGGGAAGGTGTGGTTGAGCGCGGAGAGCGTGTCGACGTGGGCACGGTCCAGCGAGGCGCTGTCCCCCCCGATGGCCGAGGGCGATGCGTCTGCACGCGCGCCCGGGGCTCGATGAGGGTCGATGCTGCCAACCGGCACGTCGAACAGCCGCACCGCCACTTCGTTGTAGCGCTCGATGCGGTTGTCGCGATCGAAGGACAGCAGGCCAATGGGCACGGCACGGTAGGTGGCCTGATAGCGCCCCAGCGCCGTCATGGCAGCTTCCTGGGTGCGCAGCTGGCGCGAACGCTCGGCTGCCAGGTAGCCGATGACGGCGGAGGAGGCGTTCATCACGGCCAGCAGCGTGGTGGACTGCAGGTCCAGCCAGGGCAGCGGTGCCTGGGTAAAGCCCAGCAAGAAGAAGAGTGTGTTGGCGGCCGCCATCCCGTCCAGCAGCGGGGTGCACAGGTACCAGACCGACATCACCGAGATGCGGCGGCTGAGGTTGACCACCACCATGCCGACCACAGTGATGACGATGGCGCCGCCTACCAGGTACAGCAGTGTCTGGAAGATGTCCGGCGGCAGCAGGCCGGAAACCGCCAGCGCGAAGCCGCTGGCGATGTACATGCCGTGCAGCCAGGTGCCGAAGCGGTGACCCTGCAGCCGGGACTCCATCAGCCCCCACATCAGGGCGGCACAGGCGCAGGGGAAGGCTATCTGGGCCATCTGCTCCAGGCCCACGCCCACCATGCTGGCGGCCGAGCTGCCCAGCCAGAACTGGATGTAGCCGCCCCGCACCAGTAGGAAGACGGCGCGCGATCCGAGCCAGAAGGCCAGCAGCCGCACCACGCGGATGTGCATCAGCTGGCCAGCCACGAAGGCGGTGAGCCCCAGCAGCACCAGGATACTGCCCAGCAGGGTGCCCTGGGCCTCGATCTGGCGCTGGGCCTCGATGAAGCGGACCTCGTCCCACAGGTCGAGCGAGAGTGCTGGGCCTGCGACGGCCAGCTCCAGGCGCAGCACGGCGGTCAGGTCATGCTCACCGCTGAAGCGACGGTGGCCGGCCGGCAACGGCAGCGGCAACTCGGGCAAGGTGATGGCGTAGCCGGGCAGCGCACGGGCGGCGTTGACGGGCTCCTGCTCGTTGTTGAAATGCGCGTAGAGCAGCGCCTGGCCGAATTCGTCGAGGATGACAGCATCGCCCTTCTGTACGGAACGGTTAGCGATGTGCAGCACGCGCGTGCGCTCGACGGTATCGGCGGGGATGCGGGCCAGCACCCACAGGGTCTTGGCGTTGCCGCTTTTGACGCTCAGATCCAGCGCAGGCCCCTGCTCGCGCAGAGAACCCAGCACGCTGGTGAGTTCGTTGAAGTTCTTCGATGACGCCAGGATCCTGTAGGGCAGGACCTGATCCGGCTTCGAATAGGCCATCGGGTAGGCGTACATCCACACCACGTACGACACCGCAATCAGCAAAAGCACCCACGACGCCAGTTGGCGTGCGCCTTGGCGTTGTCGTGCTGCTGGATCCTGGGGCTGCGTCACATTCGCTCCCGGGCGGGGGTCCCTGGTTGTCGTACGGTCATCGTGTCATCCCGGGGATGGGATGCATGGGGCGAAGACACACGGGTGGGGGCCGATGTCGGCCGGGGTGCGTCCATCCTCAGCAAAAAGAATAATGTCCGCCGACAGACGGCAGATCCCGCCCCCCAGACGAGCCGACGAGCGGTCAATCGAGGGGATGAGCGGCCGACGAACGGTCGGTTGCGGGGAATGAGTGATGCGGGGATGCGACGTCGGACGGCTGGAAGCGCCAGCGCTTCCAGGCCGCAAAGACCGCATCGGGATAGGCCGACTGGCCCCGGCTGCCGTTGTAACGCCCCAGGGCCAGAAAGAGGTTGCCATTTTCCAGGTCGAGATAGTGGCGCAGGATGACGCAGCCGTAGCGGACGTTGATGCGCATCCGGAAGAGTGCGTCGGCATCACCGTTGCCCAGCACGCGCGTCCAGAAGGGCATCACCTGCATGAAGCCGCGCGCGCCCACCTTCGAGATGGCGTACTGACGGAAGCCGCTTTCCACCTGGATGAGGCCCAGCACCATCTCGGGGTCCAGGCCGGCACGCTGCGCCTCGTAGCGCACGGTGAGGAGGAAAGCCTGGCGTGCCTCGAAACCGGGCATGATGCGACGCGGCAACCGGTCGGACATCTGCGTGAGCCACTCAATCTTCTGCGTGCGCGACTCCCACAGCGGCTCGGCATCGTGCGGGGCATCGATGGCGCTTGCCAGCGCTACCCGCACCGCATCGGCCAGCACCTCGTACTGCTGGGCGCCCGCCCAGGCGATGCCGGGCATAAAAAGGGCAGCCGACAGTGCGACCGCCCCCAGCGCTGCAGCAAAGTGCCTGGCAATCAAAGCGTGGGCAGCAGCTTCTGCACCTCGGCCAGCACATCGGCCGGGGCAGCCTTGTGCATGGCCAGACCACGCCGCACGGTGAGTTCCAGCAGCCCTTCCTTCAGGCCGCGGTCACCCACGGTGATGCGCAGCGGCACGCCGATAAGTTCCCAGTCGGCAAACATGACGCCCGGGCGCTCGTTGCGATCATCGAGCACGTAGCGGATGCCGGCCGCCTGCAGGTCGGCAGCCAGCCGGTCGACGGCCTCGCGCACAGCCTCGGAGCGCTCCAGACCCATGGGGCAGACCACCACCTCGAAGGGGGCGATGGACGCCGGCCAGATGATGCCCTTGTCGTCGTGGTTCTGCTCGATGGCAGCCCCCAGCAGGCGGGTGACGCCAATGCCGTAGCAGCCCATCTCCAGCGGCTGCGACTGGCCGTTCTCGTCGATGAAGGTGGCGTTCATGGCCTGGGAATACTTGGTGCCCAGGTAGAAGACGTGCCCCACCTCAATGCCGCGCTGGATGGCCAGGGTGCCCTGTCCGTCCGGGGACGGATCGCCCGCCTGGACGTTGCGGATGTCGGCGATCATCACCTCGCCCACCTGCCCTTCGGGCAGCGGCTCGGGCAGATCACGGCCCCAGTTCACGCCGGTGTAGTGGTAGTCGACCTCGTTGGCGCCGCAGACGAAGTCGCTCATGTTGGCGACCGTGCGGTCAACCACGATGCGCACGGGCTTCTTCATGCCCACCGGGCCCAGGTAGCCCGGCTTGGAGCCGAAGTGTTCGAGGATCTCTTCCTCGGTGGCAAAGCGGAAACCCTTCAGGCCCGGCACCTTGCCCACCTTCACTTCGTTCATCTCATGATCGCCGCGCAGCAGCAGCAGCCAGACCGTGACCTTGGGCGGCTGACCGTCAGCCCCCGGGGTCTCGGTGCTCAGCACGATGGACTTCAGCGTCTGGTCGAGCGGCAGCTTGAGATACTCGGCCACCGCGTCGCAGCGAGCCTGGCCGGGCGTGGCCGTGCGGGTGAGCGGCTGGGTGGGCGCCATGCGGGTGGCCAGCAGGGGCACGGCCTCGGCCAGCTCGATGTTGGCGGCGTAGTCGGAACCCGTGCTGTAGACCAGCGCGTCCTCGCCCGTGTCAGCGATGACCTGGAACTCGTGGCTGGCCGATCCGCCGATGGAGCCGGTGTCGGCCGCCACAGCACGGTACTGCAGCCCCAGCCGGTCGAAGATGCGATGGTAGGCATCGAACATCTTCCGGTAGCTGACCAGCGCGCTTTCCGGGTCGCGGTCAAAGGAGTAGGCGTCCTTCATGGTGAACTCGCGCCCGCGCATGACGCCGAAGCGCGGCCGGCGCTCGTCCCGGAACTTGGTCTGGATGTGGTAGAAGTTCTTGGGCAGCTGGCGGTAGCTGCGCAGATCCTGCCGGGCGATGTCGGTGACCACCTCTTCGGAGGTGGGCTGGATGACGAAGTCGCGCTGATGGCGGTCACGGATGCGCAGCAGCTCGGGCCCGTATTCTTCCCAGCGGCCGGACTCCATCCAGAGCTCGGCGGGCTGGATCACCGGCATCAGCAGCTCAATAGCGCCAGCGGCGTCCATTTCCTCGCGGATGATGGCCTCGATGCGGCGGATGACACGCAGGCCCAGCGGCATGTACGTGTAGATGCCGCCGGCCAGCTTGCGGATCATGCCGGCGCGCGTCATGAGCTTGTGGCTGACGACTTCGGCGTCGGCAGGCGCTTCTTTGAAGGTTGGCAAGTGCAGTGCGGTGGCTTTCATGGGCTCGCTCTATATAATGGCTGACATTCTAGAGCGTGTCCTGGTGCTTTTGGCCAGCTGAAGGCCAGGATATCCTTGTGCACGCCACAAAAAAGAACGCGCCCGCACGCCGACCGGACCCTTGCCGCTATGCTCGACAAACACGGATACCGACCGAACGTCGGCATCATCTTGCTGAATCAGGACAACCAGGTGTTCTGGGGTAAGCGCATCCGTGAGCAGTCCTGGCAGTTTCCGCAGGGCGGCATCAACGCGGCCGAGTCCCCACAGCAGGCCATGTACCGCGAACTGCACGAGGAAATCGGCCTGGGTCCGCAGCACGTCAGCCTGCTGGGCCGCACGCGCGACTGGCTGCACTACGACGTGCCGGTGCGCTGGGTGCGCCGCGAATGGCGCGGCCACTACCGGGGCCAAAAGCAGATCTGGTTCCTGCTGCGCCTTCTGGCCGGCGACGATGTCATCTCGCTGGACGGCCAGGGTCACCCCGAATTCGATGCCTGGCGCTGGACCGGCTACTGGACACCGCTGGACGAGGTCATCGAGTTCAAGCGCAAGGTCTACGACAAGGCCCTGCATGAGCTAGCGCCGCTGCTGCAGGGCAGCGTGAACACGCCGCCGGCCGCGTGACGCCCGGCAGATCCGTTTTGACCCATATCCGCGCCGCCTGAACGGCCAATCCGCCTTCCTGCCGCTGATCGACCGGATCGCACACGAGGGCTGCGCCCTGTCATGGCCTGGCCGGCATGGCAGCTGACACGGGCAATCGGACCACGAACCGGCTGCCACCTCCTTCGCGCGGCTCATGATGGACATCGCCGCCATGGCGACGCGCAATCTGCCGCACCAGCGACAGCCCCAGCCCCACGTTGCCGGCCTGCTCGGAATGGCCGTCCACCCGATAGAAGGCCTCGAAGATGCGTTCGCGCGCAGCTTCGGGCACCCCGGGTCCGCGATCCAGCACCTCGATGCGCAGCCAGTCGGTGGCTTCGCCTGCTTCGTCCCCCTTCGTGGCCTCGGAATCGCAGGCCTCGACCTCCGGGCCGGCGCCGGCCAGCAGTCCGCGCTCCTGCGACAGGCACAGCAGCACCGGCTCGTCGCCTTCCGGCTGGTAGCGCCGGGCGTTTTCCAGCAGGTTGCGCAGCAGCCGGCGCAACAGGCGCGCATCACCGGCAACGGTCGTGCGGGCAGTGCCCGCCTCCGACACGGCATCCCCGTTCGCGCACGGTGGCGTCTCATCCATCCACACGGCGCCCGTCCGCGCCGCTTCCTCGGCCACCAGCTGCGTCAGGTCCACCGGCTCACGTCGCAGCTCGTCAAGGCTCAGGGTATCCAGCCTGCTGGCCAGCAGGATCTCTTCCACCAGCGCATCCAGCTCGCGGATGTTCTGGCGCACCTCATCCATGTGATGCGTTAGATCGGCGGGGTTCTCCAGCATCAGCTCGATAGCCATGCGGATGCGCGCCAGCGGTGAGCGCAGCTCGTGCGACGCATTGGCCAGCAGCCGGCGCTGGGTACTCAAGAGCGCCTCCTGACGGTTCACCAGCGCCTCGATGCGCTCGGCGGCGTGATTGAAGCTGTGCGCCAGTGCTGCCACCTCGTCCTGACCGGACACCTCGGCTCGCACTCGCAGATCGCCCGCAGCCTGCGCATCCACCGAGCGCTGCAGCGCCTCCAACCGACGGGTGATGCGCCGCGATACCGGCCAGGCGGCCAGTCCCACCGCCACAAAGAGCAAGGCCAGTGCCAGCGGCGCGCTGATGGGCAACTGCGGCGGCGCGGGGCGCCAGGTACGGATCAGCAGCGTGCGATCGTCCGGCAGCGCCACTCGGTGGATGACGGCCACCATCGCGCGCCGGGGCCCATGCCCTTCACGGGCCTGGCCGTGGTGGCCCTGAGGGCGACGCACATGAAGAGCCTCCTCGCTTGGCGGTGGGGGAGCATCCAGCCCGGGTGGGGGCGGCATCTCTTCCAGGCCGGGCTGTTCTTCCTGTCGCGCCCCGGCCTCGTCCGCACGGAAGGGGCGGCCAGCGGCGGCCAGCACCCTGCCCTGCGCGTCGATCACCTGCAGGTCGATGCGCAGACGACGCTGCCAGTGCCACAGCGCCTGCTGCAGCCGCTCCACGCCTTCGGTGGCCGCGGGGATCACCTCGGCCGCCAGGGCCTCGGTGAAACGGTTCTCCTGCGCCTCGGTCCGGTTGTCCAGCCGCCATTGCCAGAAAAAGGCCACCGCGGCGGCCATCAGCAGCAAGCTGGCGAGCAGCGACAGGAAGATGGTCAGGGACAGGCGACGCATGGGATATCGATATAGAGGGATCGGATGGCCAGAAGCGGTATGTGTCCGTCGATCAGGTGGAACCATTACGTGGCCGCGCGAACACATAGCCCACGCCGCGCACGGTCAGCAGCCTCACGGGCTGCCGGGGGTCCGCCTCGATGGCCTGACGGATCTTGCCCACATGCACATCGATGGAACGGTCGAAAGCTTCCAGTGGCGCTCCCTTGACCAGGTCCATCAGCCGCTCGCGCGACATCACTCGGCCGGCATGACGTGCCAGTGCCAGCAACAGGTCGAACTGGTAGCTGGTGAGTGTGCGCTTCTCGCCCGCCACGCGCACCTCACGGGCCCCCTCGTCGATCTCCAGATCATCAAGCACCAGCACCGGGGGATCGTCGTCTGCCCGGGGGGCGCTACGTGTAGCGGCCCCACCCTGGGAGGCCGCGCTGCCTGCCGTGACACCTGCGCCACCGGAAACCGCCACGCCGGTCGCCTGATCGGCTGCACCGGAGGCCCCGGCACCTGTGGCCGCACTGCCCTGTCCATCATCCCCGGCGGCGGGATCCGCTGCGTGTGGCGCAGAGGCGCGGCGCAGCAGCGCCCGCACCCGGGCCAGCAGTTCGCGCGGCTCGAAGGGCTTGGGCAGGTAGTCGTCGGCACCAATCTCCAGGCCGACGATGCGGTCGGTGGTCTCGCCCCGCGCCGTAAGCATCAGAACAGGCACCGTGGCGGCCGCGCCCGGCATCTGCCGGATCTGGCGGCACACGTCCAGACCGTCACCGTCGGGCAGCATCAGGTCCAGCAGCACCAGCCCCGGAACCTGCCGCCCCAGTGCCTCCAGGCCTTCCCGGGCTGTTCCCTGATGCTGCACGGCAAAGCCGGCCTGCCCCAGGTAGCGCCCCACCATGTCGGCCAGGCGGCGGTCATCGTCGATCAGCAGAATCTCGGGAGACGACATGGGAAGACCTCCTGCAGGAAAAGGACGAGACGGGAAACGGCGAAACGCCGGACAACCGACATGATATCGATTGCCCAGCGCAGGCTCTTAGCGGTTCAAGTGCCTTACTGTGCGGCCTGGGGTTGCGGCTGGCCAGTCTCGCCCGGCGCGCCTTCAGGCGCTTCCATGGCCGGCGGCGGCATGTCGGGCCCCTGTCCGTTCATGCCCTGGGCATGGCCCTGCATAGGCGGACGATGGCCGTGCCCGCCATGCATGCCATGTGCCAAACGGGGCGGATGCATGGTGCGCTCGGCCAGCTGCTTACGCTGCGCGAGCGTCAGCACCGAGGCCATGTCCAGCCAGGCGTTCATCGAACGCTGCGAGATCTGGTCCATCAGCTTGCTGCGCTCGGTGCGCAGGGCCCCGAATTCGGCGCGGTCGAGTGTCTCGGCCTGGTAGAGCGCCTCAGCCCGCTGGTCCAGGGCGCGCATCTGCTCATGCAGCGGACGCAGTTCCTGGAAGGCGGCACTGGCCAGCTTGCTGATCTTTTCCGCCTGCTCGGGCGTGCCCTTCACGGATTCGACCACCTGATCGATGCGGCGTGCCAGTCGGCGTTCGGCCCAACGGGCCCGATTCTGCATCTCGGCCTCGTCGCCTTTCACTTTCCGGGCGGCGTCCTGCGCCGACAGTTTTCCGCCTTCGGCCTTGGGCGGGGGCGGCGGGCCATCGTGCATCGGGCGCACATCGAAGGGCCCCACGCCGAACAGATCCAGCGCGGCCATCGGCGGCGGCGGCATCATGCCCGGCCCGCCGTGACGCCCCATGCGCTCATGCCCATGAGCCTGCTTACCCGGGTGGGCGTGGCGATGCGCAGCCAGTGCACCATCGCGGACCTCGCCGGCCTGCTCGGCCTTGGCAGCGACGACGACCGGCGTAGCGGCCAGGTTGGGCGCAGCAGCCCATGCCGCGGAAATACCTGCCATGGTCAGTGCCGACGAAACGGCCAGAGTCGTGATCTTCATGTGTCATGCTCCTGCTAGGGTTGAAGGAACGGATCCGGAGGCTCCGACGCCAAGGCGCTGTCCGTCGATCCGATGGCCTGCATTGTGGGCATGGTGGGTCAAGGACGATTGAAGCCTGTGTAAAGTTCAGGTAAAGCCAGAAATCGCCGGGATCTGTATCGATTTCCCCGCCCTGGCGCATCGCCGCCCACGCCGAACGGTCCTCCGTCCTAGAATGTCTGGGCTTGCCATGGCAGCGAATCGGCCCCGAGGGGCCTTGCTCGTGTCACGGCGGGCACGCTTTGCCACGACCTGCGTCAACCAGACCGATATGGCCCATACCTCCCCCGATACCGCCGGTTCACCGGCCGCGACGCCCGCCGCACCCTCCGTGCAGCCGGCCTCACCCGCCCCGATCAAGCCACCGCGCGACCTGCGCCTGGACTTCTTCCGGGGCCTGGCGCTGTGGTTCATCTTCATCGACCACATCCCGTCCAGCAGCATCGGGCAGATCACCTTCCGCAACTTCGGCTTCAGCGACGCCACCGAAATCTTCGTCTTCATCTCAGGCTACACCGCCGCTCTGGTCTACGGCAGCGCGCTGGAAAAGCGCGGCTTCGTCTACATGGCCATGCAGGTGCTCAAGCGCTGCTGGCAGCTCTATGCCGCCCACATCCTGCTGTTCATCTTTTTCATCGCGCAGATATCGTGGGTGGCGGTACGCTATGGCAACGCTTCCTTCATTGAAGAGCTCAATGTCCAGGCCTTTCTCGACAGCCCGCTGGAATCGGTGCTGGATGCGCTGATCCTGCGCTACCGGCCGGTGAACCTGGATGTATTGCCGATGTACATCGCGCTGCTGTTTGCACTGCCGCTGCTGCTGGTGCTGGCGCGCCTGTCCCGTCCGCTGACCCTGGCGCTGTCGTTGGTGCTGTGGTGGGGCGTGCAGAAGTACAACCTGGCTTGGCCTGTGTATGAGGCCGGCGATGTCTGGTTCTTCAACCCGCTGGGCTGGCAGCTGATGTTCGTCATCGGCATCCTGTGCGCCTCGGTGCGCAAAACGGGCTCGCCCTGGCTGGCCTGGCGCCCCTGGCTGGCCTGGGTGGCCGTGGCCATCCTGCTCTTTGCCTGCATCGTGGCCGTGGGCTGGCATGTGCCCGCCATCGACGAAGTGACCAAGCCACTGGTGGGCGCGTGGCTCTACCCCATCGACAAGACCAACCTGGGCCCGGCCCGGGTGCTGCACTTCCTGGCCGTGGCCTACCTGGTGGGCCACTACACCCGCGCCGATGCCGGCTTCCTGCGCTGGCGCATCACGCTGCCCGTCATCCGCTGTGGCCAGCACTCGCTCTACATCTTCTGCCTGGGCATCTCGCTGTCGTTCGTGGCGCACTTCCTGCTAGTAGACTTCGGCCGCAGCTGGACGATGCAGGTGCTGGTGGTGCTGGGCGGCCTGGCCGTGATGACGGGCTTGGCCTACTTGCTGCACTGGTACAAGACCCGAAGCACCCCCAAGGCACCTACCCCTGCCCCGAAAGCGGCCGAAGCCCCGACCCCATCCCACGACGCATGAGGAGGCCCACGATGCACACCCCGATCCGTACCGTCTGCCGTTCCCTGTCGTCGCTGACCCTGATGGCCGCCCTGGGCTCCCTGCCTCTGGCCACGGCTGCCCAGCAAGGCATGCCGGCTGCCAACACGCAGACACCCGTGACACCCCAAGCCGCCGGGCAAGCGGCCCCCCTGCCGGCCAGTCAGAACGTCGCGCAACCCGCCAGTCAACCCAGCAGCCAGGCCCCCAGCCAGGGCGTCCCCCAGTCGCCCAGGGCCAGCCCTGCCGCGGTGTCGGTCCCCCCATCTACCTCCGCGTCGGCCGCGGGCTCCCAGGCGGCAGGACAATCCACCCCGACCGGGCAGCCTTCCTCTGGCGGACAACCTGCCGCTTCCGGCCAACCCGCCACATTTGGCCAACCCGCGCCCTCCGGACAACCTGCCACCTCCGGGCAGCTCCCGCCCGTCACCGCTGGCACTCCAGCCGCTGCCCCGCAAGCGACCCCCCAGCCGGTGGGCAGTGCACAGCCTGCCCCTTCCCAGGCAGCCAGCAACACGCCGCCGGCCCGGCTCCCCTCCACCGGCACGCCCCCCACGCAGCCCGCCAACAGCGCCAACCGGCTTCCGGCCGCACCGGACACGGCCGATACGGCCAAGCAGGCCCGCAACTGCTATGTCCCGGATGACCTGCTGTCGGAACCCGGCCGCCTGCCCGGGCTATCGGCCGCGTTGGTACGCGGCAAAGGTGACCTGCTGGTGATCATGCTGGGCTCGGAAAGCACCAACCCCTCACCGGCCCGCCCGGCCAGCGTCTCCCGTGGCAACACAGCGGGTTCCGACGCCGGGGGCAGCATCAGTAGCCGGCTGCGCGCCACCCTGGCCGCAGCCGCCCGCAACCCGCTGGCCGAACGGCTGGAAGAGCGCCTGATACAGGACCTTGGCCCCCTGCCGGGTCGCACCATCCATGTCGAGTCCGTCGGACGGCGCAACAGTGCCGTGGCCGAGCAGGCCTCGCTGATTGGCAAGCAGGTGCTACCGCGCAAGCCCGCCCTGGTGATCTGGAACCTGGGACGCGCCGACACCCGCCGGGGCCTGCCGCCCGCCAACATGGCACGCGCCCTGGACCGAGGACTGGAGCAACTGCGCCGCCAGCACATCGACACCATCGTGATGGATCCGCCCTACCATCCGCAGTTCGAGGCCTTCTACCGTACCGACGACTATCGGCAGTACATCCGCTGGACGATGAACCTGCACGACCAGCCCTATCTGCATCGCTACGACATGATCGACTACTGGGCGTCGACTGGTCGCATCGACTTGGATTCCGGCGAGCCCGATCGTCAGGCCTCAGCCGTGACCTTCACCGAGACCTGCATTGCCTATCAGCTTTCCCGGATGATCGATCGTGGCCTGTCGCGCAAGTGAGCCCTGGCCACCGCGTGAATGAGGGCGCCAGACAAGGCCGCCCTCCGACACGGCGTGGACGCAGGGCTCTCCCTCACCAACAAGGCCATCTGCCTCCGCTGGCACCGGCATCAACGTCTGCATCAGCAGCAGCGGATTCAGGGTGCCGGAACGTCCACCTCGGACACACCATCACTCCGGCTCCACCGTGTCCCCCACCCGGATCAGGGCACTGCCCGCGCCTTCGGCCACGAAAGCGTGCGTGCCAAACAACACATTGTCTCCCCGACGATTCAGCCGGTACTCGCGCAGTGTGCGGGTGGGCTCCTCCTCGAAGCGGCCGCTGGCGGCATCTAGGTTGGGCATCGGGCAGCGGGCACAGGGCGCCACCATCTGCAGCACGTACCCAGGCCCTGCCAGCCGCGCCATGTCGTCCTCCTCGTGCGGCTGTAATTCATCATCCTGAATGACAACGTTCGGACGAAAACGCTCCATGCCCACCGGCCGCGCGCCCCGCACCACCAGACGCCGGTTCAGCGCATCCAGCGAACCTTGCGAGACCACCAGCAATGGATAGGCATCCGGCAGCCAGGTCGTCACCTCCCGGTTTCCTTCCCAGAGCGGCTTGCAGCGGCGCCGGAAATTCGGGTCAGCCCGCACCAACCGTAACGGCTGCCCCAGGTACTGGCTCAGCCATTCGTTGACCAGCGGCCCTTCCACCAGCGTCTGCACCTCACTACGGAACACCGCCGAGCGCAGGCGCGGCGCGGTATCCACGTCAAAGCCGGTCACCGGCACCTCGGCATCCGTCCCCATGCCGGGAGCCCGCAGGCGCAGCACGTCACCTTCCAGCGATGTCTGGATGAGCGCCATAGCCGGATGGGTACGCTGGGTAATAAAACGGCCATCGGCATCCACCAGCATCCACTGCCGGTCGTGCGCCAGGCCGGTCTCGTGCAGGCTGACCTTCGACAGCTTGATGCCGCCACAGGACTTGACGGGATAGATGAACAGACCGGTCACGGTGGCCATCGTCTCACCCTTCCCCGTTGAGAACATGCGTCGCCGAGCACGCGGCGACCTTGAAGAAAATGTCGTCCATGCAGGTCTCCAGACTCGTTGATGAATATTAACAAGAATTATGAATTCAGCTCAAAAGCTACTCGTTCCATGAGGAGAAAGACGGGTGTCCGAGCACGGCTGCGTACCTCCGAAGCAGTATTTCAGGAAAGAGAATGATTTTCATCGTTATCAACATCTTCTATCGCGTGAAGGCTCTTGATTTTCATCAAGCACGCCCCATAGGCACCCTGCAACAATTCCGATAGACAGCACAGGGCTGCCATACAAGTTCAGGAATTTTTTCATGAAAGAGTACAAACGACTTTGGGTGATCCTAGCGATCATCATGATCGGTTCGTTTACGGTGCTCGGTTACTTCGGTAAAGAGGTGTATAACGAGCGCCCGCCGATTCCGACCGCATTCGTGAGCGAAGACGGCAAAACCATCTACACCGAGGAAGACATCTATGCCGGCCAGACCGCCTGGCAATCCATCGGCGGCATGTCCGTGGGCTCGGTCTGGGGGCACGGCGCCTACCAGGCACCGGACTGGACGGCCGACTGGCTGCACCGCGAAGTGCTGAACTGGCTGGACCAGCAGGCCCAGCGCCAGTATGGCAAGAACTTCGAGCAGCTGTCCGAGCGCGACAAGGCCACGCTGAGCTACGACTCGAAGGTTGCGTTCCGCACCAACACCTTCGACAAGGCGACCAACAAGGTCACGCTGTCGGAAGATCGCATCCGCTCCATCCAGAGCGTTGCGGCCTACTACGACAAGCTGTTCAGCGACGACCCGGCCTTCCAGAAGCTGCGTTCCTCCTACGCCATGAAGGAGAACACGCTGCCAGATCCCGAGCTGCGCTCGAAGATGGCTGCCTTCTTCTTCTGGTCGGCCTGGGCTGCGTCCACCAACCGTCCGGGGCTGGATGTCACCTACACCAACAACTGGCCGCATGAGCCTCTGATCGGCAACGAACCCACGCCCGAGAACGTGATCTGGTCGATCGCCTCGGTCGTGACGCTGATCTTCGGTATCGGCCTCATCATCTGGGTCTGGGCCTTCTTCACCCACCAGCAACACATCGAGGTCGAGGCTCCCAAGGCCGACCCGCTGTCGCTGATCAAGCTCACCCCCTCGCAGAAGGCGCTCGGCAAGTACCTACTGGTCGTGGCCGCCCTCTTCCTGGTCCAGGTGCTGCTGGGCGGCGCAACCGCCCACTACACCATCGAAGGTCAGAACTTCTACGGCATTCCGCTCTCCGAGTACCTGCCGTACACGCTGACCCGCACCTGGCACATCCAGTCGTCCATCTTCTGGATCGCCACCGGCTTCCTGGCTGCTGGCCTGTTCCTCGTCCCCATCATCAACGGTGGCAAGGATCCCAAGTACCAGAAGCTGGGTGTAGACGTGCTCTTCTGGGCGCTGATCGTCGTGGTGGTCGGTTCTTTCGGTGGCCAGTTCGTGGCGCTGAAGGGCTGGATGGCCACGAGCCTGAACTGGTGGTTCGGCCACCAGGGCTATGAGTACGTCGAGCTTGGCCGTGTCTGGCAGCTGGCGCTCTTCGTCGGCCTGGTCTTCTGGCTGGTGCTGATGATGCGCGGCATCTACCTGGCCCTGCGCGCTCCTGGCGACAAGAGCCTGCTGATCCTGTTCACCATGGCCGCTGCTGCCATCGGCATCTTCTATGCCCCGGCGCTGATCTACGGTGAGCACACGCACATCTCCATCATGGAGTACTGGCGCTGGTGGGTGGTGCACCTGTGGGTGGAAGGCTTCTTCGAAGTGTTCGCCACCTGCTCGGTCGGCTTCGTGTTCTACAACCTGGGCGTGGTCAGCAAGCACACCGCCACCACGGCCAGCCTGCTCGCCGCCATGCTGTTCATGATCGGCGGCATCCCGGGCACGTTCCACCACCTGTACTTCGCGGGTACCACCACCCCCATCACGGCCATCGGCGCGATGTTCTCCGCCCTGGAAGTGGTGCCGCTGGTGCTGCTGGGCTATGACGCCTTCGAGAACTGGACGGTGCAGCACAAGGCCATCTGGATGAAACCGATGCGCTGGCCGCTGATGTTCTTCATCGCCGTGTCCTTCTGGAACATGCTCGGTGCTGGCGTCTTCGGCTTCCTCATCAACCCGCCGATCTCGCTGTACTACCTGCAGGGCCTGAACACGGCCGCCAACCATGGTCACGCCTCGCTGTTCGGTGTGTATGGCTTCCTGGCACTGGGCTTCTCGCTGATGGTGCTGCGCTACATCCGCCCGACCCTGAAGCTGAACAACCGGCTGATGGGCATCGCCTTCGTGGCGCTGAACCTGGGCCTGGCACTGATGCTGTTCACCAGCCTGCTGCCGGTCGGCATCATCCAGGCCAACGCCTCCATCAGCGTGGGTCTGTGGTGGGCACGTAGCGCCGAGTTCGTGGAGCAGACCCCCATCATCCACACCCTGCGCTGGGTGCGTACCATCGGTGACGTGATCTTCATCTGTGGTGCAGCCGCCTACGGTCTGCAGATGGTGCTGGGCCTGATGCACAAGGAAACCGGCGCCGAAGTGGAAAAAGCCTGATTCACCAGGCTTCACTCAGGCGGATGAACCGGGGCTAGCCCCCGGTTCCCTCCCCGAGGGCCAGGCGACGGATGCAGAACATCGCATCCACCGCCTGGCCCTTTTTCTTTTCTGGCGTCGGGTCTGCGGTCTCAGGGCCAAGCCATGAGACCGGGGGGACCTGCCACCATCGCACCGCCAGCCACGATCGTCCCGCCAGCTCCCTTCGTCCCGCCTGCTACGACAGGGACCGCAGCGCCCGGCGAACAATACGCTGCGTGTTGCTGTCTTCGGGCCGCTCGGCCTGCCAGCGCCCGCACACCTCGCGCACCCAGTCAGGCTGGTCCTTGGCGGCGTCATTCAGCCAGTTGGCCACGGAGTCCTGCACATAGGCAGCCGGATCCGCCCGCAGCGGCTCCAGGATGGGCAGGCCCTTTTCCGGCTGGCGCTTGAGCGCCGCAATGTGCCCCGCCCAGACGCCCCGGGGCCGCAATGCCTCACTGGCAAAGCGCCGGACCCGCTCCGACGCATCTCCCGTCCACCCGGCCAGCAGCGCGATGCTGGCATCCAGCTCGGCCACCAGATGCGGCCGGACAGCCATCCAGGCCCATTCACGCACCCCGAAATGCGGGTCATCGGCCAACGGACGGATCAGCGCCAGACGGGCCGCCACATCCAGATCGTCGCGCGCCCCCACCAGGAAGCACCCCCAGCCGCGCACCGTATCGGAGGGATGATCCTGCAGCCGAGCTAGTCCCTCAGCCCCCCAGGCCTGCCACAGCAGCTGGCCTGCCAGCCCCATCCGTTTCAGGATGCCCTCGTCTTTTGCCGCCTGCATCCGATTCACGATATCTTCGGACAACTCCGGGAAAACGGAAGTCATCAGCACGCCAAAATCCACGGCCAGGCACTCTGCCAGTATGGCCGCCTCGATCCGGCCTGCATTCAGCTTGGCCAGCCGGGCCGCGTCGATGGCGCTGCCACGCGGCTTCGGGGCCGCCGGCTTTGGGGCTGCTGCCTTCGTGCGCTTCACTCCGGTGGAAGCTACCTTTTCATGGCCCCCTTTTCGGGCCCCCGTCTTCGTGGCCATCGCATCTCCTGCAAAGCTCGTTCATCATTCACGCGATCTTCGCACGCTTGCATGCCCCTTTCCCATGTCCGCGCCCAGCCCCCTCATCGCCTTCAACAAACCCTGCGGCGTCATCTGCCAGTTCAGCCCGCACGAGACCCATCCCAGCCTCAAAGACCATATCGATGCCCCGGGTTTCTATCCCGCCGGCCGACTGGACACCGACAGCGAGGGGCTGTTGCTGCTGACCAATGACGGCAGGCTGCAGGCGCGCATCGCCGAACCCCGCCACGGCAAGGGAAAGACCTACTGGGCCCGGGTGGAAGGCGCCCCCGACGAGCACAAGCTGGCCCTGCTGCGCCGCCCGATGGACCTGGGCGACTTCATCACGCAACCCGCTCGGACGCGCCTGCTGGCCGCCGAAGAGACCGAACGGCTCTGGCCGCGCCAGCCCCCGGTACGCGTGCGCAAGACCGTGCCCGACTTCTGGCTGGAGATCCGCATCCAGGAAGGCAAGAACCGCCAGGTGCGCCGCATGACGGCCAAAGCCGGCTACCCCTGCCTGCGGCTCGTGCGCATCGCCGTGGGCGCTCTGAATCTGTGGGAGCTGGGCCTGGCGCCGGGTGCATGGCGATTCGTGTCTCCGGCCGCGCTGAACCGTCGCTGAACCACCGCCTGCCTCTAACCCTACCCCTGACCACCTGTGCGCCAGATCACCTGACCAACTGGGCGACAGAACAGTACCGTAGACCTGCCCCCTCGTCCCTCAACCGCACAGGTCCCTAACCGCCCTGTCCACCGCTCGTCCGGCCAGGCGTTACCTCTGGAAGGCATGCCGTGTCCGCCTGCAACACCCCATGCCGACGCGCCACACACCACGACACCGCCCGTTAAGATTCGGGTGCCCGTCTACCATGGAGCCTTCCTGATGTATCTGCGCCCTACCTCGCCCGAGCAAGCCCTTCAGCCACACGCCCTCGCAACAGCGAGTGCCGCTGCCAGCCACGCCACAGCCCCTGCCCATGCCGGCCTTCGCAGCCCGCAGAGCGGCCCGGCCTGCCGCCAGCAGCGCCGCCTGCTGCGTGACGTGCGGCTGGCACTGCTGATGCTGGGTCTGGGCGTTGCCACGGCCTTTGTCGTTCCCCACGTCCAGGCCAAGGAAGCCCCCATCCCCTCCGCCGCCGTGGCCACGGCCGAAGCCACCACGCCCACCAGCATCCCCGGCATCGTGCAGGTGGGCCAGCCCATCAACGGCGTCACCCAGTACCAGCTCTCTAACAGCCTGACCGTGCTGCTGGGCCCGGACGAATCCAAGCCCACCATGACCGTCAATCTGGTCTACAAGGTGGGATCGCGCCACGAAGGGCCGGGCGAAGCCGGCATGGCGCACCTGCTGGAGCACATGCTCTTCAAGGGCACCGAGAAGATCCCCGACCCGAAGAAGGAGCTGACCCGGCGCGGCATCGACTGGAACGGCACCACCTGGTATGACCGCACCAACTACTTCGGCCAGTTCAACGCCAGCGACGCCACGCGCGACTGGATGCTGTCCTGGCTGGCCGACACGATGCAGAACATCCACATCGATGCCGGCAAGCTCAAGAGCGAGCGTCCGGTCGTCATCAACGAGATGGAATCCAACGAGAACCGGCCCGGCACGGTGCTCTACCACCAGCTCATGGCCACCGCCTACGGCTTCCATCCCTACAGCCGCTCCGTGATCGGCGCGCTCTCCGACCTTGACGCCGTCGCGCCTGACAACCTGCAGAACTTCTACGCGCGCTACTACCGCCCCGATAACGCGGTGCTGATCATCACCGGCCAGTTCGACGTGAACGGCACGCTGGCCGCCGTGCAGAAGGCATTCGGCAGCATCCCGCGCCCGAAGACCCCCATCGTCCAGCCCTACACCCTGGACCCCGCCCAGCAGGGCGAACGCGAAGTGGTGGTCCGCCGCACCGGCGGCGTGCCCCTGCTGCTTGCCGGCTACCACACGCCAGCCGGTGCAGCGCGTGACACCGTGGCCCTGTCCCTGCTGGCCGAGATGCTCACGCGCGAGCCCGACGGCCCGCTCTACCAGCAGCTGGTCAAGCCCGGCCATGCCGTGAACGTGGGCGCCTCCTCGTCCGACCTGTACGACCCGGGCATGCTGCTGTTCAGCGCCACGCTGGCCTCGGAAGACAAGCGGCAGATCGTCTGGGACACCCTGCGCAAGGTGGTCGAAGGTGAACTGCCGCTGTCGCAGGAGGCCCTGGACCGCACCAAGCAGGACGTGAAGAACGGCATGCAGCGCCTGGCCGAAGACCCCGAGGCCCTGGCCATGGAACTGACCGAAGCCGTGGCCCAGGGAGACTGGCGCCTGCCCTTTGCCCAGGCCGACTGGGCCCAGGCCATGACACTGGACGAGATCCGCGCTGCCGGCCGCCGCTGGCTGGTGCGCGACAACCGCACGCTGGCCTGGTACCTGCCCACGGCCCAGCCGGTCCGCGCACCCAACCCCTCGCGCCCCGACATCGCCGCCCTGCTGAAGGACCACAAATGGCAGCAGGCCGAGGCCTTCACCGCCGACGTGGCGCTCACCCCCGCCAGCATCACCGAACGCACCCAGGTCGGCCAGCTGTCCAACGGCATCCGCTACGCCATCCTGCCGCGCAAGGTGAAGGGCGACCGCGTGAACCTGTCGCTGAACCTGCAATGGGGCAACCTGCAGAACCTCTCGGGCCGCTGGCGCGAAGCCGACCTGCTCGACGTCATGGTGCTCTCGGGCACGAAACAGCTGCCGCGCCAGGCCTTCGACGACCGCCTGCGCGCGCTGGATGCCCGGCTGAGCATCGACGCCAACGCCACCGGCGCCAAGGTCTCGCTGAGCGTCCCGGCCAGGAACCTGTCGGAGGCACTGGCCCTGGCCACGAGCGCCCTGCGCGAGCCCGTGTTCCCGAAGGACGTGTTCCAGGAGCGGCGCGACCAGGTGCTCACCGGCATCGAAGCCCAGCGCCATCAGCTGGAAGCGCTGGCTGCCGAAGCCATGGCGGTCCGCGGCCATGCCTACCCGACTGATGACCCCCGCCACTACCGCACGATGGACGAGGTCATCACCGACGTGAAGACCCAGACCCCCGAACGGCTGACGAAGTTCTGGCAGGACTTCGCCGGCGCCTCCCACGGCCAGTTCTCGGTCGTGGGCAACGTCGACCCCGAGGCCCTGAAAGCCGAGCTGCAGAAGCTGCTGGGCGACTGGAAGAGCCCGCAGGCCTATGCCCGGATCCACATGGACTACCATGGCCTGCCCGCCGCCACCGAAATGGTGGACGTGCCCGACAAGGCCAACGCCGTGCTGCTGCAGGCCCGCAACATCCCCATCTCGGAAGAGCACCCGGACTACCCGGCGCTGTCCATGGCCGTACGCCTGCTGGGCGGCTCGGCCGATGCACGCCTCTTCCACCGGCTGCGCGAGAAGGAGAGCATCAGCTACGGTGCCTATGCCTCGCTGTCGGCCAGCCGTGACGTGGACAACGCCATGATCGACATCCGCGCCATCCTGGCACCGGCCAACATCGACCGGCTGCAGAAGGCACTGCAGGAAGAGATCGAGCGCGTGCACGCCGACGGCTTCTCCCAGACCGAACTGGACGAGGCCCGCAACGCCCTGATGGACCAGCGTCGCCAGTACCTGGCCAGCGAGGCCAACGTGACCAGCCTGCTGTCCAGCAACCTGTTCTGGAACACCGACATGGGCCGCTGGACCCGCCGCGACGAGCAGATCCGCGCGCTCACGCTGGAGCAGGTCAACGCCGCCTTCCGCAAGTGGATCGATCCGAAGAAGGCCCTGACCGTGGGGGCCGGCAGCTTCTCGGCCGCCCGGGCAAAGAGCACGGAAAAAGTCCAGAAGTGACGGGAACGACCGTCGGCCCACAAAACCGGCGGTCTCCCTTACCATAAAAGACTTCTGAAACAATTCCGACGCCCGGCACACAGCCGGGCCAACGGAAGATCCTCCCTACTGACCGACCCATGCTGCGCTCGATCTGGTCCATTTCATCCCTGCTGATCGGCATGGGCCTTCTACTGGTCGGTTCGGGCCTGCTGGGGATGGTGATCGGCCTGCGTGGCGTCTACGAAGGCTTCAGCAACCTCATGATCGGCCTGATCATGTCGGGCTACTACGTCGGCTACATCGCCGGCGGCTGGATCTGCCCGATCCTGATCCGCCGCGTGGGCCACGTGCGCTGCTTCGCCAGCTTCGCCGCCCTGTCCGCCGCCCTCACGCTGGCCTTCGGCATGGTCGTCGACCCCTGGGTCTGGCTGGTGCTGCGCGTCTTCAACGGCCTGGCGCTGATGGGCATCTACATGGTCATCGAGAGCTGGCTCAACGAACGCAGCCAGGCCACGCCCGGCAGCCAGGCCAGCATCTTCGCCGTCTACATGGTCGTCAACCTGGCCACCGTCGCCGTCGGCCAGTACTTCGTCACCTTCTACGGCGCCACGGCCATCGAGTCGTTCATCATCGCGGCCATCCTGTTCTGCATGGGGCTGCTGCCCATCGCCCTCACCCCCGTGCCGCAGCCCCTGCCCATCGCCACCCCCAGCCTCTCGCTGGGCACCCTGGCGCGGCGTACCCCCTCCGGCGTGGCCGGCGCCCTGTGCTCCGGCCTCGTGCTGGGCGCCTTCTGGGCACTCACCGCCATCTACGGCCGGGCGCTGAACTTCTCCGACATCGACATCGCCAACTTCACCGCCGTCGCCATCCTGGGGGGCGCCCTCACCCAGTGGCCCATCGGCTGGATGTCCGACCACTGTCGTGACCGCCGCGAGATGCTCATCGCCGTCGCCGCCGGCGCCACACTCTCGCTGGTGGCCCTCAGCGTGGTGGACACGGTGCTGGAAGGCAGGGCCGAGCCCAACGACTACATCGCCCTCTCCTTCGTGCTGGGCATCTTCATGTTCTCCATCTACGGCATGGCCGTGGCCCAGACCCATGACCGCTTCCCCGCCAACGAGGCGCTGGAAGCCACCCGGGGCCTCTTGCTGCTGCACGGCGTCGGCGCTGCCATCGGCCCCCTGCTCAGTGGCCTGGCCATGCAGTACCTGGGCACCCAGGGCTTTCCGCAGAGCATGGGCGTCTTCACCATCCTGCTCGTGATCTTCGTCTGGTGGCGCATCCACCACGACGACCCCGTGCCCATGGAAGAGCGCAGCCCCTTCCACGTCGCCTCCGATCAGGTCTCGCCCGTGGGCGTGGAAATGGACCCCCGCGCCGACAGCCCCCTGAGCGAGTCCCCGCCCCCGGATGACGGCACCACCGACACCCTCTCGGCCGAGGAAGCCGCCACCGCAGCCGCCGAAGCCGTGGCCGTGGCCCAGAACGTCGCCAGCGAAGCCGCCGAAGCTGCAGTCCGCCAGCAGGAAGAAGCCGCCCAGCAGACCGCCACCCAGCCGGAAGCCCAGTCTCCGAAGAAACCCGAGACCCGCTGGGACAGGATCCGCCACTTCATCCGACGGCACGTCACCCAGGGCAACAACGACTCGATGGATTGACGCCGCTGCGTCAAGGCGGAGCGGCGGGGTTTCCGAGGTTTCAGTGCCTTCGCTGCACGGGGCGCCGTGGGGGCAATCCCTGTGGCTTTACGGGCGCAAACCCGCATGCTCAGTTCATGCCCCGACAGTGCTGGCGCCCGAAGGCGCCCCAGGGACAGCCCCCGCGTCACCCTTCCTTCCAGGATGAAGCTCACCGCACGCGCCAAAGGCCGGCGTGCGGGTACCCCCTGGGGCGCCTTCGGGCGCCAGCACCCCACGCGGCAAGGCGCAACATCACCCCAGCGCCCGTAAAGCCACAGGGGGTACCCGTGCGGCGGCCTCCCACGCCGAGGCCGAGCCCTAAAGCGCCCCGACACACAGACAGAGCGCCCCCCTTCAGGGTTATCCCCCTGCCCCCGCTTGATATATCCTTGACCACCCTCAGCCACACAACCATCTCCCCCATGAAGCACTTCCGCCCCACCGCCCTTCTGGCCGCCCTGGCCCTCTCCGGAATGATGGCCACCGCCGCCCAGGCCGCCGACACCCTGCGCATTGCGCTGCCCGGCCCCACCACCGGCCCCGTCGCCCAGTACGGCAGCATGGTCCGTGAAGGCGCCTTCACCGCCATCGAGCAGATCAACGCCGCCGGTGGCGTCAATGGCCAGCAGCTGGAAGGGGTCGTCATCGACGACGCCTGCGAGCCCAAGCAGGGCCCCATCGCCGCCAACCGCGCCATCAACGAGGACATCCACTTCGTGGTGGGTCACGTCTGCTCGGGTGCCACCATTGCCGCAGCCGCCATCTACGATGAAGAAGGCGTGCTGATGATCACCCCGTCGGCCACCGCGCCCGCACTCACCGACGGCAAGAACTATGAGTACATCTTCCGCGTCACCGGCCGTGACGACCAGCAGGGCCCTGCCGCTGCCCAGTACATCCTGGACGTGGCCAAGCCCAAGAAGGTTGCCATCCTGCACGACAAGCAGTCCTACGGTCAGGGCATTGCCAACGCCGTGCGCGTCACCCTGGAAAAGGCCGGCCTCAAGCCCGTGCTCTTCGAGGGCATCAATGCGGGTGATGCCGACTACTCCGCCATCATCACCAAGCTGCGCAGCCAGGGTGTGGACTTCGTCTACTACGGCGGCTACCACCCCGAGATGGGCCTGCTGCTGCGTCAGGCGGCCGAACAGGGCGTGAAGGCCAAGTTCATGGGCCCCGAAGGTGCCGGCAACCCCGACATCAACGCCATTGCCGGCGATGCCGTGGAAGGCATGCTGCTGACGCTGCCCAAGGACTTCTCCACCGATCCGGCCAATGCCGCCATCGTGAAGGCCTTCCAGGCCAAGAAGCGTGACGCCAGCGGCGCCTTCCAGCTTTCGGCCTACGCCGCTGTGCAGGCCATCGTCGACGGCATCAAGGCCACCGGCAGCGATGACCCCGAACAAGTGGCCAAATGGCTGCACGCCAACACCGTCAAGACCCCGGTGGGCGAGCTGAAATGGACCCAGCAGGGCGACCTGGAAAGCTACCCCTACGTGGTCTACACCTGGCACAAGGACGGCAGCAAGACGCTGGCCAAGTAAACCGGGCAGAACATGACGCCAGCGCCCCGGCCAGCACGGCCGGGGCTTTTTTCATGGCGACATGACATGCGCTGCCGATGCCAAATTTCGGCACCACTCCCCGCGTCAGCGACGACCTGTCGATGCTTCCCTCATTGCTCAGACCTGCCCCTTCAGACCCTGAGCACAAATCGCCTATCGCTTGCCCCTGCCGGCAGATCCCCCCTGTCGCCCTGACTGACAGCATGGGCGCAATGGCGCCCGCCCCCGTCCCGGCTTATCATTACAGGTTCGTTTCGGGCCAGACGCCCGGAACGTGTCCTGCCGCCATGCCCACAAGGCGCCAACGCGGCAGGAGCCCTCCTCCGGTCACCCCCTGCCGGCGGGGTACCGCGTCCGCCATCCCCGGACAAAGGTCCCGACCTTCACGGAAGGATCGGACAGGCCCTCACGGAGCCTGCCCGCGCCTCCCCCTCCAGACCCGAACAGGACGCCCACCTGTCGCGCCCGCTGCCGTTCGCCCTTCAGCCGGCAGGGTTGTGCCGCGCCCGGTGCCGTCGTCGCTTCCATGTCCGAATACTTACCGCAGATCGTCCAGCAGACCTTCAACGGGCTTTCGCTCGGAGCCATCTACGCCCTGATCGCCATCGGCTACACCATGGTGTACGGCATCATCGGCATGATCAACTTTGCCCACGGCGAGATCTACATGATCGGCGCCTACGTGGGTCTGGTCACGCTCACCGCCCTGGGCACCCAGGGCAGCGTGCCGCTGCCGCTTGCCATCGGGCTGATGCTGGCCATGGCCATGATCGTCACCGCCCTGTATGGCTACAGCGTCGAGCGCATCGCCTACCGGCCGGTGCGCGGCGGCCCCCGCCTCGTGGCGCTCATTTCCGCCATCGGCATGTCGATCTTCCTGCAGAACTGGGTGGCGCTGGGACAGGGTTCGCGCGACATGGCGGTACCCTCGCTCATTTCCGGCGGCATCGACATCCCGTTCGGCAACTTCGACGTGACCTTCTCCTGGTCGCGGATCCTGATCATCGTCGTGACCGTGGTGCTGATGGTGGGGCTGTCGCTCTACATCCGCCACTCGCGCATGGGCCGCGCCTCGCGCGCCTGCTCGCAGGACATGCAGATGGCGCGGCTGCTGGGCATCGACACGAACCGCGTCATCTCCTTCACCTTCGTGCTGGGCGCGGTGCTGGCTGCGGTGGGCGGTGTGCTCATCGCCATCACCATCGGCAAGCTCAACCCCTTCATCGGCTTCATCGCCGGCATCAAGGCCTTCACCGCCGCGGTGCTGGGCGGCATCGGCAGCATTCCCGGTGCCATGCTGGGCGGCGTGCTGCTGGGCCTGGCCGAAACCTTCGCGGCGGCCTTCATCTCCGCGCAGTACAAGGACATCGTGGCCTTCGGCCTGCTGATCCTCATCCTGCTGTTCCGCCCCAGCGGCCTGCTGGGCAAACCCGAGGTGGAGAAAGTCTGATGGCCAGCACGCTCCGTAACGCCCTCGTGGCCACGCTGGTCACGGCCGGCCTCACCATCCCGGTGCTGGGCCTGCAACTGGTGCGCGAAGGCGCCCGCACCCACATCGAGACCCACTGGAATCTGGTGCTGATCGCCTGCGCTGCCGTCTTCGTCATCCAGCTGCTGCGCCCGGCGCTGGCCCGAGCCTTCGGCGGCCTCTCGATCCGCGTACCCGGCGCCAAAAGACTCAACTTCATCCACCGCACGCCCAACGGCCAGCGAGTGCTCATTGCCCTGATCATTCTGGCTGCCATCGTCTGGCCCTTCTTCGGCAGCCGCAACCAGGTCGACATTGCCACCGTCGTGCTCATCTACGTCATGCTGGCACTGGGGCTCAACATCGTGGTGGGCTTTGCCGGCCTGCTCGACCTGGGCTTCGTGGGCTTCTACGCCGTAGGCGCCTACACCTACGCCCTGCTCTACCAGTGGCTGGGCTGGGGCTTCTGGCAGGCGCTGCCCGTCTCCGGCGCCATGGCCGCACTCTTCGGCTTCCTGCTGGGCTTTCCGGTGCTGCGGCTGCGGGGCGACTACCTGGCCATCGTCACCCTGGGCTTTGGCGAGATCATCCGCCTGCTGCTCATCAACCTCACGGACTGGACCGGCGGCCCCGACGGCATTTCCGGCATTCCCAAGCCCACGGTGTTCGGCTATGAAATGAGCCGCAAGGCCAGCGAGGCCGGCGCCCAGACCTTCCACCAGCTGATGGGCTGGAAGTTCTCCAACCAGGACATGGTCATCTACCTGTACCTGATGGCGCTGATGCTGGCGCTGATCACGCTCTTCGTGTCCAACCGGCTGGTGCGCATGCCGGTGGGCCGCGCCTGGGAAGCCCTGCGCGAGGACGAGATCGCCTGCCGCTCGCTGGGCCTCAACCCCACCCGCATCAAGCTCTCGGCCTTCACGCTGGGCGCCATGTTTGCCGGCTTTGGCGGTGCGTTCTTTGCCGCCCGCCAAGGTCTGGTCAACCCCGAATCCTTCACCTTCATCGAATCGGCGCTGATCCTGGCCATCGTCGTGCTGGGCGGCATGGGCTCGCAGCTGGGCGTCATCCTGGCCGCCATCATCCTCACCGTCCTGCCCGAAGTGGCCCGCGAATTTGCCGACTACCGGATGCTGATCTTCGGTCTGGTGATGGTGCTGATGATGATCTGGCGCCCCGAGGGGCTGCTGCCCGTCAAGCGCCCGCATGTGGAGCTGACCCGATGAGCCACGATCCCATGAACGCCCCTGACAGCGCCCGCACATCCGGCCCCCTGCTGGCCGTGCAGGACCTCACCATGCGCTTTGGCGGCCTGCTGGCCGTCGATGGCGTGTCGCTGACGGTCGCCCCCGACGAAATCTTCGCCATCATCGGCCCCAACGGCGCCGGCAAGACCACCGTCTTCAACTGCATCGGCGGGTTCTACCGGCCCACCGGGGGCAGCATCCGGCTGGATGGCCACGAGATCGCCGGCAAGCCCAGCCATCAGGTGGCCCGTCACGGCCTGGTGCGCACCTTCCAGAACGTGCGCCTTTTCAAGCAGCTCACCGTGCTGGAAAACCTGCTGGTGGCCCAGCACACCCAGGTGCAGAGCGGCCTGCTGGCGGGCCTGCTGCGCCTGCCTTCCTACCGCCGTGCCGAGGCCGAGGCCATCCGCCATGCCGCCCAGTGGCTGGACTTCATGGGCCTGCGCGAATACGCCAACCGCGAGGCCGGCAACCTGGCCTACGGCCATCAGCGCCGGCTGGAAATCGCCCGCTGCATGATCACCCGGCCGCGGCTGCTGATGCTGGACGAGCCCGCCGCGGGCCTCAACCCCCAGGAAAAGGTCGACCTGCAGGACCTCATCCGCCGGCTGCGCACCGAGTTCAACGTGGCCGTGCTGCTCATCGAACACGACATGAAACTGGTGATGAACGTCTCCGAACGCATCCTGGTGATGGAGCACGGCAAGCCCATCATGACCGGCACACCCGAAGCCGTGCGCAACGACGAGCGGGTGATCAAGGCCTACCTGGGAGAGGCGTAAGACCATGGCTTCCAACCACACCACGGCCCAGCCGAACGACGGCGGCGCCCCCATGCTGCAACTGGAAGGCGTCAGCACCTTCTACGGCCCCATCCAGGCGCTGGATGACGTGAGCCTTGTCGTGAACCGCGGCGAGATCGTCACCCTCATCGGCAGCAACGGTGCCGGCAAGACCACCCTGCTGATGACCGTCTGCGGCAACCCGCGCGCTGCCACCGGCCTCATCCGCTTTGAAGGTCAGGACATCGCCCGGCTGGACACGCCGCAGATCATGCGTAACGGCATCGCCATCTCGCCCGAGGGCCGGCGCGTCTTTGCCGACATGACCGTCACCGAGAACCTGCAGATGGGCGGTTTCTTCCAGAACCGTGAAGAGATCGAGGCCGGCCTGGAGCACGCCTTCAACCTCTTCCCGCGCCTGCGCGAGCGGGCCCACCAGCGTGCCGGCACCATGTCCGGCGGCGAACAGCAGATGCTGGCCATCGGCCGCGCCCTGATGTCGCGCCCACGCCTGCTGCTGCTCGACGAGCCCACGCTGGGCCTGGCGCCGTTGATCATTGCCCAGATCTTCGAGATCATCCAGAAGATCCGCAGCGAAGGCGTCACCGTCTTCCTGGTGGAACAGAACGCCAACCGCGCCCTGCAGCTGGCCGACCGTGGCTACGTGCTGGAAAACGGCCGCATCGTGCTGGAAGACAGCGGCCAGAAACTGCTGGCCAACGACGACATCCGCAAGGCGTATCTGGGAGTGTAAGCCCATGCTGGACGCCATCACGCTGGAGAACTTCAAGAGCTACCGGAAAGCACGCCTGCCGCTGGCACCACTCACGGTACTGATCGGCGCCAATGCCTCCGGCAAGAGCAATGCCATTGAGGGCATGCGGCTGCTGTCATGGCTGGCTCAGAGGAAGAGACTAACCGCCACCCAACAGGATGTACGGGACGGCAAACTCCTGTTGCGCGGCACAATGACCAACCTGCCCCATTGGCGCGATAACGAATTCGCCTTGGGCGCTGAAGCCTCGCATGCGCTCTGGCAGCGGCTGACCATGCAGCTGGCGTACCGACAAGACGGCCTGCACATCGTTGCAGAAACACTCTCGCAGCCTAGTGAATGGGTTCCCCTGTATGAATTGGACCACCCTTCACACGAACGAGGCACCGACGTGCAGGTGGCCTACAACAATTACGCCCGGGGCGGCAAGAAACCGCACATCACCTGCACAGACCAGGCCGCCATCTTCACCCAGCTGGACAGCCCTGCCACATTCGCTGCCGCACACAAGGCATCCAGTGAACGCATCCCGGCAGCCGTGAAGCAACTGCAGAACAGCCTGGCCGCCATGCTGTTCCTGGATCCAGCTCCTGCGCTCATGCGCAACTACACTTTCCCATCCGATCACGCACTGCAGGGAGATGGCAACAACCTGTCCGCCGTGCTCTACAATCTGTGGGGCGCAGATCACAACAAGGAGATCGAGGCGCAGCGTGGCGAGCAGGAGCCCTTCATGCAACAGCGCCAGGCCATTCTGGACTTCATCCAGAGCCTGCCCGAGCAAAACATCGCCGGCCTTTCCTTTCTCGAAGAACCGCGTGGCGGCGTCATGCTGACCCTGCATGAAACTTTCGGCGACCAGCATCGTGCATATGACGCCTCCCTGCTGTCCGACGGCACCCTGCGTGTACTCTCCATTGCCGCCGCCATGCTCTCGGCCGAGGAAGGCAGCCTGGTAGTCATTGAAGAAATCGATAACGGTGTCCATCCAAGCCGGGCACGCCATCTGCTGAACAACATCCGCGAGATTGCCCAGCGCCGCAACCTGCGCGTGCTGCTCTCCACCCACAACCCTGCCTTACTGGACGCCCTGCCCGATGCCGCCCTCCCTGACGCCCTGTTCTGCTACCGGGACCCAACGCAGGGAGACAGCCGCATCATCCGCTTGCAGGACATTCCCGACTATCCCGAACTGATTGCGCAGGATTCGCTGGGCGGGCTGGCCACAAGCGGTGTTCTGGAGCGTTTTGTCAAACAGCCACCTGCTGGGGACCGCAAGGAACGCGCCCTGGCCTGGCTGAAAACGCTCAAGGAAGGTGCAGAGCCATGAGTGCCATCGTCCTGCTGGACACTTCGGTCTATCTGAACGTGCTGGACGTGCCAGGCTTCAATCAGCATCGGCAGACGGTTCTTGATGACTTTCACAAATCGATCGAACAGGACGACCATTTTCTGCTGCCACTGGCCACGGTTTGGGAAACCGGCAACCATATTGCCCATCTGCCCAATGGCCAGCAACGGCGCACCTTCGCACAGAGGCTGGTGGACGATGTGCTGCGGGCCTTTCAAGGGCAGACGCCCTACCGCGCCACCCACTTTCCCGAAAGAGACGAGTTCAAGGCATGGCTGAAAGACTTCCCGGATAAAGCCATGTGCAACAAATCCTCCACCAAAACCACCGAAGGCACCAGTCTTGCCGATCTCTCCATTATC
>CALIXC010000002.1 GCA_938046755.1 uncultured Lautropia sp. | reverse complement strand
GGGCGAAAGAAGCATCATTTTCCCCGGGATGGCAGATACGGGCTCTGATTCCGGGGCACCGGCCGGGGACTTGGCGGGCATGGCGCCGCCTTCTGGCCTTTCAGGCAGCGTGGAATTCAGCCAGCAGGACCTGCTTCCAGTTGTGGCCGCTGCGCAGGCGGGCATGCAGGGGTGGGAAGTACTGTTGCAGCAGCCGGCCCAGGTCGTCGCGCCCGCCCAGTTCCAGGTCTTCCCAGAGTTCACGCTCTCCATAGCAGGCGGCCGTGATGGCATGGGCCAGCCAGCGGGTAAGGCGTTCGGGCTGTGCAGGATTGCGGTTGGCCAGCAGCAGGGCCAGCATGGCGGCGAAGTCTGGCGGGCACATGCGCAGCAGCTTCTGGTACTGGGCATCGGGCATGGATTCGACGGGGTCGACTTCGGGGAATAGCCGGGCCAGCAGGGCCAGCAGTTCCGGTTGGGGCATGCCCAGCGTCCAGGCGAATAGCGGGAGGTCGCCGTTCTGCGCGTTGCGCAGCACGCCCGAGACCGCGCGCCGCAGCAGATCCGGCACGGCATCGGCGTCGGGGTTGGACTGGGGCAGCGAAGGGGCAACGTCACGCGAATCCATGGGTCGATGATCGCGCGTGCCTGTTGGGTGTGCAAGCCCTAGCGGACAGAGAGATCAGTCCTGAAGGCGGCCGTCCTGCATCCGCACCACGTGCTGACCCAGGGCCTCGGCGTCTTCTGCGTCGTGGGTGATGAGGATGAGGGGCACACGCAGGCGTTGCTGCAGGGCCAGCAGCTCCTGGCGCATGGTGGCGCGCAGGTGGGGGTCAAGGGCGGAGAAGGGTTCGTCCAGCAGCAGGGCTTGGGGTTCGGTGACCAGGGCACGGGCCAGGGCGGTGCGCTGGCGCTGGCCGCCAGACAGCTCGGACGGATACTGACTGGCCAGCGAGGTCAACCCGAAGGCATCAAGCCAGCGCGCTACCGAAGGGTGCCATTGGCTGCGCTCGGGATGACTGGGCGGGTTGTGCCAGCCGTGACGGAGCGAGAACGCCACGTTCTGGTAGACGGTCAGGTGTGGAAAGAGAGCGTAGTCCTGAAAGACATAGGCCAGTCGCCGGGCCTGGGGGGGAAGGCAGACTTGGCCGGATGCGTCGTACAGGGTGTCGCCCTCAAGCCGGATGTGGCCGGCGTCCGGGGTGAGCAGCCCGGCGATGGCCTGCAGTGTCAGGCTCTTGCCCGATCCGGAAGGGCCGACGATCACGATCCGCTCATGGGCGGATTGCAGCTGCACCGACAGGGTGAAGGTGCGCGTGGCGGAGGTGAGCGTCTTTCGGATGTCGAGGTCGAGCTTCACGGCGACGGCAGGGCGGGGCGGGAATGAGGGGAGAGGGTGTCGGCCCGATGAGTTGGGGCCAGGGGGGTCATCGGTGGGCGATACGCCCCGGGGCAAGCTTGCCGGCGGACAGGAGCACGGCGACGCAGACGATGGAGGTGATCAGCACCAGCAGGTTGGCGGTGTCGTCCTGGCCCGCCTGTACGGCTTCGTAGATGGCGATGGACAGCGTCTGCGTCTTGCCGGGGATGCTGCCGGCTACCATGAGGGTGGCGCCGAATTCGCCCAGGGCGCGGGCAAAGGCCAGCAGCAGGCCGGCCATGATGCCACGCCAGGCCAGGGGCAGCGTGATCCGGAAGAACACGGCGGCTTCCTTCATGCCCAGGATGCGGGCGGCCTGCTCCAGCTGGCCGTCGACGGCCTCGAAGGCGGCGCGCGCGGGCTTGAACACCAGCGGGAAGGCCACCACCGAGGCGGCGATGACGGCGCCCTGCCAGGTGAAGATCAGGTTGATGCCGAAAGTGTCGTGCAGCCATCCGCCTAGCCAGCCGCGCCGACCGATGAGCACCAGTAGGTAGTAGCCGAGCACGGTGGGCGGCAGCACCATCGGCAGTGTGAGTACCGTGTCCAGGAACTCACGCCCCGGAAAGCGCCGTCGTGCCAGCAGCCAGCCCACCGCCACGCCCAGCACCAGGTCGATGGCAGTGGCAAAGCCCGCCACCTTCAGGGACAGCAGCAGTGCTGGCCAGGCGGATTCCATGGCGTGCCGGGATCAGGGCTTCTTGAAGAAGAACCTGGCCAGCACTTCCTGACCCTCGGGGGCCAGCACGAAGGCCTGGAAGCGGCGTGCCTCTTCAGGCTGGGCGCTGTCCTTGGTGATGGCCAGCGGGTACAGAATGGGGGACTTGGTGGGAACCTCGAAAGCGGTCTTGACCTTGTCCTTCATCACGTAGGTGTCGGTGCCGTAGACAAAACCGGCATCCACTTCACCCCGGGCCACATAGTCCAGCGACTGGCGCACGTTCTGGGTGTTGACGGCCTTGGTCGAGACGGGCTTCCACAGGTGGGCGTCTTCCAGGACTTCCTTGGTGTAGTTGCCCACCGGCACGCTGGCCGGGTTGCCGATGGCAATCTTCTGGATGGAAGCCTTCTTCAGGTCAACCAGCTTGTCGAGCGACTGAGTGCTGTCGGCCGGCACGATGAGGACCAGGGTGTTTCGAGCGAAGTTGTGACGGGTTTTCGGATTGATCAGATCCTGTTTCTCGGCCTTGTCCATGGTGGCCTGGTCGGCCGAGGCGAACACGTCGACCGGGGCACCCTTGGCCATCTGCTGCAGCAGGGCACCCGAGGCGCCGAAGTTCAGCTGGACCTTGGCATCCGGGTACTTGGCTTCGTAGCGCTGGGCGATTTCCTTGAAGGCGTTGGTGAGACTGGCTGCGGCCGAAACGGTGATCTCGGCAGCCTGGGCCGTGCCGGCAGCAAGCGACAGGACCAACAGGGCCAGCAGCTGCTTCCTGAAGGAGACGTTTTTCATGGAGATGTCCTCCTGGATGGATAGGGGTAGAGTGGAAATGGAGATAGTCGAAATATACACGCTTATATAGCGACTACGACAGGGCGCCATGGCGAGCGGCCGGAAGCGTGCGATCATTAAAAGTGAAGGATTTCCTGCAATTCGTGTCTGTTCTTTACGGTGTCTTTCTTTTACGTTGGCTGACATGTCTACTGAAAATCATTTCTCCCAAGAAAACCCGGTGTCTCGCGTTCATGGGGCAGCCGTGGCCGTTGCGCTGGTGATGTCTTCTGGCGCCGGGCTGTCGACGGCCCTGGCGGCAGCGCCGGCGGAGCTGGCGCCGCTAGTGGTGACGGCCACTCGCGAGCCGCAGCCGATCACCGACAGTGTGGCTGATGTGGTGCTGGTGAGCCGGCAGATGCTGGAGGACAGTGGCCTTTCTTCGGTGGATGAGGCGCTGCGTCGTTTTGCCGGGCTGCAGCTGGCGCGCAATGGCGGGCCTGGCCAGAGCGGCGGCTACTTCCTGCGCGGGGTGGCGGCCGGCGGGGTCGTCGTGCTGCTGGATGGCGTGCGCATCGGCTCGGCCTCATTGGGGCAAGCCGATTTCGGCGCGATGGACCTGGCGCAGATCGACCACATCGAGGTGGTGCGGGGGCCGGTGTCGGGCCTGTATGGTGCAGATGCCGTGGGCGGCGTGGTGAATCTGGTCACCCGGCGTGGCAAGGGGGCGCCTCGCCTGCAGGCTCACGCAGCACTGGGCGGCTATCGGGGGCGTGAGGCCGGTGTTGGCGTCAGCGGGGCCAGTGGCGCCATCGACTATGCGGCCAGCGTGGGGCATGAGCAGAATCGTGGCGAATCGGCCATCCGCCCGGGCGACCGTTATGGCTACTACGACCCCGACCGGGATGGTTTCAAGCGCACGATGGGCACGGTGAACGTGGGAGTGTCGCTCGTAGCCGGGCATCGCATCGGGCTGACGGCCACCGAGGCCCGGCTGAACGCGCAGTACGACAGCGCCCGCTTCGATGCGGCCACTGGGCTGTCGGATGCCTCGCTGGACTTCCGCCGTAGGGCCAAGACCACGAGCACGGCCCTCGACTATCGGGGTGAGCTGTCCTCGCGCTGGGTCACGTCGGCACAGCTGGCGCATGGCGTGGATGATGACCGCAGCGGTGCGGTGCAACCGGATCATTACCGGACGACGCGCAACCAGGCGACGTGGCAGAACACGCTGCGCCTTCAGCCGGGCCAGCAGGTGGTGCTGGGCTGGGAGTACCTGCACGAGAAGGTGGGCAGCAACAGCTATGCCACGGCTGGCGTGGCAGGGGCATCCGAACAGCGCACGCGGCACAATCAGGCGCTGCTGGCCGGGTATACGGGGCAGTTTGGTCAGCTGGATGTGCAGGCCAGCCTGCGGCATGATCACAATTCTGCCTACGGCGGGCAGACCACAGGCAGTCTGGGGGCCAGTCAGGCGTTGACGGATCGCCTGAAGGTTCGGGCACTGGTGGGGACGAGCTTTCGGGCGCCCACCTTCAATGACCTGTACTACCCGAACTATGGCGTGAGCACGCTGCAGCCGGAAAAGGGCCGCAATGCCGAGCTGGGCCTGGTCTGGCAGTCGTCCAATACGCGGGCGGGCATCACGATCTATCGCAACCGCATCCGCGACCTGATCGGCTATGACCCGGACAGTACCGGCACCACGTGCCCGGCCGGGTATTTCGGGTGCGCTGCCAACACGGCACGCGCCACGCTAAAAGGGGCGACACTGCAGACCGCGCATGACTGGGGCTTCGTGCGCCTGACGGCGGTCTTCGACTTTCTGGATGCGAGGGACGACAGTACTGGCCAGCGCCTGAACCGTCGTGCCGCGCATCAGGCCAGTATCGGGGCCGATTATCTGGCGGACCGCTGGAGCACCGGGGCGACGTTCACCCGCGTGGGGTCGCGTCCGGACGGCAATGTGCGTCTGGGCAGCTATGCCGTGGTGGATCTGCGCGCCGACTGGAAGCTGGACACGCGCTGGAAGCTGGAAGCGAAACTCCTGAATGCGCTGGACCGGGACATCGAGCCGGTACGTGACTATCAGGGACTGGGACGCCAGTTCTGGCTGGGCGTGCGGGTGGACACGTCGATCTGAACGTCGTTCAGTGCATGGTCAGGCGTCCGGAGTCGTCATTCGGGCGCCTGACAGGATCATGCTGACGGGCTGGCGGGCCCGGATGCGGTGGCTCGCTGGCAGCACGCCTGGAACCACTGCGCCATCAGCGCAAAGGTCTCGGGCACGCAGTCCAGCACGTCCGCCATCTCGATGAAGCCGTGGGTGAGTCCTGCGTAGTTGCGATGCAGCACGTCCACGCCGTCTGCGGCTAGCTTCTGTGCGTAAGCCGCGCCATCGTCGCGCAACGGGTCCAGTTCTGCCGTGATGATCAGCGCCGGAGCCGCGCCGCGATGGGAGGGGGCCAGCAGGGGAGAGGCCTGCGGATGTCGGGCATGTGCTTCCTGGCCATCCAGGTAGAGGCGCATGTGCTCGGCCATCTGTTCGGTGGTCAGCGGCGGGCGCTGGGCGTTGTCGCGCAGCGATGGGTACTGGGGATGGAAGCCGCTGCGCAGATCGGTGGCTGGGTAGATGAGGATCTGGCAGGCCAGCTGTGGCAAGGCCAGTGCCACGATGGCTGCCAGGTTGCCACCCGCGCTGTCGCCGGCCACGCCCACCCGCCGGGCGTCGATGCCGAGTGGGGCGGCGTTCTGCAGGATCCAGCGCGTGGCCGCGATGCTGTCGTGCGGCGCCTGTGGCCAGGGAAGTTCGGGGGCCAGTGCGTAGTCCACGGCGATCACGATGGCCTGCGCGGTATGCGCCAGGCGACGGCAGACGCGATCATGCGTGTCCAGATCACCCATGCTCCAGCCGCCGCCGTGGAAGTAGATGAGGGCAGGGGCACCGTGGTGTGGGTCGGTGCCGGAAGCGGTGCCGCCGGCATGATGGGGGTCTGCTGCGGCGGGTTGGGGCGTCGAAAGGTGGGCCGAGGGCTGGGTGTCGGTAGCAGTGGCTGATGGTGCTGACGCTTCCATGGCCGTGATGTCCGGCCGGTAGCGCCGCAAGCGGATCGGGCGCTCGTCGGTGTCGGCGACCAGGTCGCTCACCTCGGCCATGTCCAGAATGGGGCCGCCCACACGCTGGCCAAACAGCTTGTACCAGCCGCGCAGGGCGCGCAGATCCTGCTGCATGGACAGGGCAACGCCGGATTCGCCCAGTTCCTTCATGAGTTCCTGCTGGGCCAGCCGGTACTGGAAGAATTCGGCCAGCTGGGGGTGCATGTGGGAGAGCATCAGTCCGTCGTCCATGGATTGATGACATCCAGCCCGGCGGCCTGAAAGGGGCGGGTGTCGCGGGTGGCCACGCTGAAATGGTGCTGCAGGGCGATGGCGGCGATGAAGCCGTCAGCTGGGGCAATAGTGCAACCCGCTGCGGAGGTACGGGCAATGACCGAGGCGTAGGCCGGTGTCGTGTGAATGTCGAAAGGCAGGATGCGGCCATGGAACATCGGCAGCAGCAGCTTGTCCAGGCGTTCGGCCAGCAGGGTCTGTCGCTTGCCAGCTGGCAACAATGCAATGCCTTTGCGGATCTCGGCAACCGTGATGGCGGACAGGAACAGGGTTTCGGACGGCTGCCGGTCCAGCCAAGCCAATACCCGGGCCTCGGGTTCCCGGCGCATGGGCTCGGAGATGACGTTGGTGTCGAGGAGGATCATTCAAGATCCACCGTTGGCGTGAATGTCCTGTCCCGGATGTTCTCGAAGATGGCGAATTCTTCATTGGTCAGCCCGACCTCCTGGCCGATGCCGGCCAGCAGCGATCCCAGTCGGATTCGCTCGGCAGGTTTGACGGCATCAGCCAGGATGGCACGTACCTCGGCTTCCGTGCTGTGCCCACGGGAGGCAGCACGTGCCTTCAGCGCACGATGAACTTCATCAGGCAGATTGCGGACGGTCAGCATGGCCATGGCGGTCTGGCTCCGTGGAATGGATGTGCATTCATTGTTCCATGGTGAATGCACCTGTGCAAGGCAGGCCTGTGCACCTCGAACAGGTCGGGGTCAGGCCATGAACCTGACCTAGACGGGGAAACGCGCCTTCCGGCTACAGCCGGGTCAGCCGTTCAAGGGCGGCGTGCAGGGTCTCGTCCTTCTTGGCAAAGCAGAATCGGATGAGGTTCTGGTTGCGCCCGTCGCCGTAGAAGGGCGACAGCGGGATGGCGGCCACGCCGATGCGAGCGGTGAGCCATTCGCAGAAGGCGGCTTCGGTGGGGGCGTCCGACGAATGAGCGGGGCGCTGCCCGTCAGCGGGATGATTCGGCGCGCTTCCGCTGCCGCGGTCTGTGACCGTCGGAGCGGCTGATGTTCCGTCACGGTGCACCAGCATGTCAGTGCGCAGGGTCGTGTCTTGCAACAGGTCGGTCACGTCGACGACCTGGAAATAGGTGCCGGCACAATCCAGCAGCCGAAAGCCCGTGCCCGCCAGGCCCTGCCGGAACAGGTCGCGCTTTCGCTGATAGAAGGCCGACAGGTTCAGGTAGTGGCCCGGATCCTGAGGGCTGTTTTCCAGATGCTGCAGGTAGTCGGCCAGGCCGGCCTGCATGGGGGTGTTGATGGTGAAGACGTTGAACTGATGAATCTTGCGGAATTCTGCCGTCAGAGCTGCCGGTGCGGTCACGGTGCCCACCTTCCAGCCGGTGACGTGAAAGGTCTTTCCAAAGCTGGAGACGACCAGACTGCGGGCGGCCAGCTCCGGGTACCGGGAGACGCTCTGGTGCGGCTGGCCGTCGAAGACCATGTGCTCGTACACCTCGTCGCTGAGCAGCAGCACGTCGGTGGGGGCCAGCAGTGTCTGCAGCTGCTGCATCTGCTGGGCCGTCCAGACCGTGCCGCTGGGGTTGTGCGGCGAGTTGATGATGAGCAGCCGGGTGCGGGGCGTGAGGGCGGCTGCAATGCGCTCAAAGTCTGGCGCGAAGCTGCCGGATTGCAGCGGCACGCGCACGGGGACAGCGCCGGCCATGCGGATGGCGGGCACGTAGCTGTCGTAGCACGGGTCAAGCACGATGATCTCATCGCCAGGCCGGGTGACGGCCAGAATGGCCGTGAACAGTGCCTGGGTGGCCCCGGCGGTGAGGGTGATCTCGGTGTCGGGATCGTACGTAGGCGTGACCGTGGCAGGCCGCGATCTTGCGGGCAACGGCCTGACGCAGGGCTGGCCAGCCGGGCATGGGCGGGTACTGGTTGTGGCCGGCCTGCATGGCGCGGTTGACGGCTTCCACCAGGGCCGGATCGCAGTCGAAATCCGGGAAGCCCTGGCCCAGGTTGACGGCACCGTGCTGAGCGGCCAGGGCCGACATGGTGCTGAAGATGGTGGTGCCGACATCCGGCAGGCGGCTGGGAAGGGACATGGCCATGGTGTGAGCGCGATGGGAATCGGGGTTTCGCAAGCCTTCGTGGCTTGCAACGCCCGCTCAATGATATTCGACACCATGAACCGGATCCCGGTGCCGCGCGGCTGGGCACGGGCACCGGGATCGTCTTCTGCGGGGCGGACGGAGAGGCTCACGCCCCCGTCCGGCATGCAGAGGGCTTACAGGGCGGCCAGGGCGGCGGCGTAGTCGGGCTCGTCCTTGATTTCGGACACCAGCTGGCTGTGCAGCACCTGGTCGTTCTCGTCCAGCACCACCACGCCGCGGGCGCACAGGCCAGCCAGTGGGCCGTTCTCGATGTTCACACCGTAGGCGGTCCGGAATTCCGGGTTGCGGAAGGAAGACAGCATCACGACGTTGGACAGGCCTTCGGCGCCGCAGAAGCGGGCCTGGGCAAAGGGCAGGTCAGCCGAGATGCACAGCACGACGGTGTTGGCTAGCTTGCCGGCGTCCTGGTTGAAGTGGCGCACCGAGGCGGCGCAGACACCGGTGTCGACGCTGGGGAAAATGTTGAGCACCTTGCGTTTGCCGGCGTAGGTGGCCAGCGTGGCTTCGCCCAGCTCACCGGTGGTGAGGGTGAAGGCCGGGGCCTTGCTGCCCTTGGCGGGGAAGGTGCCGCCGACCTTAATGGCGTTGCCGGCGAGGGTGACTTGGCTCATGAGGATCTCCTGGATGGGTGGGAAGGACGCTGCGACCATGGACCTGCGGACCTGCGGACCTGCGGACCTGCGGACCTGCGGACCTGCGGACCTGCAGGTCAGTGTCGGCAACCCTTTCCGCAAACATGAAAAGGGAACGCGGGGTTCCCTGGGTCAGACGGGTCCGGGCATGATACCCGGAAGGTCTGACGGTAGCTTTACTGGCCCGCCATGTGTTGGAAGATCCGCAGGCCGGATTCGGCGGCCGGCATCTGGTCTTTCAGGAAGCCTTGCAGCATCTGTGCCTGCTTCACTTCCTGCAGGGCGTCCTTCACGGCCTGGGCGCTCGCCTTTCCGGGCTGTTTGCGGGCCTGGGCCTTGGCCTGCTTCAGCTTGACCTTGGCGTCCTGCTCGGACGTGACGGCCTTGCGCAGGCTTTTCTGCAGATCGGGCAGTTTCTTCCCGGCGCGCTCGTACTCGACCTTCCAGGTGACCTTCGGATCCAGCAGTTTGCAGGCAACCGGGGCTGAGACCGAGCGGTCCCGCATGTCGAAGGTGGTGACGGTGCAGGCGTCGGGCTTGTCCAGGCCATCGATGCCTTGCACGGAAGGCGCGATGTGAACGCGATGCAGGCGGGCACCTCGGGTCGCATTGCCGCCTTCCCAGTCCTTGGTGGTCAGGTAGACATCGGTGCCGTTGGCGGTGTGGCGCACGTGCAGGTTGGACGGCGCATCCTGGAAGACGATGTTGACGAACTGGCCCGGCACAAAGCCTGTGGCCTGGGCGGGCAGGGATGCCACGGTGAGGGTGTGGCTGTCGTAGTTGGTGGAGAAGACCTGTCCGGATTCAGGCGAATAGCCCACCTCGACGGTGCCGCTGCCGGTGAGCAGGCTGCTGCGCGCCCCGGTGGCCGGATCGATGAGCAGCAGGTTGGGCAGTGCGCCCACCCCGTAGACGCTGGCCAGCAGCTGCTTGCCAGGGCCCGCCACATAGTTGTAGACGTTGAGCCCCTCGTCCATGCCGGTGAGCGGGGTGGGGGCCCCGGTCTTCGGGTCCACGGCTGTCACGCCATGGGTGCCGGTCAGTACCCGGCCATCCAGGTAGGCCAGCGGGATGACCAGACCGTTGCCAATGGATTGCACGGCAAAGCCCGGTGCGTGCTCGCCTTCCGGGGTGTACTTCATGAGGTAGCTGGGCGGCTTGCCGGGCGCGAAGGTGTTGTAGTTGATGTAGAAGTTGCCGGCTTCATCCAGCACGACGTAGCGGCCTCGATACTTCTGGCCCTTCACGTCGGTGTCGGCCTTGCGGCAGGTGATCTTGCCGCCGGCCAGGTTCACCAGGCTGAAGGCGTTGACAGAAGTGTGGGTGGCAATGGCACGCTTGCCGTCCTGGCTGAGAGCCAGCGCATGGGTGGCAAAGGGCAGCTTGATAGTGTTCTTCAAGGCCAGGGTGTCGGCATCCAGCGCCACCAGGGCGCCCGGGGTGACGTTCTTGGTCATCTTGCCGCCGAAGGCGGCGTACAGGGTGCCGCCATGTTCGCGCAGCTGGTAGAAGCCCCAGACGTACTGAGGCTTCTTGTTCTTGCCGCCTTTCGGCTTGTCGGCTTTGGCTTCAGGCTGATTCAGGCCGTAGTCGTCGCCGTGGTTGGCCCACTGGGGGTCGTAGCCTTCCAGCTTTTCGCAGCCGCTGGTGGGTTTGAAGTCGGAGGCGTCGAGGCTGACTGGCTTGGAGGGTGCGGGGCCTGGCTTGCCAGTGGGGGCTGCCAGGGCAGTGCCGCAGGCCAGCGCGGTGGCCACGGCCAGGGCGATACGGGAAGGTTGCAGCATGGGATCGGTCTCCTGGGCTTGAGGATGATAACGTTAACGAGAGTTATTATTGTGCACCATCTGTGAAAGTGGATGGAGATGCTCTTCGTGGCAGGGGTGCGCTTCATGGACGAGGGCATGAAAAAAGCCAGATCGGCACATGGCACGATCTGGCTTCTTGATGTCCTGGTCGGGGTGAGAGGATTCGAACCTCCGGCCTCTACGTCCCGAACGTAGCGCTCTACCAGGCTAAGCTACACCCCGAGTGGTTTGCTGCAATGATACTACTTGTTGCGTGAAACAGAGTAAGAAGATAAGTATAGCAGAGCTTCGAGATATTGGGAGGGGGGCATTTGCGCCAAAGCCGCATGTGCCCGATTGGCCTCCTGTTCGGCCAGCTGGCGGGCGTAGCCGAGGGCGTCGCAGCGCTGGATGGCCTGGTGGATCTGGTCGAAATGCTCGGTCTCGCCGTTCAGGATGGCCTGGCGGACAATCTCGCGGTCTTCGGGTGAACCGACCTCCATCACGCGGATGAGCGGCAGGGTGGCCTTGCCCTCGCGCAGGTCGTCGCCAATGTTCTTGCCCAGGGTCTCGCTCTCACCAGAGTAATCGAGCACATCGTCGATGATCTGGAAGGCGGTGCCCAAGTGGCGGCCGTAGGTGGCAGCAGCGGCTTCCTGCTCGGGCGTGGCGCCCGCCAGCACGGCGCCGATGCGCGCCGAGGCCTCGAAGAGCTTGGCGGTCTTGAAGCGGATGACCTGCAGGTAGGCAGTCTCGTCCACGTCGGGATCGTTGCAGTTGAGCAGCTGCAGCACCTCACCCTCGGCGATGACGTTGGTGGCATCGGCCAGGGTCTTGAGGATGTGGAGCTGCTCGACTTCCACCATCATCTGGAACGAGCGGGAATAGAGGAAGTCTCCGACCAGCACCGAGGCGGCGTTGCCGAACTGGGCATTGGCGGTGGGAGCACCCCGTCGCAGGGTGGACTCGTCGACGATGTCGTCGTGCAGCAGGGTGGCGGTATGGATGAACTCGACCACGGCTGCCATCAGCCAGTGATGGCCCTGGGCCCGCTGCTGTTCGGTCTGACCGTAGCCGAGGGCGCGGGCAAAGAGCGTGAGCAGCACGGGGCGAAGCCGCTTGCCACCTGCATTGATGATGTAGGTGGCGATGGTGCGGATCAGGGCGACGGGGCTGTCGAGGCGTTCCTTGATGACCCGATCGACTTCGGCGAGATCGTCAGAGATGATCGGATAGGCGTCGTAGGGTTTCAAGATGGGAAGCTGTTGTTCGTTGGCCTGACCAAGGTGCCCGGTTCCGGCAAGGGGCCCTGCCCGATGGCAGGAGTGCCCGCAATGATGCCACGTTGCCAGATGGACTGGTCCTGGAAAAGACCTGATTATATGGGCGGATGGCGGATGCCGATTGGCAGTGGCCGATTCTTCCGGAATGGAGCGCTTTTCGGGGGGCAGGCAGGGGGAGCGGTTCCGGGAGGCTGTGCCGAGAGCGCACGTGGCTTTCCCTGGCATGAAACCCTGAGCATGGGGTCGGGCAGCCGGATCTTGGAGGGCGGGGCACGGATGTTTGACGGCCAGGGCTAGCCGATTCTATAATTTCAGGTTGCGCCTTCCTGGGTGGGAAGGTGTGTTCTTTGGAGGTTTCCATGTACGCGGTCATAAAAACCGGTGGCAAGCAATACAAGGTTGCAGCCGGCGAGAAAATCAAGGTAGAACAGATATCCGCAGACATCGGAGCCGGCATCGAGATCGACCAGGTGCTCGCCGTCTACGACGGTGACAAGGTGAAGATCGGTGCGCCGCTGGTGGGTGGTGCAAGCGTGTCGGCTGTCGTGCTGTCTCAGGGACGTCACAAGAAGGTGCGCATCTTCAAGATGCGGCGGCGCAAGCACTATCAGAAGCGCCAGGGCCATCGCCAGAACTACACCGAGCTGTTCATTACGCAGGTGTCGTCCGAGCTGGGCACGGCCAAGGCCGAGGCACCCGCAGCCGCCTGAGGCGACCGGGACCGATCAATCCGTCCTGTCCCTGCCTCGTTCGGGCGATAGGACATTTCGTGCAGGTAATCAGACATGGCACAAAAGAAAGGCGGCGGCTCCACGCGAAACGGCCGCGATTCCAAGCCCAAGATGCTGGGCGTCAAGGCCTACGGCGGCCAGTTCGTCTCGGCCGGTTCCATCATCGTGCGCCAGCGCGGCACCCGTGTGCACGCTGGTCGCAATGTCGGCGTGGGCAAGGATCACACCCTGTTCGCGCTGATGGACGGTGTGGTCACCTTCGGCATCACCGGTCCGAAGAGCAACAAGGTGGTGAGCATCACCCCGGCGCTGGCAGACGCTGCCTGAGGGCGCTTCGCCTTCCGCCAAGGCCCCGGTGCTTCCGGGGCTTTTTTTTCGCCTGTCGCCACGGTGGCGGGCGTTTGCTGTTATTTTTGTAAGATTGTGCTGCCCGTGCCTGCGCCCGCTGCGGTGGTGCCGCATGGGCAGCCTCCATGGGGCCCCAGGGAATCCGCTGGATCCTTTCCGGGCTCCCACCTCAGGAAGAGTCCCGGCCGGGCCTTCCCCGTCAGGAGTGAGCCATGAAATTCATCGACGAAGCCCGGATCGAGGTGATCGCCGGGGCCGGCGGCAACGGGGTGGCGTCGTTTCGCCGCGAGAAGTTCATCCCGTATGGTGGGCCCGATGGCGGCGATGGCGGCCGGGGCGGCTCCATCCTGGCCGAGGCGGATCGCAACATCAATACGCTGATCGATTTCCGCTATACCCGCAAGTACCAGGCGCGCCGTGGCGAGAATGGCCGGGGCTCGGACCAGTACGGCAAGGGGGGCGACGACATCGTGCTGCGCATGCCGGTGGGCACGCAGATCTATGACGAGGACACGGGCGAGCTGCTCTTTGACCTGACCACGCATGGCGAGCGGGTGGTGCTGGCCAAGGGCGGTGACGGTGGCCTAGGCAACCTGCATTTCAAGAGCAGTACCAACCGGGCGCCGCGCAAGTCCACGCCGGGCTGGCCGGGCGAGGAGCGTCGGCTGAAGCTGGAGCTGAAGGTGCTGGCCGACGTGGGCCTGCTGGGCATGCCCAATGCGGGCAAGTCGACCTTCATCTCGCAGGTCTCCAATGCCCGTCCAAAGGTGGCCGACTATCCGTTCACCACGTTGCACCCCAATCTGGGCGTGGTGCGCGTGGAGGATGGGCGCAGCTTCGTGGTGGCCGACGTGCCGGGGCTGATCGGCGGGGCGGCCGAGGGCGCCGGGCTGGGGCACCGCTTCCTGCGGCACCTGCAACGCACGCGGCTGCTGCTGCACCTGGTGGACATCTTCCCCTTCGACCCGGACCGCGACGTGGTGGACGAGGCGAAGACGATCGTGGAGGAGCTGCGCAAGTACGATCCGGCGCTCTACGAGAAGCCGCGCTGGCTGGTGCTGAACAAGGTGGACATGATGTCGCCCGAGGCCGTGGACGAGGTGCGCGAGCGGCTGGTGAAGGAACTGGACTGGCAGGGGCCGGTGTACTGCATTTCGGCTATTGCCGGCCAGGGCTGCCGTGAGCTGTGCTATGCCATCTGGGACTATCTGGAGTCGCTGCGTCCGCCCGAGGATGTTGACCCCGACGTGCGCTTTGACCGGGAAAACGCTGCCGAGGTGGTGAACGGCGAGGCTGCGGCCGCTGAGGCGACCGACCGCCAGGCCGAGGAAGGGCCGGCGTCCTGATCGGGATGCCTGGCAAGGCCGGGTGAGAGTCTTCCATCCGGCTGATGTGCCGGGCCCGGGTGGGCATGCTGCTCTCCGGGGCTGGATGATGGGATTGCAAGGAAGTTTGGAACCATGAAGAACGCCATGCCCGCACAGCGACTGGTGATCAAGGTGGGTTCGTCGCTGGTGACGCGCGGCGGGCAGGGCGTGGATCAGCAGGCGCTGAACCACTGGGCCGATCAGGTGGCGGCACTGCGGGCACGGGCGGCCGCTGCCACCCATGCCGATGCGCAGGGCAAGCACGCCGCCGGCCATGAGCCTCACGCGGAAGGCGCGGCGCCCGGGCATCGCCGGCATCACGCCGCGCACGAATCCGACGACGGCGCACGGATCCTACCCGAGATCGTGCTGGTGTCTTCAGGGGCCATCGCCGAAGGCATGAAGCGGCTGGGCTGGAAGAAGCGGCCGCGTGAGGTGCGCCAGCTGCAGGCCGCGGCCGCCATCGGCCAGATGGGCATTGCCCAGGCTTACGAGAACGCCTTCCAGCGCCACGGCATCGAGACCGCGCAGGTGCTGCTGACGCACGAGGACCTGGCTGATCGGCGGCGCTACCTGAACGCGCGTTCGATGCTGAAGACGCTGCTGGCGCTGGGTGTGGTGCCGGTCATCAACGAGAACGACTCAGTGACGACCGACGAGATCAAGGTGGGCGACAACGACACGCTGGGTGCGCTGGTGGCCAACCTCATCGAAGCTGACTGGCTGGTCATTCTCACGGACCAGGATGGCCTGTTCACGGCCGACCCGCGACGCGATCCGAACGCTGTGTTGCTGCCCGAGGTGCAGGCCGGCGACCCGGCGCTGGAGCAGATGGCAGGTGGGGCGGGCAGCGCCGTAGGCACTGGCGGGATGCTGACCAAGGTGCTGGCGGCGCGACGGGCGGCCAGCAGCGGTACCTCGACGATCGTCTGCTCCGGGCATGAACCCGACGTCCTGCTGCGACTGGTGGCTGGCGAGTCGATCGGCACGCGCTTCGTGGCACAGGCTGCTCGCCTGGCTGCCCGCAAGACCTGGATGGCCGACCACCTGCAGCTGCATGGCCATGTGGTGGTGGATGCCGGGGCCGAAGAAGCCCTGTGTGCCCACGGCGGCAGCTTGCTGCCTGTGGGCGTGACAGCCGTGCAGGGCGAGTTCGCCCGAGGCGACCTGGTGGCGGTGCTGTCGAACGATGGTCGTGAGCTGGCGCGGGGGTTGGTGAACTACGCGGCCACCGATGCCCGGCGACTCGCGGGGCAGCCGTCCTCGCGCATCGAGTCGATCCTGGGATTCATCGAAGGCGTGGAACTCATTCATCGCGACAATCTGGTGTTGCGGTAAGGCGCGTACCAACGCCGTTTCCGCAGCGTGATGATCTGTAAATTTGTAAGTTCGATTGCAATTATTGATGAACTTCATCGATGAACCGATGATCGACGGTTTATCGGTATATCGTTTAGCGCCCGTCGATTCCGGTGGGTTGTTGCGGAGCGGATGATGGCTATCGGGACGGATGAGGACGCCAGGTTCGACTATGTGGTGGTGGGGGCTGGAACGGCCGGTTGCCTGCTGGCCGATCGCCTGAGTGCCTCGGGGGCCAGCGTCTGCGTGCTGGAGGCAGGCGGGCGTGACTGGAGCCCGCTGATCCACCTGCCGGTCGGCTATGTCTGGAATGTCCACAGCCGCCGCCTGACCTGGGACTACGCGGTGGAGCCTGGGCCGGTGGTGAACCGGCGTTTTCGGCTGCCGCAAGGTAAGGTGCTGGGTGGCTCCAGCTCCATCAACGGCCTGTCGCACGTGCGCGGGCAGCGGCAGGACTATGACGGCTGGGCGGCAGCGGGCAATCCGGGCTGGTCCTATGTCGAGGTCTTGCCTTATTTCATGCGTTCCGAGCGCAAGATCGGCGCGGGCGACGACCGCTTTCGCGGGCGCTCAGGCAGCCTGCACATCACCGACCAGGACTGGTCGCACCCCATCTGTGACGCCTTCGTCAACGGGCTGGCCGAGCTGGGCATCCCGCTCACCGAGGATTACAATGGCATGGTCCACACAGGGGGCGGCTACTTGCAGCGTGCCATCCACAAAGGACGGCGCTGCAGTTCGGCACGGGCCTTCCTGAAGCCCGCCATGCAGCGTCCTAACGTGGAAGTCCGCACGCGTGCCCATGTCAGCCGCATCCTGTTCGAGGGCAACCGTGCCGTTGGCGTGCGCTGCGTCCAGGGAGGACCGAGGAGCCAGGAACAGACCATCCGGGTCAACCGTGAGGTCATCCTGGCTGCCGGTGCGGTGAGTACGCCCAAGCTCCTGCAGATCTCGGGCGTCGGGGATCGTGCCCTCATCGAATCGCTGGGTGTGCCCTTGGTGGCGGATCTGCCCGGCGTGGGGCAGAACCTGCAGGATCATTACCGGGTCCGTCTGGTGTCCCGGCTGCGTTATGTGGTGAGCATCAACGAGGTGGTGCTGAGCCCCAGGCTCATCAGCGAGTTCGTGAAATGGATGCGGGGCTATCCCAACGTCCTGTCGCTGAGCGCATCCATGGCCTACACCTACTGGCGCAGCCGGCCCGACGTCGAGCGTCCCGACCTCGAATTCGTCTTCGCGCCGGCCAGCTTCCGCGGCGGCGTGGTGGGCTTGCTGGATGGCTGGCCAGGCATGACGCTGGGCATATGGCAGGGCAGGCCGGAAAGCCGGGGCAGCGTGCAGGCCCGTACGGCCAGCCCCTTCGATGCGCCGCGCATCCAGCCCAACTACCTGACAGACGAGCGTGACCAGCGGGTGCTGATCGACGGCATCCGCCTGGGCCGGAAGATGATGTCGACCTCCACCCTGGCACCCTTCGTGGCTCAGGAAGAGGTCCCCAGCGACAAGTACCAGACCGACGAGGAGTTGCTGGACTTCGCCCGCGAGACCGGCGCCACGGTCTACCACGTGGTGGGCACCTGCCGCATGGGGCCGGCCTACCGCCGGGATTCGGTGGTCGATCACCAGCTGTGCGTTCATGGCCTGCAGGGCCTGCGCGTGGCTGATGCCTCGATCATGCCGACGCTGCCCTCGGTCAACACCAACGCTTCCACGCTGATGATCGCCGAGAAGGCCTCGGACATGATCCTGGGCCTGCCTCCGCTGCACCCGGCCGACAACCTGCCGGGTGAGGATGAAAGCCTGCTGGGCAACGCCTGATTCCGGCTGCCTGGTGGTCTGACCGAGGGAGGTGCCCTCCGGTTGGCCAGGCGTTCGCCAGCGGCTCCTGCCAGCGTCCGGCGGCCATGGGGAACCATCCGGCAGCAAGCGTGACGATGTACATTGCAGGTCATGGTGGCTTTCGCCATGATCGTTGCATGAACGCCACGAAATTCTCCTTCTCGGCTGTTTCCGCGCTGCTGGCCACGGCGCTGGCTGCCTGTGGTGGCGGCGGCGGTGGCGCAGCGCCCACGCCCGCGGCTGCCGTCGATCCGGCGGTGGGCTCGGCCATCCTGCTGGGATCGTCGACGCAGCTGGCCAACCAGTGCGCGCCCGAGAACTCGCTGGCGCGAGATGCCCAGGGCAATCTCTTGTCGGGCTACCACTCGGGCTCACGGCTGATCGAACAGAGTTTCGTGCGGGCCTACCTGCAGGAAAACTACCTCTGGTATCAGGAGATGCCGGCCTCCCTGGTGGTGCCGCCGACCTACACGCAGGCTGCCTACCAGGACGGCATGAGCAGCTGGTTCCGTGACCTGCTCTCGCCTCAGAAGAACACCAACGGCACGCGCAAGGACCGCTTCAGCTTTGCCATGCCCACGGCCGACTGGAAGGCGCAGTCGCAGGCCGGTGCCGTCAGCGGCTATGGCATGGATCTGGGCGTTCTCAAGAGTGAAGTGCCGCGTGACGTGCGGGTGACGCTGGTGACCCCGGGTACCCCGGCGGAGCGCCTGAACGTGGCCCGGGGTGACCGCTTGCTGTGGGTCGTCACGGCGACCGGCAAGCGCATCGACGTGGTGAACACCGAAGTGCAGGAAGAAGTGGACGAACTGAACCGCGTGCTCTTCAAGGCCAACGAGGGCGAGAACACCGGCTTCGAGTTCCGTCCGGTGGAAGGCGGCGATCAGAACCGCACGGCCAAGCTGAGCGCCGGCCAGTACACCGCACCGCCCGTGCAGACCACCCGGGTGATCGATGGCGCCGGGGGGGCCAAGGTGGGCTACGTGCTGTTCAACGGCTTCAACCTGCTGGCCGAAGCGCAGCTGGTGAAGGCCGTGACCGAGATGCAGGGCCAGCAAGTGCAGGACGTGGTGGTGGACCTGCGCTACAACGGGGGCGGCTACCTGTACCAGTCGGCGCAGCTGGCCTACATGCTGAGCGATCCCACGCTGACCAAGGACAAGGTCTTCGAGCGCCTGCAGTACAACGACAAGCGTCGCAAGGACGAGAGCCTGATGCGCTTTCTGACGGTGACCAGCGGCACCGAAGGCACCAACACCCGCTACGGCCAGACCCTGCCCAACCTGGGCCTGAAGCGTGTCTACGTGCTGACGGGCAACAACACCTGCTCGGCCAGCGAATCGCTGATCAACGGCCTGCGCGGCGTGGACGTGGAAGTGGTGCAGATCGGCAATACCACCTGCGGCAAGCCCTACGGCTTTACCACGCATGACAACTGCGGTATGTCATACTTCCCCATCGAATTCAACGGCGTCAACGACAAGGGCGTCGGTGGCTTCGACGCAGGCTTCGAGCCCACCTGCAAGGTGGCCGATGACCTGGAGCACCAGCTGGGCGACCCGAACGAGCGACTGCTGGCCGCCGCGCTGCATCACCGCCAGTACGGCCAGTGCCCGGCCACGGCCAGCACCAAGGCACTGGGCAGCGCCGCGCAGGCCGGCCTGTCCGACCCGCAGCTGGTGCGCTCTCCCGCCCAGACTTCCAAGTTCGTGCTGCCATGACGTTTTCCCTGCTGCCTTCTTCCTTGTCCGCCGTGCTTTCCCGTCGCGCCCTGGCCGCCACGCTGTTGCTGTCGGCTGTGCTGACCGGATGCTCGTCGCTGACCAGCGGGGAAGGGGGACGGCGGGAATCCCTGGAAGAGAAGGCTGTGCGGGAAGGCGCCCGTGAAGATGTCGAAGCCGACCGCCGCGAGCAGATGGCGGAAATGCTGCGGCAGGATCCGGGCGCTTCGCTGTCTGACCTGCCGCATGCACGGCTGGCCGCGCAGACCAACCATGCCTGCCTGGCCGCCATCGAGACCATGGCCGAGCGCTACAGCGGTCGCCGCGTAATGCTGGGCGAGGCCGCCTTCGTCGACAGCAGCGACCTGGTGCTGGACCAGACCTTCCTGCGCGGGCCCGACGGCCAGATCCTGGATGGCCGGCGCGGCAAGCCCCAGCCTTTCATCATGCAGCTGCGCTTTGGACCGCGCGGCTGCATGGCCGTGGTGCCGGCGCAGTCCTCCGCCGTGCTGCCCGTTCCTGCCGCGCAGACGCTGCGTGAGTGCCGCTGCCTGCCACCGTCCCAGAAGTGATCGGGGTTTGGCTGCCGGCGGGCCGTCTGCGATAATCCCCCGCAGGCAGGGCCGTTCCGGGCCCTTCCCGGTATGACCGGGTATTCCGTGCCGTGTGCCCTCCAGGGCGCATCGGCTATGGCGAGCACCGCCCGGCACCGTTCGCTTTCCCCATCGAAAAGCTCCCGCCGCCGTCCGCACGGCGGGCGGCCTGAGACTTTTCCTGTCCGGTCCGCTTCATTTTCCGGCAGCGCTGGCTGCCGCAGCTACATGGCCCAATACGTATACACGATGAACCGGGTGAGCAAGACCGTGCCACCCAAGCGCCAGATCCTGAAGGATATTTCCCTGAGCTTCTTCCCGGGCGCCAAGATCGGCGTGCTCGGCACCAACGGCGCCGGCAAGTCCACGCTGCTCAAGATCATGGCCGGCCTCGACAAGGAGATCGACGGCGAAGCCATGCCGATGCCGGGCATCAAGGTGGGCTACCTGCCGCAGGAGCCGCAGCTGGATCCCGAGCAAACCGTGCGCGAGGCCGTCGAGGGCGGTCTGGGCGAGATTGTTGAGGCCAAGCAGAAGCTGGAAGAGATCTACGCCGCCTACGCCGAGCCGGACGCTGACTTCGACGCCCTGGCCGCCGAACAGGCCAAGTACGAGGCCATCATCCAGGCCGCCGGCACCGACAACATCGAGCTGCAGCTGGAAGTGGCGGCCGATGCCCTGCGCCTGCCGCCGTGGGATGCCAAGATCGGCAACCTGTCCGGTGGCGAGAAGCGCCGCGTGGCCCTGTGCCGCCTGCTGCTGTCGCGCCCCGACATGCTGCTGCTGGACGAGCCCACCAACCACCTGGACGCCGAGAGCGTGGACTGGCTGGAGCAGTTCCTGCAGAAGTTCACCGGCACCGTGGTGGCCGTCACCCACGACCGCTACTTCCTGGACAACGCGGCCGAATGGATCCTGGAACTGGACCGGGGCAGCGGCATTCCCTGGCGCGGCAACTACAGCTCGTGGCTGGACCAGAAGAGCAACCGCCTGAAGCAGGAAGAAGCCGCTGAATCGGCTCGCCAGAAAGCCCTGAAGAAGGAGCTGGAATGGGTGCGCCAGAACGCCAAGGGCCGTCAGGCCAAGAGCAAGGCCCGTCTGGCCCGCTTCGACGAACTGTCGTCCTACGAATACCAGCGCCGCAACGAGACGCAGGAGATCTTCATCCCCGTGGCCGAGCGCCTGGGTGATCAGGTCATTGAGTTCCAGAACGTCTCCAAGGCCTACGGCGACCGCCTGCTGATCGACAACCTCAGCTTCCAGATCCCGCCGGGCGCCATCGTCGGCATCATCGGCCCCAACGGTGCCGGTAAGTCCACCATCTTCCGGATGATCACCGGACGCGAGAAGCCCGACAGTGGCGAGATCAAGATCGGCCACACCGTGCACATCGCCTACGTGGACCAGTCGCGCGAATCGCTGCAGGGCGACAAGACCGTCTGGGAAGACGTGTCGGGCGGCCTGGACATCATGAACGTCGGCAAGTTCGAGATGCAGTCGCGCGCCTACATCGGCCGCTTCAACTTCAAGGGCCCCGACCAGCAGAAGCTGGTGGGACAGCTGTCCGGGGGTGAGCGCGGCCGCCTGCACCTGGCCAAGACCCTGCTGGAAGGCGGCAACGTGCTGCTGCTGGACGAGCCCTCCAACGACCTGGACGTGGAAACCTTGCGGGCGCTGGAAGACGCACTGCTGGAATTTGCCGGCTGCTGCCTGGTCATCTCGCACGACCGCTGGTTCCTGGACCGGATCGCCACCCACATCCTGGCGGCCGAGGGCGATTCGCAATGGACGTTCTTCGCCGGCAACTACCGCGAGTACGAGGAAGACAAGCGTCGCCGCCTGGGTGACGAGGAAGCCCGTCCCAAGCGCTTCCGCTACAAGTCGATCCACGTGTGATCGATCCACGGGATTCTCTGGACAGGTTCAGGGAATCCCGTGAGGCCCGGCGGGGGAGAAGCGCCGGGCTGTCCGGTCTGGTGCCGGATAGAGGCATTCCCCTTGTCTTGAGGAGATGCTGCAGATGGAGCTGATGGCGAAGAGGGGGGATGACGGCATGACCGAGGCAGAGCTGCTTCAGCGCATTGCGCTGGGAGAGGACAGTCGTCTGCAGTTCAAGCGCACCGTGACTCACCCCGATGCGCTGGCAACGGAGCTGGTGGCCTTTTCCAACAGCGGTGGCGGCACGCTGCTGCTCGGGGTGAATGACGATGGCGTCTTCATTGTTTTGCCGCACGCGCCCCACGTCGGTGAGGGTGGCGTAGCGCCACAGCGGGCTTGTGCTGGTTTCACTGGGCATGGCAAGCCGCCTTTTTGCCCCTGGCGCGCCGCGCCTTCAGCGCCTGGCCAATGGC
>CALIXC010000001.1 GCA_938046755.1 uncultured Lautropia sp. | reverse complement strand
CAATCAGTACCAGAGTGAACGGATTCATGGGGGGCCTTTCAGGTTGATCCGTAATTGTAAGGTATGCCGAATTACGGGACAGCCTTCACGCCCCGATCCAACGGAGCCACCCCGTGCCCCTCCCCCTCGGATGGCTCTCGGCAAACTCGGCTGGAATCAGCTCACGCCCAGGACAGCCCCCAGGATGTGCACCATCACGATCTTCAGGATCGTCATCGACGGGAAGATCATGGCATAGCCGATATCGGGCTTGTCGGTGCCCAGCGTGCGGCTGGTGAAGGCAATGATGGCGGGGTTGCCGGTGGCGCCCGACATCACACCGGCCGCCATGTCGAAGGGCAGCTTGAAAACATGCAGGCACAGCAGCAGCACCACCAGGCTCAGCACGGTCACGAAGACGATGCCCACCAGCAGGTACACGCCGCTGTGGGTGACGGTCTGCACGAAGGTCTCGCCCGAGGCCATGCCCACCTGCGCCAGAAAGAGCGACAGGCCGAAGTTGCGCAGCGCCAGGTTGGCAGGCACAGGCATCGTCCAGGTGATGCGACCGGTCTTGCGGACCTTGCCCAGGACAAGGGCCACCAGCAACAGGCCGGCAAAGCCCAGCGTGAAGCGGCCCAGCCCCGGCAGGTAGATGGGAACGGCACCCAGCCCCAGGCCCAGTGCAGCGCCCAGGCCGATGCCGATGAAGCTGATCTCGCCGCTGGCGCGCACCGAGTCGCCAAAGACGCGCCGTAGGTCGGGAATGTGCTCGATGTGGGCCAGCACGCCGATCTGGTCGCCGACCTCCAGCGTCAGGTCCAGCGTGACGCTGATGTCCTCGTCGACACGCCGCACATGCAGGAAGCTGGTCTCGAAGTCCAGCATCCGCTTGACCTCACGGATGGTCTTGCCCGCCAGCTTGGTGTTGGAAACGAAGAGCCGCAAGTAGTCCAGCTCGCCGTGGCTGCGCCGGAAGGTGTCGCCCACGTGCTGGCCCAGCATCTTCTCGGCCTCGGTCATGCGCTCGGCGTCCACGCCGGTGATCAGCACCACGTCCCCCAGCTGCAGCGGTCCGTGTACTTCGGCCGAATGGGCCTGCCCATCGCGGTAGACGGTGGAGGCCGCCACGCCCTCGGGCAGCCAGCCGGCCAGATCGAGGAGGGTCTTGCCTACCACATAGCCGTTTTCCACGCGCACCGCATACATCTTCAGCGAGATGCGCTCCTGCGGGGCAATCCGCGGACGGAAGAAGGCGTTGTACAGACCGATGACCAGGATCGGGATGGCCACGCCGAACGGATAGGCCACCGAATAGCCGGTGGCGGGCAGGTTGTTGCCGGTCAGCGCCATGGCCGCCTGCAGCGACGAGGTGCTGGTACCGGCGCCGGCGAAGACGCCCAGCGTCTCGGGCAACGAGACGCTGGGGAACAGCCAGACCGTGGCCACCGTCATCAGCGCCATGATCACCACGCCGATGATCGAGGCAGCGTTGGCCCGCAGCCCCACCGGGCTGGTCAGACCATCAAAGAACTGCTTGCCATAGGCCAGGCCCACCCCATACAGGAAGAGCAGCAGCCCCAGCGATCCGAGCGCCGAGGGCATGGCCGATGCAGGTGCGAAGGCGCCGACCGCCAGTGCCACGAACAGCACGGCGCCCGAGCCCAGCGAGAAGCCCTTGATGCTGACGGCGCCTACTGCGTGTCCCAGCGCCATGGTGGCAAAGAGTGCCAGCATGGGCTGGTTGGACAGGAAATTCGCCAATTCCGACATGTGGCCCCTCCATGGCAGGCAAGCATGTCAGCATTGTGAACTATTTTCAAAAACAGCGCCGTTGAAACCGAGGCCGGCCGGGGGCAACCGGCCGGAGCAGGGTATCAGCCCAGCGTGGCGAACAGATCGTTGAGCGCCTCGGTCATCGTCGGGTGCGTGAAGATCTGGTCCTTCACGTAGCGGGCCGGGATGTCGTGGTCGATTGCCATCTTGAAGAGGTTGATGACCTCATGGGCCTCGGCGCACAGCAGCGTCACGCCCAGGATGCGACCCGTATCGGCATCGACCACCGCCTTGAGCAGCCCGTCGGTCTGCCCCAGCACCTTGGCCTTCGGAATCGCCATCGCCTTCATCGAGGCCACCCGGATGTTGCGGCCGGCGGCGCGTGCGGTGCTCTCGGTCATGCCGATGTGGCCCAGCGGCGGCTGCGTGAACACGGCCGTCGGGAAGACGGCACGGTCGGCGCGGCTGCGCTGGCCACTGCCCAGCAGCTGGTCACGCACGATGCGGTAGTCGTCCAGCGAGATGTAGGTGAACTGCGGGCTGCCGGCCACGTCGCCCATGGCCCAGATGTGCGGGGCAGCGCGCAGGTGGTCGTCGGTCTCGATGAAGCCGCGTGCGTTGGTGCGCACCCCGGCCCGCTCCAGCTGCAGCCCGTCGGTATTGGGGCGACGGCCAATGGCCAGCAGCACGGCATCGGCGTCGAAACGCCCGCCATCCGTCACCACCGTGGTCTGGTCCTTGCCCTCGGCGCTCTTCGTTTCCTCGAAGTGCGTGATCTTCGCGCCCAGCACGATCTTCACGCCGCGTGCTTCCAGAATGCGGCGCATCTCGTCGGCAATGTCGCGGTCCTCACGCGGCAGGAAGGTGTCCAGCGCGTCGATGACCGTCACTTCCGTGCCGAAGGCCCGGTACATGAAGGCGAATTCCAGACCAATGTAGCCACCGCCGACGATCACCATCCGCCGGGGATGAGCCTCCAGCGACAGCACGCCGGTGCTGTCATGGATCCGGGGACCGTCCACGCCAGGGATCTTCGGCACCACCGGCAGGCTGCCAGTATTGATGAAGATGCGCTCCGCACGGATGGCGCGCTCCCCCTGTTCGCCGGCGTCACCCACGGCACCGGTGACGATCACGGTGTTCGCGTCCTCGAAGCGTGCATGGGCGTTGATGACACGCACCCGCTCCATCTCGTCCAGCTTGGCGAAGTTGGCAGCGCGCAGCTTGGGGATCAGGCCATTCTTGGCCTTCATCGCCGCCTCAAAGACTTCGGCCCCCTCGGTGGCGCACGTGGCACGGCGTTCACCTTCCACCAGCAGTTTCTTGGACGGGATGCAGCCGATGTTGATGCAGGTGCCTCCGTACATCTGGTCGGAAGCTTCTACCAGAATCACGTCCTGGCCGTGCTTGGCCAGGTCAGCTGCCAGCGTCTTGCCGGCCTTGCCGAAACCGATGATGAGGTTGGTGGTCTGAAGCGTTTGCATGATTATTTTGCCTTGATTGAGTGCGTGTCGGCCATGCGGTCGAAAATGGGCGGACGGGGAAGGGGATGCGATCATCTCCGCGCCACGGACGCCATGGTGAAATAGTTTTTTACACTGTTTATGCTGCTTTCGATTTAATTATTCTATAACTCCTGACAAGTCCCTTCTGACATGTTCTGACGTTTCGGCGCCTTGCAGCCACCGTTCGTCCGGTTCCGTCCCCTGAGACAAGGTGATCGTGCGCATCCGTCAGACCCCGCAACACCCGGCCCGTACCCCCATCTGCACATCCGTCTTCCGGGAAATTTCGCCGGACGCCGACGCCTGCGGGAAAATAGGGCACACAACCCCACCAGACAGGGAGTTCGCGTGGACTACAAGGATTACTACAAGATCCTCGGGGTCGAGAAGACCGCGAGTGCCGACGAGATCAAGAAGGCCTATCGTCGGCTGGCACGCAAGTACCACCCGGATGTCAGCAAGGAACCCGATGCGGCCGAGCGGATGTCCGAGATCAATGAGGCCAACACGGTGCTGTCCGACCCCGAGCGGCGTGCCGCCTACGACCAGCTGGGTGATGCCGGCCAGTTCCAGCAGGGGGGCTTCCAGCCGCCGCCGGGCTGGCAGGGCGCCCAGAGGGCATCGGGCTTTGGCGGATTCGGCACCCATCGGGGCGATGGCTTCGAGGACGGTGCCGGCTACAGCAGCTTCTTCGAGGAGCTGTTCGGTCGTGGCCAGACCTTCCGGCGTGGCGGCCAGCCGCACGACATGCGGGGTGCCGACCAGCACGCCACCATTCACATGACGGTGCCCGAAAGCTACAGCGGCACGAAGCGCACACTGGCGCTGCGCACCGTCGAGCTGGATGACGAGGGCCATGCACACGAGCGCGTGCGTGAGCTGGAAGTGAGCATTCCGAAGGGCGTGCGCGAAGGGCAGATGATCCGCCTGGCTGGCAAGGGTCAGCCCGGCATGGGCCATGGGCCCGCGGGCGACCTGCTGCTGGAGGTGAAGTTTGCCGACGACAGGCGCTGGCATGCCGAAGGCAAGGACGTGTACCAGCAGGTGCACGTCACGCCCTGGCAGGCCGTACTCGGTGGCCCGGTCGAATTCCACACCCTGGCCGGCACCTTCCAGATCAGCGTTCCGCCCGGCAGCCAGTCCGGTCGCAAGCTGCGCATCCGCGGCAAGGGCCTGCCGGCCAAGGAGCCGGGCGACCTGTACCTGGTGCTGGAGATCACCGTGCCCGTGCCCACCACCGATGCCCAGCGTGAAGCCTATGCCGCCCTGGCCAGGGCATTCGGCAACCCGACGAATCGAGAGGACAGCGCAGCATGAACGACAAGGTCTTTTCCGACGACTCCGGCCACATCGAGGTGCTGGAGCAACACAGCCTGACCATCGCCCAGTTCGCCAATGCCTGCAACGTGAGCGAGACCTGGGTAGTCCAGCGCGTGCACGGTGGCGTGGTGGATCTGGCCGGCGAGGGCGATGCCAGCCCCGGTGCCGATGTCCAGGCCTGGCGCTTTCCGGGTCATGGCATCGTGCGCGCCCGGCGCATCGCCGACCTGGAGCGCACCTTCGATGCCGACCCGCAGCTGGCGGCCCTGACAGCCGACCTGATGGAGGAAGTGGGCCGCTTGCGCGCCCTGCTGCGACTGCCGCGCCAGTCGTCGCGCTGAATCCGCCGTCGGTGGGGTTCCGGCCACAGGAGGCTACGGGTTATCCCTGAAACGCCCCGCTGGTCGGCCGGAAGCCCCTGATCGCGGTGCTATTATGCGGACTGACTTTTCAGTCTCGCTGGGCCGGACGGACCGGCCGGTTGCTGCATGCAGGTCCTGGAAGCCAGGACCGCATGTGATCCGGGACGATTCTCCCCGGCACGACTTCAACGAGAAACTCGTTTGACAGGTGAAGCAAACATGATGAGCGCCTTTCGCCAGAACTCGTACCTGTTCGGCGGCAATGCCCCTTTCGTCGAGGAGCTGTACGAAAGCTACCTCGCCAATCCTGCCTCGGTCGATGAGACCTGGCGTGCGTACTTCGACAACCTGCAGTCGCTGCCCGCGTCCGATGGCAATCCCGAAACCCGCGACGTGGCCCATGCGCCGATCGTCCAGTCGTTCGCCGAGCGTGCCCGTGAAGGCGCGCTGCAGCCCCAGCAGATGGGCGGCGACGTGGAAACGGCCCGCAAGCAGATCTACGTTGCACAGCTGATCGCCGCCTACCGCGGTCTGGGTTCGCGCCACGCCGACCTCGACCCCCTGAAGCGCCGCGAACGCCCCGAGATCCCCGAGCTGTCGCCATCGTTCTACGGTTTCACCGAGGGTGACCACGCTCACCTCTACTCGGCCGCCAACACCTTCTTCGGCTTCGAGAGTGCGCCGCTGCGCGAGATCGTGCAGGCGCTGCGCGAAACCTACTGTGGCTCCATCGGCGCCGAGTTCATGCACATGTCCGATCCGGCCGCCAAACGCTGGATCCAGGAACGCCTCGAATCCGTGCGTGGCCGCTTCGGCTTCAGTGCCGAGCAGAAGAAACGCATCCTTGAGCGGCTGACCGCCGCCGAGGGCCTGGAGCGTTACCTGCACACCCGCTACGTTGGCCAGAAGCGCTTCTCGCTGGAAGGCGGCGAGAGCTTCATCGCCGCCATGGACGAGCTGGTCCGCGAGGGCGGCAACCATGGCCTGCAGGAAATGGTCATCGGTTCGGCCCACCGCGGCCGCCTGAACCTGCTGGTCAACGTGCTGGGCAAGATGCCCAAGGACCTGTTCGCCGAATTCGAGGGCCGGCATGCTGCCGACCTGCCCAGCGGTGACGTGAAGTACCACCAGGGCTTTTCCAGCGATGTCTCCACCCCGGCAGGTCCCGTGCACCTGTCGCTGGCCTTCAACCCGTCGCACCTCGAGATCGTCGGCCCCGTGGTCGAAGGTTCCACCAAGGCGCGCCAGGTGCGCCGCGGCGACCGTGACGGCTCCGACGTGCTGTCGGTCGTGGTCCACGGTGACGCGGCCTTCGCCGGCCAGGGCGTCGTCATGGAGACGCTGAACCTGACCGAGACCCGCGGCTACAGCACGCGCGGCACGGTGCACCTCGTCATTAACAACCAGATCGGTTTCACCACCTCCGACACGCGCGACTCGCGCTCCACGCTCTACTGCACCGACGTGGTCAAGTCCATCGAGGCGCCGGTCTTCCACGTCAACGGCGACGATCCCGAAGCCGTGGTCTTCGTCACCAAGCTGGCGCTCGACTACCGGATGAAGTTCCGCAAGGACGTGGTGGTCGACATCGTCTGCTTCCGCAAGCTGGGCCACAACGAGCAGGACACCCCGTCCGTCACCCAGCCGCTGATGTATAAGCGCATCGGCGTTCACCCCGGCACCCGCAAGCTGTACGCCGACCGTCTGGAAGCCCAGGGCACCATCGAGAAAGGCTACGCCGACCAGCTGGTCACCGCCTTCCGCGACGCCATGGACGCCGGCAAGCACACGGTCGACCCGGTCATCACCAACCACAAGCGCTTTGCCTCCGACTGGAGCCAGTTCCTCAACCGGAAATGGACCGACGCCGGCGACACCGGCCTGCCCATCAGTGAGCTCAAGCGTCTGGGTGAGCGCATCACCCAGGTGCCCGAAGGCTTCAAGCTGCACCCGCTGGTGCAGAAGGTCGTCGCCGACCGTCGCGCCATGGCGCTAGGCGAGCAGCCGCTGGACTGGGGCATGGCCGAGCACCTGGCCTTTGCCTCGCTGGTGGCCGCAGGCTACCCGGTGCGCCTGTCCGGTCAGGACTCGGGCCGTGGCACCTTCTCGCACCGTCATGCCGTGCTGCACGACCAGAACCGCGAGAAGCACGACCAGGGCACCTACATCCCGCTGCAGCATGTCACCGAGGATCAGGCACAGTTTATCGTCATCGACTCGGTGCTCTCCGAAGAGGCTGTGCTGGCCTTCGAGTATGGCTATGCCAGCGCCGAACCCAACAGCCTGGTGATCTGGGAAGCCCAGTTCGGTGACTTCGTCAACGGTGCCCAGGTGGTCATCGACCAGTTCATCTCCTCGGGCGAGACCAAGTGGGGTCGTGCCTGCGGCCTCACGATGATGCTGCCGCACGGCTACGAAGGGCAGGGTCCCGAGCACTCCTCGGCCCGTCTGGAGCGCTTCCTGCAGCTGTGCGCCGAAAGCAACATGCAGGTGCTGCAGCCCACCACGCCGGCGCAGATCTTCCATGCGCTGCGTCGCCAGCTCATCCGCCCGTTCCGCAAGCCGCTGGTGCTGATGACGCCCAAGTCGCTGCTGCGCCACAAGGAAGCCGTCTCGCCGCTGAAGGAACTGGCCAATGGCCGCTTCCAGACCGTGCTGGGCGACACCGTGGCCGATCCGTCCAAGGTCCGGCGCGTGGTCTTCTGCAGCGGCAAGGTCTACTACGATCTGCTGGCCGAGCGTCGCGCCCGCGAGCTGGAGAACGAGGTGGCCCTGGTGCGCATCGAGCAGCTCTATCCGTTCCCGCACAAGGCCTTCGAGGCCGAGTTCAACCGCTATCCGAACGCCACGCAGATCGTCTGGTGCCAGGATGAGCCGCAGAACCAGGGTGCGTGGTTCTTCATCCAGCACCACTTCCAGGAAGTCCTGAAGGACGGGCAGAAGCTGTCGTATGCAGGTCGTCCGGCCTCGGCCTCGCCGGCCGTCGGCTACTACGACAAGCACTTTGCCCAGCAGAAGGAACTGCTGGACAACGCTTTCGGTGGTGCCGGCCGCACCAAGGGCGGCAAGGACAAGCACTGATCCTCCCATCTGACGGGAACCCCCGCGGCCGGCTGTTTCCTGGCCCCCGGGGTGTTCCGCCATATCCCCATTCCCAAAAAGATCCCGGAGTTTTCCCAAAATGGCTCAGATTGAAGTCAAGGTGCCGCAGCTGTCCGAGTCGGTGGCCGAAGCCACGCTGCTGCAATGGCACAAGAAAGTCGGCGATGTTGTCGCCCGTGACGAGAACCTCGTCGACATCGAGACCGACAAGGTGGTGCTGGAACTGCCCGCGCCGTCGGCTGGCGTGATCACCGACATCAAGAAAGGTGACGGCGCCACGGTCGTGGCCGATGAGCTGATCGCCATCATCGACACCGAAGCCACGGCCGGCGCGTCCGCGCCGCAGGCTGCCGCCCCGGCCTGGCCTTCAACCCCGCCACCCCGCTGGACGTGCTCGACTGGCTGATTGACGACATCGACCTCATCCTCATCATGAGCGTCAATCCCGGCTTTGGCGGCCAGAGCTTCATCGACAGCGCCCTGCGCAAAACCGAACAGGCGCGCCGCCGCATCGAGCAATCAGGCCGCGACATCCGCCTGCAAGTCGATGGCGGCATCAAGCCCGCCAACATCCGCCGTGTGGCAGACGCCGGGGCCGACACCTTCGTGGCCGGCAGCGCCATCTTCGGCCAGAGCGACTACGCCCAAACCATCGCCGCCATGCGCCAGGCACTGGCCTGAAAACCGGCCCAAAGCCTGCCCGTGAGTGCAAAAAGCGCGGCTCCGGGCGGCCTGCGCCTTGCAGCCTGCGCGGTCTTATTTCGCTCTTTTATTCAT